>CBIHPE010000072.1:0-16204 GCA_966212015.1 uncultured Frankiales bacterium | reverse complement strand
TTATTGTACTAATGATCTGTGGATAACACTGGCGAGCGGCTCGCCTGCGTCCTCCTGCAGGAAGTGCCCTCCCGGCAGCGTCACGTGCGGCTGGCCGCCGGCCCCCGGCACCCAGGACTGGAACACCTCTGCCCAGCCGTGCGTGGCCGGGTCGCCGGTGGAGTAGGCCGTGAGGAACGGCTTGGTCCACGCCCTCAGCACCTCGAGCGTCCTGTTGTTGATCCGGGTGCCCGGGTCGTTGCGCGTCAGCGGGATGAGCGCCGACATCTGCCGCAGCCCCGCCATGTGCTCCTCGGTCGGGAAGGGCGCGTCGTAGGCCGCGAGCTCGGCCGCGGACAGCGAGCGCTCGGTCGCGAAGTCGACGAGCACCGAGGCGCGGAGCTCCGGCGAGCGCACGGACATCAGCACGTAGTCCAGCAGCGCCTCCTGGATGACCACCCGCTCCCCCTCCGTCCCGTGGACAGTCCACGTCAGCCGGCCCTCGAGCTCCGGGGACGCGTTGTGCAGGATCGTGTTCGCGGCGACCACCCGCGCGAAGCGATCCGGTGAGCGGGCCAGCACGCCGAGCCCGATCGGTCCGCCCCAGTCCTGGCAGACCAGCGTGACGTCCCGCAGGTCCAGGCCCTCGACGAGCGCCGACACCCAGCCGACGTGGGCCTTCAGCGAGTAGTCGAAGCGGGACGTCGGCTTGTCGGACTTCCCGTAGCCGATCAGGTCCGGCGCGATCGCCCGCACCCCCTTGCTCGCCAGTTCCCTGATCACGTGCCGGTAGAGGTAGGACCACGTCGGCTGCCCGTGCAGGAGCAGCACGACCGGACCGTCCTCCGGTCCCGCAGCCGCGTAGTGCATCCGCAGCCCGTCGCCGACGTCGACGTAGGCCGGGGCGAAGGGGTAGTCGGGAAGGTCGAGGAACCGGTCGTCCGGCGTGCGGATCATGGGCCGATCCTGCCGAATGCCGTTGACCGGCGCGCGACACTGCAGGTGTGACGACCTTCCCGGAGCTGTTCGCCGAGGTCACCGCCGGTGGCGCCGGGTTCGGCCACCGCCAGCACGTCGAGCTGACCTACCTCGCGATCACCCGCGTCGGGCCGGAGCAGGCGAAAGCCCTGGTCACGGAGGGCATCCGCCAGACCGCGACGGACGCCGGCGTGCCCCGCACGTTCCACGTGACCATGACCGTCGCGTGGCTCGAGCTGGTCGGCCACCACGTCGCGCAGGAGCCTGGCGCGTCGTTCGACGAGCTGGTCGCCCACAACCCGCCCTTGCTCGACAAGGCGCTGCTCAGCCGCTTCTACGACGAGACGACGCTGAGGAGCGACGCCGCGCGGGGCACCTGGACCGAACCGGACAGAGCGCCCTTCCCCTGGGCCTGAGCGCTTCTGTCCTGTTTCATGTGGGTATGCGCGCCCCCCGCATCCTGCTGCTCGCGTCCGTCCTGCTGCTGAGCCAGACCGCAGGAGCCGCGCCCGCGAGGGACCCGATCCCCTTCGTCAGCGACTACGTGGCGATGCACTCCATCGGGCACCCGAACAGCTACTACGACCACCGCTTCCCGAGCACGCCGGGGGCGCCCTGCGACCGGGGCTCGCTGCCCGAGACCGGCGTGCGGGGTCGCGTGCCGCTCAGCGACTTCACCAGCGGCCGCGCGGCCAAGGGCTACACCTGCAACGCCCGCGTGGTCGCGAGCACGGGCAACAGCGGCGGCTTCCGCGTCGAGAAGTACACCGACAAGGCCGGCCACGTCTGCGCCTTCTACGACAGCTCGCTCATCACCGGCAAGGACGCTCAGAAGACGCCCGTCGGCACCTACGTGCTCGACATGAGCAACCCGCTTCGGCCGGTGCGCACCGCCATCCTGCGGTCCCCGGCGATGCTCAGCCCGCACGAGTCGCTGCGGGTCAGCCAGCGCAGCGGGCTGCTGGTGGCCAACATGGGCTCGCCGACGACGCAGGTCGGCTTCGTCGACGTCTACGACGTCAGCCAGGACTGCCGGACCCCGCAGATCCGGGCGACTGCTCCCCTGGCTGTGCTGGGCCACGAGGGAGGGTTCTCCCCCGACGGCCTGACCTACTGGGCGACCAGCACCGGTGCCGGCGGCATCACGGCCATCGACCTGCGCAACCCGTCGCTGCCGGCGATCGCGTGGCGCTCCACGGCGTACGTCGTGCACGGCCTCAACATCTCCGCCGACGGCAACCGCGCCTACCTGGCCGAGGTCACCAACGACGCCGCCAGCACGATCCTGCGTGGCGGCGGCGGCCTGGTGATCCTCGACGTCAGCCAGGTGCAGAAGCACGTCGCGAACCCGACGGTCACCGAGGTCAGCGAGATGAGCTGGCCGGAGGTCACGATCCCGCAGAACGTGCTCCCCGTGACGGTCAAGGGCCACCCGTACGCGATCGAGTTCGACGAGTTCGACAGCAACGTCTTCACCTACGCCGCCGAGGAGAACGTCGGCGGCGTGCACATCATCGACCTCGCCGACGAGCGGCACCCGAGGGTCGTCGCGCGGATCCGGCTGCCCGTGTGGGACGTGAAGCAGCGCGCCGGCTCCCAGCAGGACGACCCGGGCGCGAAGGGCGTCGGGCAGGGGTACGCCGCGCACTACTGCAACGTCCCGTCGCGGGTCGACCCCGGGCTGCTCGCCTGCTCGATGCTCGTCAGCGGGCTGCGGGTCTTCGACATCCGCGACCCGCTGCACCCGCGTGAGGTCGCCTACGTCAACAAGCCGGCGCTCGGGACCGACGGCGACCCGATCGACAAGGGCGGCTGGGCGATGAGCTCGCCGGCGTTCGTGCCGCAGCGGCACGAGATCTGGTACTCGGACACCGCGAGCGGCTTCTACGTCGTGCGGCTCAGCCCTCAGGCGTGGACCGCGCGGTCCTGAAGTCGGGCTGCCGCTTCTCGAGGAACGCGGCCACTCCCTCGGCGTACTCCGCCCCGTGCAGCGAGGCGTCGTAGTGCCCGCGCGTCTCCTCGTCGTCGTGGCGCTGCCCGGCGAGGGTGCGGCCGATGAGCGCCTTGGCGCCGAGCTGCGAGACCCGCGCCCGTGAGGTGAGGGTCTGCAGGAGCTCGTGGGTGCGGTTCTCGAGGTCGTCGCAGACCTCGTGGACGAGCCCGATCCGCAGCGCGGCCGCGGCATCGACGAGGTCGCCGGTCATGAGGATCCACGACGCCCAGGCCGGGCCGACGACGTCGACCAGCCGCGCGGTCGACTGCTGCGCGTAGACGATGCCGAGCTTGGCCGGCGTGATGCCGAACCTCGAGCCCGACGTGCACAGCCGCAGGTCGCACGCCAGGGCCACCTGCGAGCCGCCGCCGATGGCGAAGCCCTCGATCATCGCGACGGTCGGCTTGGGGAACGTGATGATGGCCCGCTCGCCCCCGGTGACGGCCTCGCCGTACCGCTCCGCCTGCTCCGGGGTCTTGCGCAGCGTCTGGAACTCGCTGATGTCCGCGCCGGCGCTGAACGGCCCCCCGGGGCCGCCGCGGAACAGCACGGCGTCCACGTCGTCGTCGGCGGCCAGGACGGGCATCAGCCGCCCGAACTCCTCCCACATCGCCAGGTTGATCGCGTTGTGCTTCTCCGGGCGGTTGAAGGTGATCGTCACGACCCCGCCCTCGCGGGTGACCAAGAGCTCGTCCACGCGCGCATCCTCTCAGGTGAGCGATGCGGGCAGCCGATGAGGAGTCAGTGATCACGGTCCTGTCCGCGGCGAGCGGCGTCGCCGCCCTCGGGGCTGCGGGGATCGGCGGTCGGTGGCTGACGCGCCGGCACGACGAGCTCGGCCGGCCACGACCGTTCCCGACCATCTCGGTCTCCCTGCTCACCGTCCTGGCGATCGCCCTGGCGGTCCCCGTCGTGCGCCGCCACCACGAGGAGGACAAGCTGTCCCGGGTCGCGAGCACGCTGGTCGGCCACGGAGTGCGGGTGCACTGCCAGTCGATCGGGCAGGCGCTGACCGACCTCGGGAGCGAGCTGGGGTACGTCCGGTACGGCGAGGACGGCCGGCCCGAGCAGCAGACCACGATCAAGCGCGACCCGTGCGCCGACCTGCGGCGGTACTACAGCGGCCACCGGCACCGTCCGACCACGGACGAGGTGATCGCCGTGCACGTCCTCACGCACGAGGCCATGCACATGAAGGGCCTGCTGAGCGAGGACACGGCCGAGTGCGCCGCCGTCCAGCGCGACGAGGACACGGCGCAGATGCTCGGTGCCACGCCGGGCGAGGCTCGGATGCTGGCCCGGCTCTACTGGGGCACCGTCTACCCCGACATGCCCGACGGCTACCGGACGCCCCGCTGCGCACCGGGAGGCCCGCTCGACGAGCACCTCGCGTCCGCGCCGTGGGCTACGGCCTAGTGCCCCGGACGTACAGCCACGTCCCGTCCTCGCGGACGAAGCTCGACCGCTCGTGCAGCACGTCGGTCACCCCGCGCTGCCGCCAGGTCGCGCGGAACTCGACGATCCCGTCGCTGTCGAGGAAGCCGCCGCGCGCCTCGAGCACGACCAGCGACAGCCACTCCTGCTCGGGGTCGAGCACCAGCGTCCTCGGCCGGGTGGTGGGGTGCCAGGTCTCCAGCAGGTACGACGACAGGCCGCGGGCGAAAGCGGTGTACCGCGACCGCATCAGCTGCTCCGCCGTCGGTGCGGGCGTGCCGTCGTGGAACGGTCCGCAGCAGCGCTCGTAGGGCAGACCCGTGCCGCACTCACACCGCACGTCGGCGCCGCTCGCTCGGCTTCGGCCCGGGGTCGCGGATCGCGTCGGCGGACTCGTCGATGGCCTTGAGCGAGGCGAGGACGCTGTCGAGGGAGCGGGCGGGGTAGAAGCCGGGCAGCGTCCGCAGCAGCACCTCGCCGTACCTCGCCGTGGCCAGACGCGGGTCGAGCACCACGACGACACCGCGGTCGCTGGTCGAGCGGATGAGCCGGCCGGCGCCCTGGGCCAGCAGCACCGCTGCTGGTGGCAGCGTGACGTCCATGAAGCCGCGCTCCCCCGCGTCGGCGAGCCGCGCCTTCATGAGCGGGTCGTCGACGTGCGGGAACGGGATGCGGTCGAGGATCACCAGCTGGCAGGCGGAGCCGGGGACGTCGACGCCCTGCCAGAACGACCGCGTGCCGAACAGGCAGGTCCGGGCGTCGGAGGCGAACGCGTGGGTCAGCGCGCCAGGGCTGTCCTCGCCCTGCAGCAGCACCGGCACGTCGGTCTTCGCGCGGACCGCAGCGGCGGCGCGGCCCGCGGCGGCGGTGCTCGAGAACAGGGCGAGGGTGCGACCGCCGGCGGCTTCGACGAGCTGGACGCAGAGGGCGTCGACGGCGTCCTGCCAGGCCGCGGACTGCCTGCCCGGGTCCGGCAGGTCGCGCGCGATGTAGAGCTGGCCCTGCTTGCCGTAGTCGAAGGGGCTGCCCACGTCGAGCCAGCGCCACTCGGCCTTGTCCGGCGCGCCGTACTCGGCCCCGTCGGACTGCTTCAGGCCCAGTGACCGGGCGGTGTGCGCGAACGACCCGCCGAGGGTCAGGGTGGCCGAGGTCGCGACGACCACGGACTCGCCGAAGAGCCGGTCGGCGACGGCCCCGCCGACCCACAGGGGCGAGGCACGCAGCACCTTGTCGGTCGTCGCGTAGACGGCCGACTGGACCGACGGCTCCCGGATGACCCCGGCGGACTCGGCGAACTCGGTCAGCGCCGACCGGACCTGGTCGCGGCGGGCCTGGCTGACCTCGTCGTCCTCCTTCTCGGAGCCGACCTCGTTGGCTGCCATCCCGAAGACCGACTCGACGACGCCGAGGGCGTCGATCACGAAGTCGGGCAGCTCCTTGATCCAGCCGGCGGGGGTGCCGAGCAGCACGCCCTCGAGGACCTTCGCCGCGTCGTCGAGGCGCTCCTGGGTCAGGGCCGTGAGGTAGGTCTTGGCCTGCCCGGCGTTGCGCCGGGCGGCCGCGCCGCTGACCTCGACGGTCAGGGCGTCCGTGGCGGAGTCGACGAACTCGTGGGCCTCGTCGAGCACGACGGCGTCGAACTCCGGCAGCACCTGCGCACCGCTGAACGTCGCGACGGCCAGCAGCGCGTGGTTGGCGACGACGACGTCGGCCTCCTTCGCCTCCTCACGGGCCTTCTCGGCGAAGCACTCGACCCGGTCCGGGCACTTGCTGCCGAGGCACTCGCGGGCGGTCACGCTGACCTGGCGCCAGGCCCGGTCGTTGACGGGGAAGGGCACCTCGTCGCGGTCTCCGGTGACCGCGGACTCAGCCCACTCGCGCAGCTTCACGACCTGCTGGCCGAGCATCGAGGTCGGCCCGTCCCAGAGCGACTCCTGCTCGTCGGGCTCGCGCGCTCCGGGGCCGCCTCCGAGCTGCTGCAGGCAGACGTAGTTGCTGCGGCCCTTCGCGAGGGCGTACCTCGGCCTGCGCCCGAGGGTCGCCTCGAGCGCGTCGGCGAGCCGCGGCAGGTCCTTGTCGACCAGCTGCGCCTGCAGCGCCTTGGTCGCCGTCGCGACGACGACCGTCTTGCCGCTGGCGAGCGCCGGCACCAGGTAGCCCAGCGACTTGCCGGTGCCCGTGCCGGCCTGGACGAGCAGGTGCTCGCCCCTCTTCAGCGACGCCTCGACGGCCTCTGCCATGACGTGCTGGCCCTCGCGCGCCTGCGCGCCCGGCACGGCCTGCAGCGCGACGTCGAGGAGGTCACGGGCCCGCACGGACCTCACCGTAGTCGCGGAAGAAGCACCCTCCGCCGTCGTCAACAGGTCAGGTGGCAGGTCAGGTGACGTGGACCCGACTCGCACCGGCGAAGTCCAGGACACCGTTCTCCGCCTTCGGCCCGTTCGGGTGGCAGTCGGCGTTCAGCGAGCGCACCCGGACGACCACGCGGTAGTCGCCCTTGCTCACGTAGACGTGGGACCGCTGGAAGGTGCGGTGGTCGGGCTGCGGCTGGTACGGCCCCGGTGCCGAGGTGGGCGACGGGTACGGCGGGCAGGACGTGGGAGACGACTCCCCGGAGTCGGAGGTCCCGTCGCCCCAGTCGATGCTCGTGAGGAAGATCGTCCCGTCACCGTCGCTCGCCTCGAACTGCAGCACGAAGGTGTCACCGGCCCTGCCCTGCTCACCCGGGCTCGGCGAGATGCCGCCGCTCAGCGTGAGGCCGGAGTAGGTCTTGGTCGGCTTCGGGTACGCGTAGTACTTCGTCCCCGGCGTCGCGCTCGCGGTGACCCGCGGAGTCGGGCTCGCGGTCGGGGAGGCCGTCGGCGACGCGGTCGGGCTCGCGGTGGGACTGGGCGTCGGGCTCGGCGTGGGGCTCGCGGTCGGCGACGGGGTCTCCGTCGGCGTGGGCTCGGCCGTGGCGGACGGGGTCGGACTGGGCGTGGACAGCGCCGTCGGCGTACCGCCTCCGCTCGTGGCGTCGTTGAGCGCGTAGGCCGCGCCACCCGCCAGCGTGCCGCTGATCACGACCGCGATGCCTGCGAGCAGGCGTGCGCGACCCGCCATGGTGGTGGTTCCCCCTCCGAAGTGCTTGTACGGCGATTCTGCCCGATCCGGGCGGCTCCCCGTGGGATCTCAGCCCAGCAGCTCGCGCAGGAGCGGCCAGCTCCCGGCGAAGCCAGGGTGGAGCGGCAGGCTGTCGACGTCCCGGAGCGGGACCCACCGCACGTCGGTGCTCTCCGGGTCGAGCGAGTGCACGCTCAGCGGCGCGTCGGCGCGGGCCACGACGGTCGTGTAGGTCCAGCCGCCGTGGTCGTCAGGGTGCTCCTTGAGGACCTCGAGGCCCGCCTGGTCGAGCCCGGTCTCCTCGAAGGCCTCGCGCAGCGCCGTCTGCACCGCCGTCTCGACCGACCCCCGGGCACCCCCGGGGACGCCCCACGTGTCGCCGTGGTGGCTCCAGGCGGCGCGGTGCTGCAGCAGGACGAGCGGGCCGGGGGCGACGACCAGCAGGCCGGCCGCACCGAACACGCCCCAGTGCCGGTGGCCGAGCTCGCACTGCGTCCAGCCGTCGCCGTCCCTCACGGGAAGGATCCTGTCAGAGGCTCGCGACGTACGCCTGCGGTCCCATCACGACCCACGCGCCCTTCGGCATCCAGCGCAAGGTCCAGAGCAGATTGGTCTCGGACATGCTCACGCAGCCCGAGGTCGGCTGGTTGAGCGTCTCGTGCAGGAAGATGCCGGACCCGCGGCCCCAGACGGCCGGGTCGTCGTTGAACCCGACGACAGCGGCGTAGCGGTAGGCCACCGACCGCGACGCCCACAGGTTCTCGTCGCGCGACGTGCAGGTCCGCCGGACGTAGGTGTTGTAGTCCCTGCGCTCCCCCGACCAGCACGAGTTGCTCTGCAGGGCGGTCCAGCTGAGCTTCGTCCCCGGGTTCGCGCGCCCACCGAACGCGAACCGCATCGGGAACTTCCCGGCCGGCGTCGTGCCGTCGCCCTCGTGCCGGCGGCTGGCGTACTGGAAGCCGCCCCGCCCCACCCAGACGGGGATGCCGGCGCGGACGGCGTGCCACCCCGTACTGCTCCGCTGCCAGAGCGTCATGCCGCCCCTCGTGCTGCGCCAGCTCGGGGTCGTCACGATCGCGACCGAGGTCGCCGCCCCCATGTGGTCCAGGACGCGCGGGTGACTCGCCGCCCGCGCCGGGGTGGCGGTGAGGAGCAGCGGCAGCAGGGCCGCCAGGACCGCTCCCGACCGCCTCACCCGCAGCACCCTCCGCCGCAGCACCCGCCGCTCGGAGCGGGCGCCGTCGCCGTACCTCCGACGGCGACCGCGTTCCACACCCGGATGCTCTCGGCGTGCCCTTGCGGGCAGGTCGGCTGCGTGGCCGCGGTCGCGTCGGAGATGCTGCGCTGCACCTCGAACGACGCGTCGCAGGTGCGACAACGGTAGTCGTACGTCGGCATGCCCCCAGGTTATTGCTTGCGTCCTCTTCCCTGAGCCTGACTGCGGCGCCACTTCCTAGGACGTTGCGGCAGCCCCTCCGCGGCCTGCGCCGTCGACGAACTGCTGGGCTCCGCCGAGCCCCGCGGACAGGCTGTCCATGCCGTGCCGCCACTCGTTGGCGATCGCCTCGTCCTCGGTCATCGACCACTGCTCGAGCATCGACAGGCGGTCGTTGCGCAGGCAGCGCTGCGGGAGGCCCGCGATCTGCGCGGCCCAGGCCTGAGCCGTGCTCAAGGCCTCCCCCGGCGGGCAGACCCGGTTGGCGAGACCCAGCTGCAGCGCCTCGTGGGCGTCGACGCCGCGGCCCGTCACGACGAGGTCCATCGCGCGCCCCTGGCCCACGATGCGCGCCAGCCGGATGGTGCCGCCGTCGATGAGCGGTACGCCCCAGCGGCGGCAGTAGACGCCGAAGACGGCGGTCTCGCTCGCCACCCTCAGGTCGCACCAGACCGCGAGCTCGAGGCCCCCGGCGACCGCGTTCCCCTCGACCGCGGCGATGACCGGCTTGGACAGCCGCAGCCGGGTCGGCCCCATCGGGCCGGGCCCCTCCCCCGGGTCGAACACGGGCATCCGGCCGCTGCTGACCGCCTTGAGGTCCGCGCCGGCGCAGAAGTGCCCCCCCGAGCCCGTGAGGATCCCGACGCTGAGGTCGTCCCGCGCCTCCAGCTCCTCGAACGCCTCGCGCAGCAGGGTCGCGTGCTCGCCGTCGACCGCGCCGCGGACCTCGGGCCGGTCGAGGACCACCGTGCGGACACCTGAGTCATCTGTCACATGGACCGCCATGCTGGGCACGGTAGGGCCTGCTGGCAGGATGAACGCCGGTTCACCACACCATCGGCGGCCTCGCAAGCAGCAGCCGCGTCGTCTTTCGAAAGGCTCTACCTGTGACGGACATCAGCTTCGACGGCCGCGTCGCGATCGTGACCGGCGCCGGCGGCGGCATCGGCCGCACGTACGCGCTCGACCTCGCCCGCCGTGGCGCCCAGGTCGTCGTCAACGACCTCGGCGGCAGCGTCGACGGCACCGGCGGCGAGCACACCGCCGCGCAGAAGGTCGTCGACGAGATCAAGGCCGCGGGCGGCGAGGCCGTCCCGAACTACGACTCCGTCAGCACGCCCGAGGGCGGCGCCGCGATCGTGAAGACGGCCGTCGACGCGTTCGGCAAGGTCGACATCGTCATCAACAACGCCGGCATCCTGCGCGACAAGAGCTTCCTGAAGCTCACGTGGGAGGACCTCGACGCGGTCCTCGACGTGCACCTCAAGGGCGCCTTCTACGTCTCCCAGCCGGCGTTCGCCGTCATGAAGGAGAACAACTACGGCCGGTTCGTCTTCACGGCCTCCAACGCGACCTTCGGCAACTTCGGCCAGACCAACTACGGCGCCGCCAAGGCCGGCCTGATCGGCCTGTCGAACGTGCTCGCCGTCGAGGGCGCCCGCAACAACATCCTCTCCAACGTGATCATGCCGGTGGCGTTCACCCGGATGACCGAGGAGCTGCTCGGCGACGCCGGCCAGCTGCTGACCGCCGAGTCCGTCACGCCGATGGTGACCTACCTGTGCTCCGAGGCGAACACCACCACGCACGGTGCCTTCTCCGCCGCCGGCGGCCGCTACGCCAAGGTCTTCACCGGCCTGGCCCAGGGCTGGTTCGCCGGCAAGGGCGCCACGGTCACGGCCGAGGACATCGCCACGCACTACGACGAGATCACGAAGGAGGAGGGCTACATCGTCCCGCAGTCGACGCAGGACGAGATCTTCGCCCTCCTGGGTCTCTTCTCCTAGGTAGGCCGGAAGGGCGCGGCCTCCTCGGAGGTCGCGCCCTTCGTCGTACCCGTCGTCGCACCCGGAGGTGGGTCTCGGGCGATGTGTGCGCGTGGCCCGCGTGAGCATCGCGCTCGGAGGCGCACGCATCCTCGGCTCCCCGGATGTGTGCGCGTCGTCCGCTCAGGAATCGCGCGTGGACACGCACACATCGCCCCACGCGATTGACACGAGTGACCCTCTTGTCAACGTAGTTTACATATGAGACTCTTTTGTCAATCGACGAGGGAGGACCTCAGATGGACACGTGGCGGGATCGGAAGCGGTACCTGTGGCTGCTGGGCCTGGCGGTCCCGCTGCAGGCGGTCGTGATGTGGGCCCTGGTGCACGCCACCGGCTCGGGGCTGTTCTGGTGGTGGGGCGCCATGTTCGTGTTCGGCATCCTCCCCGTCCTCGACCGGCTGGTCGGGCTCGACGGCGAGAACCCGCCGGAGGAGCTCGTCGCCGTGCTCGAGGCGGACCGGTACTACCGCTGGGCGACCTACGCGTTCCTGCCGCTGCAGTACGTCGCGTTCTTCGCCGGCTGCTACTACCTCAGCACCGACCTCGCTGTCGTCGACAAGGTGGGGCTTGCCATCACCCTCGGGCTGCTGAACGGCGTGGCGATCAACACCGCCCACGAGCTCGGGCACAAGCGCGACGACCTCGAGCGCTGGCTGTCCAAGGTCGCCCTGGCCCCGACCGGCTACGGCCACTTCTACGTGGAGCACAACCGCGGGCACCACGTCCGCGTCGCGACGCCCGAGGACCCTGCGTCGTCGCGCCTGGGCGAGACCTTCTACGCCTTCTGGCCGCGCACCGTCGTGGGCTCGCTGCGGTCGGCGTGGGAGCTCGAGTCCCGACAGTGGCAGCGGTCGGGCCGCACCCGCTGGAACGCTCGCAACGACGTGCTGAACGCGTGGGCGATGACGGTGATCCTCGCCGCGGTGCTGCTCGCCTCGTTCGGCCTCGGCATCGCGCCGTACCTCGTCCTGCAGGCCGTCGTGGGATTCAGCCTGCTCGAGGTCGTGAACTACCTGGAGCACTACGGTCTCAAGCGCCAGAAGGTGGGCGACCGCTACGAGCGCACCCAGCCACGGCACTCGTGGAACTCCAACAACACCGCGAGCAACGTGCTGCTCTACCACCTGCAGCGGCACAGCGACCACCACGCGAACCCGATGCGGCGATACCAGTCGCTGCGGCACATGGAGGAGGCACCGCAGCTCCCGACCGGGTACGCCGGGATGATCGTCCTCGCGCTCGTGCCGCCTCTGTGGCGCCGGGTCATGGACCCGCGGGTCGAGGCGCACTACGGAGGCGACCTGTCGCTGGCGAACGTCCAGCCGGGCCAGGAGAAGCGGTACGCCGTCAGGAAGCTGGTCGCGGCATGAGGATCTGGAAGTGCATGCAGTGCGGCACCGAGTACGACGAGGCGGCGGGCTGGCCGGACGAGGGCATCGCACCAGGCACGCGCTGGGAGGACATCCCGGACGACTGGACCTGCCCGGACTGCGGCACTGCGAAGGCCGACTTCCGGATGATGGCGATCGCCTAGCTCAGGTAGGCCAGGGCGACGCGGGCCACCTTCCCCGGGGTCCGCGTCGGGTCGTCTGCAGGCAGCACCAGGTGGCTGACCACGAGCCGCACCAGGACGTCCACGCCGTCGGCGATGTCGCCGGCGGCGACGGTCGTGTGGGCGGTCAGCCACTGGACAAGGACAGCGCTCGCCGTGTCGAGCAGCGGGCGCGAACGCGTGGTCAGGAACGGCAGCAGGCCGTCCTGGCTCGAGGTGAGCACGGCGCGCAGGACGGGGCTGCGGTCGGCCTCGGCGAAGGTGAACGCGACGGCCTCGGTGATGGCCGTTGCCGCGTCGTCGGTGTGGGCGTCGAGAACGGTGGAGATGCCGCCGAGGAAGCGGTCGGTCTCCTTGCGTACCAGGGCTTCTCCGAGCGCCTCCTTGTTCGCGAAGGCGGCGTAGAGCGACGGCCGGCTGACCCCGATCGCGGTCGCCACGTCGCCGAACCGGAGCTTGTCCCAGCCCTCGGCGATCAGCATCGCCTCAGCGGCCACCAGGGCTTGCTCGTGGACCTGCTGGCGGAAGTCGACGGGCATGCGAGCCAGTATCGGTCAGCGAGCCCCGGTCCAGGTGTAGCGGTGCTCCGGACGGCCGGTCGCGCCGTACCGCAGAGCGACCGTCACACGCCCGTCGTCGGACAGGTCGGCGAGATAGCGCTGGGCGGTGGGCCGCGAGATGCCGAGGGCCGTGGCGACGTCCTGTGCGGTGAGCGCGGAGCGCGCCTCACGCAGGAGGTCGACCACGAGCCCCGCGGTCTGCGGGGACCGGCCCTTGCGCACCGCGCCACCGACCGTGTCGCCCTCGCGGAGCACCCGGACGGCGCGGTCGATGTCGACCTGCGCCATCGCCCGCTCGCCCGCGACCGTCTCACGGAACTTCGCGTAGGCCCGCAGCCGGTCGGCGAGGTCGTTGCGGGTGAAGGGCTTCACGAGGTAGTTCACCGCCCCGCGGCCCAGAGCGGTGCGCACGGACGCTGCGTCGGCCGCAGCGGTGATCATCATGACGTCGCACCCGAGCTCCGGGACCAGGTCACTGCCGAGTCCGTCGGGCAGGTAGAGGTCGAGGAGGACGAGGTCCGGACGCAGCTCGGCGGCAGCCACGCGGGCGGCCTCGGCGGTGTGGGCGACCCCGACGACCTCGAAGCCCTGGACGACGCCGACGAACTGCGCGTGCAGGTCCGCCACCCGGAAGTCGTCGTCGACGACGAGCACCCGGATCACGGCGCACCCACGAGGCCGACGGCGTGCCGCAGCTCAGCGGCGAAGACGGCGCCGTGGTCCGGGCCGGCGACGGAGACGACTCGCACCTCGCCGCCGTGCCGCCGGGCCGCCAGACGCGCGAGGGCGAGGCCCAGCCCGTGCGGGCGACCGTCGTCGGCCGCGGTCGTCCAGCCGTCCTCGAACACCTGCTCCGCCGCCTCCGGCCGCACGCCCTCGCCGCTGTCGGACACCGCCATGTGGAGGGTGTCCCCGTCGAGGGCGAGCGCCACGTCCACCCAGGCAGGTCGCCGCGGCCCCGCCGCCGCGGCGCGCACCGCGTTGTCGACGAGGTTCCCGAGGATGGTGACGGCGTCCAGCGGGGCGGACAGGGCCTGCCCCAGCTCGCTGCCCTCGGTGAGCCGCAGCTGCACCCCCCGCTCCGACGCAGCCGCGGCCTTCGCCGCCAGCAGTCCGCGCAGGTAGGGGTCGCGCAGCCGGCCGCCGTCCACCACCGGGTCGTCGCTGAGCTCCTGCAGGTAGTCCTGCGCCTCGTCGACGTGGCCCAGCTGGAGCAGCCCGGCGAGGGTGTGCAGCCGGTTCGTGTACTCGTGGGACTGCGCGCGGAGGGCGTCGAAGAGAGCACGCACGGTGTCGAGCTCGCGGCCGAGGTCCTCCAGGTGCGTGCGGTCCCGGAGGGTCAGCACGGTGCCGAGGTCCCGGCCGTCGCGGTCCACGCTCCGCAGCGTCACCGCGAGCGCCCGCTCCCCTGCCAGCACCAGGTCTTCCGTGGTCTCCAGCCGCCGGCGCACGAGCTCTGCGAGCCGGGGTGGCAGCACGTCCGCTGCAGCCGCGCCCGAGACCAGGTCGCGGCCCAGCAGCGCTCGAGCCGTGCCGTTGGCCATGCCGACGCGGCCGCCGGCGTCGATCGAGACCACGCCGTCCTGCACGCCGTGCAGCACCGCCTCGTGCTCGCGGACCAGCTCGCTGAGCTCAGCCGGCTCGAGCCCGAGCGTCTGGCGCTTGAGGCGGCGGGCGAGGACGACCGCACCTGCGCCGCCTACGGCCAGCGCGACGAGCCCGAACACCGCCGCGCCGCGCAGGAGACGTACCAGTCGCTCGTGCACGGCCCGGGCGTCGATGCCGACGCTGACCTCGCCGACGATGCGTCCGGTCTCGTCACGGAGCGGCACCTTCCCCCGGGCCGACAGGCCCAGGGTGCCGGTCTGCACGGCGACGACCTCACGGCCTGCGAGCGCCTGCGAGGGGTCGCTGCTGACGCGCTGCCCGATGAGCTGCGGGCTGGGGTGCGAGAAGCGGATGCCGCGGTTGTCCGTCACGACGACGAACAGGGCCCCCGTCCGGTGGCGCACCCGCTCCGCCCGCAGCTGGGCGTCCCCAGTGGCCGTGGGCTCGGAGCGCAGAACGTCCTCGGCGAACGCCGGGTCGGCGGCGACGCTTCGCGCGATGCCGAGAGCGCGCTGCTCGTACTGGTTGTCGAGCTCGCTGCTCAGCAGCCAGGCCACGCAGCCGAAGCCGGCGCCGAGCACGAGCACCAGCACGCCGACCATGAGCAGCAGGGCCTGCGTCGTGACCTTGAGGCGTCTGCTCACACACCGCACGGTAGGCCCGAAAGCGCTCCGAACGGCCGCATGAGCAGAAAGAGCGAAACGCTCACTACGCGACCTGTTCACGCAAGCGTCACAAGGGTTCCGGGTGGCGGACATCACTTCTACGGTTCCCGGCCATGACCACGTCCACCGCTCCAGCGATTCGCCTGGCCGGCGCGAGCAAGACGTTCGTGACCGCCTCCGGCAGCTACACCGCCATCTCCGACGTCGACCTCGTCGTGCAGCCCGGGGAGTTCGTCTCCGTCGTGGGCCCGACGGGTTGCGGCAAGTCCACGACCCTGTCCCTCGTCTCCGGGCTCCACCCGGCCACCACCGGCACGGTCGAGGTCCACGGGGTCCCTGTCACGGGCATCCCGGACGGGCTCGGCTACATGTTCCAGACCGACGCCGTGCTTCCGTGGCGGTCAGTGCTGGACAACATCGCGGCCGGCCCGCGCTACCGCGGTACCGACAAGGCCGAGGCGCGCGACCGCGCCCGCGAGTGGGTCGCGAAGGTGGGCCTGTCCGGGTTCGAGGAATACCACCCGCACCAGCTCTCCGGGGGCATGCGCAAGCGCGTCGCCCTCGCTCAGACCCTCATCAACGAGCCGAAGGTGCTGCTCATGGACGAGCCCTTCGGCGCCCTGGACGTCCAGACCAGGGAGTACGTCCAGGACATGCTGCTCGACCTCTGGGCCGGGAGCGGCGCCGCCGTCGTTTTCGTCACCCACGACCTCACCGAGGCCATCGCGCTGGCGGACACCGTCGTCGTGATGACAGCCGGGCCAGCGACCGTCAAGGACGTCGTCCAGATCGAGCTGCCACGCCCGCGCAGCGTCGAGGAGATCCGCCTCACCCCGGACTTCACCGACCTGTACCGGCGGGTCTGGGGCTCATTGCGTGAAGAGGTCGAGCTGACCCGAGCGCGAGGTGCCCGTGTCGCCTGACCTGCTGACCCCCGTCCTCGAGGAGCCTCCCGTGACCACGACCACTGTTCGCAGCCCGTTGCCCGCGGCGCCAGCCATTCGCCGCCGCCGATCCCGCAGGAGCTCCAAGGTCCTCGCCGTCCGCGTTGCCCTCATCGTGCTGTGGC
>CBIHPE010000071.1:0-16242 GCA_966212015.1 uncultured Frankiales bacterium | reverse complement strand
TAGGACGACAGGCTCCTGCGATAGCTGCCGACCGAGTCCCACTCCGTTGTGAGCAGCCACACGGACGGCTCGTCGGCGGCCCGGCCGAGGCGGCCGCGCACGAACCCGGGTCGGAGCGACAGCACGTCCAGAGCGGCCCGGGCGCGCTCCTCGAAGTCGCCTGAGCTGTCGTCACCGGTCACGTCGAAGCGGGTCTGCACGATCACCCGCCTAGCCTGCACCACGTGTCGATGCGTCGAACCCTGGAGCAGAAGGCCGGTCCGGCCCTCGTCGTGCTCGCCCGTGCACCCCGGTGGGTGCCCTTCGTCCTCGTGCTCGGCTGCGTCGTCGGCGGGCTGCTGCTGCACGGCATCGCCTCCGCGGTGCTGCTGGGCGTCGTGCTCGCCCTGCTGGGGCTGCAGCTGTGCTTCGCCTGGCCCGCCCTCGATCCCGCCGGCCGGGCGCTCCGCACCCTGGTCCTCGGGCTCGTCGTGGCGGCGGCTGTCAGCCGGTTTTGACAACGGTTTCCATTTCGAGTTAGGTGGGTGGTATGCGCCGCCTCCTCCCGCTCGCCCTGGTGCTCGCCGCCGGGTGCACGAGCGGCTTCGCCCACGACGGCAAGGTGCAGGTGGTCGCCTCGGCCTACCCGTTCCAGTGGCTCGCGGAGCGGGTCGGCGGGTCGGAGGTGGACGTGACCGACCTGGTGCCGCCAGGCGCCGAGCCGCACGACGTCGAGCTGTCGCCCAAGCAGGTGGGCCTCGTCGAGCAGGCGACGGTCGTCGTCTACCTCAAGGGCTTCCAGCCGTCGGTCGACGACGCCCTCGGCTCGGGCCGGCAGGGCCTCGACCTCGGCAAGGTCGTGACGCAGCAGCCCTTGACCTCCGGCGACGAGCAGAGCCCTAAGGACCCGCACATCTGGCTCGACCCGGTCCGGATGGAGGCAGCCGCCGACGCGCTCGCCGCGCGCCTCGCGGAGAAGGACGCGAAGCACGCGTCCGCCTACCGGGCGAACGCCGACGCCGTGAAGAAGGACCTGCAGGGCATCGACACGCTCTACCAGTCCGACCTGATGGGCTGCGCCCGGCACGACATCGTCACCAGCCACAGCGCGTTCGGCTACCTCGCGGCGCGGTCCGGCCTGACGCAGGTCGGCATCACCGGCGTCTCCCCCGACGAGGAGCCGACGCCCAAGAAGCTGGCCGAGGTCGCGGATTACGCCCGGAAGCACCACGTGACGACGATCTTCTTCGAGTCGTTGGTCGACCCGAAGGTCGCGCGCACGGTGGCCGCAGAGGTCGGTGCCCGCGCCGAGGTCCTCGACCCGGTCGAGGGTGTGCACGGCTCCGACGACTACCTGTCCGTCCAGCGCCGCAACGCCGCGGCGCTCCGAGCTGCCCTGGGGTGCACGGGATGAGCGTCTTCGCACTGCAGCACGGCACGGTCGTCCTCGGGGGTCGCCGGATCCTCGAGGACGTCAGCGTGACCGTCGACGAGGGCGAGTTCGTCGCGATCCTCGGCGCCAACGGGTCCGGCAAGACGACGCTCGTCCGCACCCTCGTCGGCCTGAACCCCTTGGCGGCAGGCGACCTGCGCGTCTTCGACACGCCCGTGAAGCAGTTCCACCAGTGGCCGCGCCTCGGCTACGTGCCGCAGCGGCTGTCGGTCGGCGGCGGGGTGCCCGCGACGGTCGGGGAGGTCGTGGCCTCGGGCCGCACCGGCCGGCTCTCCCGCTTCCGGCGCTTCTCCAAGGACGACCAGGCCGCCGTCGACCACGCCTTGGAGGACGTCGGCCTCAGCCACCGGGTCGACGACGCCGTGACCACGCTGTCCGGCGGGCAGCAGCAGCGGGTGCTCATCGCCCGGGCCCTCGCAGGCGAGCCGGAGGTGCTCGTGCTCGACGAGCCGACAGCGGGCGTCGACGCCGACTCGCAGGACACCCTCGCCGGGGCGCTCGGGC
Source organism: uncultured Frankiales bacterium (assembly GCA_966212015.1). Taxonomy (GTDB): domain Bacteria; phylum Actinomycetota; class Actinomycetes; order Mycobacteriales; family SCTD01; genus RYN-111. Next base: position 14,306 of record CBIHPE010000071.1, on the reverse strand, counting down.
ACCTGTCGAACAACGGCGGCTCGGTCGTGCTGGTCGCCCACGAGCTCGGGCCGCTCGCCGGCCTCATCAAGCGGGCCGTCGTGCTGTCGCAGGGCCGGGTCCAGTCCGACGGGCCCCCGCCCGACCCCGACCCGCACCACGACCACCCCGACCACGTGCACCAGCACCCGCACGCCGACCCGCCCACCACCTCGACGTTCGGGCTGGACCGCTGATGACCATCCTCGCGTTCGACTTCATGCGTCGCGGCCTGCTCGCCGCCTTCGTGGTCGGTCTCGCCGCCCCGTCGATCGGCACGTTCCTCGTCCAGCGCCGGCTGTCCCTGACCGGGGACGGCATCGGCCACGTGGCCTTCACCGGCGTCGGCCTCGGCGTGCTGCTCCGGACGTCCCCTGTCCTCACCGCGGTCGTGGTCAGCGTCGTCGGGGCCGTGGTGATCGAGATCGTGCGGGAGCGGGCCGCTGCCTCCGGTGACGTGGCGCTCGCGCTGCTCTTCTACGGCGGCCTGGCCGGCGGCTCGATCCTCATCAAGCTGGCGGGAGGCACCAGCAGCGCCCTCGGGGGCTACCTGTTCGGGTCGCTGTCGTCCGTGTCGGACGGCGACCTCGCCGTCATCGTCACCCTGTCGGCGGTCGTGCTGCTGACGATCGGCTTCTTCCTCCGCGAGCTGTTCGCGGTCTGCCAGGACGAGGACGTCGCCCGGGTCTCGGGGCTGCCGGTGCGCTTCCTCAACCTCCTGGTCGCCGTCGGCGCCGCCGTCACCGTCACCGTCGCGATGCGCACGGTGGGGCTGCTGCTGGTGAGTGCCCTCATGGTCGTCCCGGTCGCGACCGTCCAGCTGGTCGCCCGGTCGTTCAAGAGCACCCTCTACGGCGCTTGCGTGCTCGGGTCGGTGATGAGCGTCGGCGGGCTGGTCGTCAGCTACTACGCCGACGTACCGCCAGGAGGATCGATCGTGATGCTGTCCCTCGCGGCGTTCCTCGTCGCGGCCGTCAGCCGGAAGTGGGTGCGGGCGTGAAGATGACGCGGCAGCGCGCGGCGGTGGCAGGCGCACTCGGCAGGCAGGACGGCTTCACCAGCGCCCAGGCGCTGCACGACGCCCTGCGCCACGACGGCGAGCAGGTGGGGCTCACGACCGTCTACCGGCACCTGCAGGCCCTGGCGGAGGCCGGCGAGGTCGACGTGCTGCGCACCGACGACGGCGAGTCCGTCTACCGCGCCTGCGCCGCCGACGACCACCACCACCACCTGGTCTGCCGGTCGTGCGGGGCGACCGTCGAGGTCACCGGACCGGCCGTCGAGGCGTGGGCCGAGGCGATCGCTGCCGAGCACGGCTACTCCGACGTCAGCCACACCCTCGAGGTCTTCGGCACCTGCTCGACGTGTCGGTAACCTCTGAGTTACGGTAGCCGAGAGGTTACCGAGGAGGTCCCGATGCCGACGACCGTCGTGCGCTACACCGCCAAGCCCGAGCACGCCGACGAGAACGCCGCGCTCGTCGAGAAGGTGATGGCGGAGCTGGCCGAGACCCGGCCAGCAGGCCTGTCGTACAAGGTGTTCCGCCTCGAGGACGACACGTTCGTGCACGTCGCGGAGGTCACCGCCGACGAGAACCCGCTCCTCGCGAGCCCGGCCTTCGCGGCCTTCACCGCGGACATCGGCGCGCGGGTCGAGGCCCCGCCCGTCGCGCTCCCGGCCACGCTGGTGGGGTCGTACTCATGACCTGGGAGCTGACCACCCCGAGCGGCGGGGCCACCTACACCGCCCACGTGGACGGCGACGTGCTGCACTGCCAGGTCGGCACGACGAAGCTCAGCTACCAAGCACGCTGCATCGAGGACCTGCACGCCTGGCTCAAGGAGGCCGGGGACTGGGTGCCGCTGGGCTCCGCCGACGAGCAGAAGCCCGCGAAGGACGGGACGGTCGAGGCCTGGGGACGCTCACCGGACAACCCGGTCGGCGGCTGGTACGGCCTGCGCAAGGGCTACCGCGGCCGGTTCGGCATGTACGTCCCACCCGTCCTCGAGGCCCTCGGGCTGGCCGAGGTGGAGCACCAGGCGCGGGGCAACAGGATGAGAGCCCTGTGAGCTCGGCGTTCGAGGCCCTCGGCGACCCGCAGCGACGGGCCATCCTCGAGCTCCTCGCCGACGGCGGCCAGTCCGTGGGGTCGCTCGCCGAGGAGCTGCCCATCAGCCGGCCGGCCGTCTCCCGGCACCTGCGGCTGCTGAAGGAGGCGGGCCTGGTCGTCGAGGAACCGCAGGGCACGAAGCGCATCTACCGGCTGCACGACGAGGGGATCGCCGAGGTGCAGGCGTTCTTCGCGGACGTCTGGGGCGAGGCCGTCGCACGCTTCCGGATCGTCGCGGAGAGCACGTGAGCCCGCTCGAGCTGTCCTACGACCTGACCTGCTCGCCCGACCACGCCTTCGAGGTCTGGACCACGAGGATGTCGACGTGGTGGCCCAAGGGCCACAGCGTCAGTCACGACCCAGCGACCGTCGTCACGCTGGAGGGGTACGTCGGCGGGCGGCTGCTCGAGACGACCTCCTCCGGCCAGGTCATCGTCTTCGGCGAGATCACCTCGTGGGATCCTCCCCGCTCCTTCGGCTACCGGTGGCACATCGGGCGCGCGCCGTCGGAGTTCACCGACGTCGCCATCACCTTCAGCGAGGCCGAGGCCGGCTGCCGCTTGACCATCCGGCAGACCGGCTGGGAGCGCCTCGGCGCCGACGCCGAGTCCTACCGGGCGGGCAACGCCGGAGGCTGGTCAGCGCTGGTGCCGTCGTACCTCGCTGCTCTTTAGAGCTGCTCCATGAGCTCGACGGCGTTGCCGCACGGGTCGGACGTGTCGCCTCGGCGAGCCCCCTGCACGTCGGGCTTGCGCGCGAACGGGTGGCCCTCGTCGCGGAGGCGCACGATCAGGCCGTCGAGGTCGTCGACGGTGATCGCGAAGTGCTGGTCGGGGTGGACCGCTCCTTCGCGCTCGCTGACGTGCAGCTGGTGCTCGCCGCCTGGGAACGCGAACCACGCACCGGTCTGGGCGACGCCCTCGGTCGGCTTCACGAGCCGGGTCAGCCCGAGCAGCTCGTAGAAGCCCACGACCACCTCGGTGCAGCCAGGCGGCACGACCACGTTGACGTGATGGAGCCGGGTCACAGCGTCATCACGTGGCACCTCCGTAGCGGCGATCGCGGTCGTTGTAGGTCTCGCAGGCCCGCCACAGCACGCGCCGGTCGACGTCGGGCCACAGCTCGGGCACGAACACCATCTCGGCGTAGGCCGACTGCCAGAGCAGGAAGTTGGAGGTGCGCTGCTCCCCCGACGTGCGCAGGAACAGGTCGACGTCAGGCATGTCCGGCTCGTCGAGGTACTTCGCGAGCAGCCGCTCGTCGACCCTGTCCGGGTTGACCTTGCCTGCCGCGACGTCGAGGGCGAGAAGCCTTGCAGCGTCGGCGATCTCGGCACGGCCGCCGTAGTTGACGCACATCGTCAGGGTCAGCGTCTTGTTGCGCTTCGTGAGGCGCTCCGCCTCCTCGAGCTCCGCGATGACCGAGCGCCACAGCCGGGGCCGCCGACCGGCCCAGCGGACCCGGACACCGAGGTCGTGCATCTCGTCGCGGCGCCGCCGGATGACGTCGCGGTTGAAGCCCATGAGGAAGCGCACCTCGTCGGGCGACCGTCGCCAGTTCTCCGTCGAGAAGGCGTAGGCGCTGATCCACTCGACACCGAGCTCGATCGCGCCCTCGACGACGTCGAACAGCGAGTGCTCGCCGGCCTCGTGCCCAGCGGTGCGCGGCAGGCCGCGCTCCTTGGCCCAGCGGCCGTTGCCGTCCATGACGACCGCGACGTGGCGCGGCACCTTCGCGAGCTTGGGCGGCTTCGCTCCGGACGGGTGGGGGGTGGGCTGCTTCATCCGGGGGTGATCATGCTCGCTCGACGAGCGGCAGCGAGCGGAGCCCCCGCTCGAGGTGCCACTGCAGGTGAGCGGCGGTCAGGCCGCTCGCGTCGTGCCGGGCGCGGCTCTCGGCCCGCTCGGCGACGTCCCAGTCACCCTCGAGCAGCGCCGACATGAGGGACAGCGCGGCAGGGTTGGGGGTCGATGCCCCCGGTGGCCGGCACGTGACGCACACGACGCCACCGGCCGGGACCGAGAACGACCGGTGCGGACCGGGGGTGGCGCAACGCGCGCACTCCTCGAGCGCCGGGGCGTAGCCGGAGACGGACATGGCGCGCAGCAGGAACGCGTCGAGGACCAGCCGCGGGTCGCGCTCGGTCAGGGTCCGCAGCGCACCGAGCACGAGCAGGAACAGCCGCAGCGACGGCTCGCCCTCCTCCGCCGTCAGCCGCTCCGCCGTCTCCAGCACGGCCGTCCCGGCGGTGTAGCGCGGGTAGTCGGAGACGAGCCCGTCGCCGTACGACGTGATCGACTCGGCCTGGGTCACGATGTCGAGGGATCGGCCCTCGTAGAGCTGCAGGTCGACGTGGCTGAAGGGCTCGACCGTGGAGCCGAACTTCGAGCGGGTCCGCCGTACGCCCTTGGCCACCGCCCGCACCCGGCCGTGCCGCTTCGTCAGCAGGGTGATGATGCGGTCCGCCTCGCCGAGCTTCTGCACGCGCAGGACGACACCCTCGTCGCGGTACAGAGCCATGGCCTCACGGTAGTCCGCGAACGTCCCGCATCCGGGACGCCGCGCGTGACAGGGTGGTGAGCGTGACGACCGTCCCCGTCGAGCGCCCAGGCCGGTGGGCGCTCCCTCCGGAGCCTCCGGAGACCTGGGTCGGCACCAACACGACCGTGTTCGTGGTGGTGCTCGCGGCCGTCGCGGTCGGCGTCCCAGGCCTCGTGCTGCTGCCGGGCGCAGGCGTCTCGACCTACCTGCTGGGGGCGGTGTACGCGGTCGGGGGGCTGCTGGCCCTCGGCTGCGCCTACCTGCTCGCCCTCCAGGCCACGGTGACCCAGGACAGGCGGCTGCTGTGGGCCTCCGCCGGGTTCGCGACCCTGCTCGCGGTCTACGTGCTGCGCTCCGTCGACCCGGCGGTCCCCGGTCGGGAGGCGAGCGACGTCGACCTCCAGATGGCCTCAGCCCTCGCGGTCACCTGGTCCCTGACCCTCCCGACGATGGCCCTCACCGCCGGGCTCCGCCGGGTGCGGCTCGTCCTCTACCTCGTCCCTCTCGCGATCCTGTCCGGCGTGTTCTGGGGGGCCTACGGCTCCGACCTCGTCCGGGGCTCGGACGTGCGGCTCACCGCACGAGGGCGCGAGGTCATGATCGCCAGTGCCGTCATCGGCGCCCTCGCGGCCCTGTGGTGGCGCCAGCGGGTCCCGCGCGGCAACCGCGGCGTGTGGGGCTGGGTGGGCGCCGCGCTGCTGCTCACGCCGATGGTGCCGGTCCTGCGCGGGTTCAGCCTGGGGCGGCACGACCCCACGTCGTGGCCGGCCCTGGTCGTGGAGCTGGTCACGCTGGCAGTGCCCTTCACCGGCCTCTACGTCGTCACCCTCAACGGCTACCTCCGACAAGCTCGGCAGTGGCGGCGCCTCGAGACGGAGGTACGGCGGCTGCGCGCCTCGTCGGCCCTCCTGCCCGGCCTGTCCATCACACCCGAGGACGACGCGGGTCTGCCCGAGGACGACGAGGTCCGCGAGCTGATCGCCCGGGCCGACAACGACGTCGCCCTCCAGCCGGTCTACGACCTCGCGACGATGACCGTCGTCGGACAGGAGGCCCTCGCCCGCTTCGGCGGACGCGTGCCGACCGATCGCTGGTTCCGCGCCGCGGTGCTGCACGGACTGGGCCTGGAGCTCGAGCGCATCACCCTGGCGAGGGCGCTGAGCACCCTGCCCACGATGGCTGCAGGGGAGTTCCTCGCGATCAACGCCTCGCCCGCCTCTTTGCACGACGACCAGATCCTGGCGCTGCTCGAGGCCAGCGACCTGTCCCGGCTCGTCGTCGAGATCACCGAGCACGACGCGGTGAACGACTACGGGCTCACCCGCGAGGCCCTCGCCGTGCTCCGCAGCCGAGGTGCCCAGATCGCCGTCGACGACGTCGGCGCGGGCTTCGCCAGCCTGCGGCACGTGCTGCTGCTGCAACCCGACGTGGTCAAGCTCGACACGTCGCTGACACGCGACGTGCACGAGAGCCAGCGTCAGCACGCCATCGTGCAGGCGCTCGTCCGGTTCTCGTCCGAGGTCGGGGCCACGGTGCTCGCCGAGGGCATCGAGGTCCCCGAGCAGATCCCCGCGCTCATCGACGCCGGCGTGACGCTGGGGCAGGGCTGGCACCTCGGCGTCCCCGTCCAGCAGGGAACGACCGCCTGACGTCGAAGTCCCCTCCATGGGGAGATTGCGCAAGGCCCTGCTCACCGCCACGCTGGCGCTGCCGCTGATCGGCGTGCCCTCGCACGCTGCGCCGCCGCCGCTCGGCGACATCTCGCAAGGGGTCACCTTCCTCGCCAACATCCCCGAGCTGCGCACCGCCATCTCGCTGAACTTCATCGGCTCGACGATGTTCGCGTCGACCGTCACCGGCATCTTCAGCTACGACGTCAGCGACCCCTCCAACCCGAAGCTCCTCGGCGCGCTCCCCCAGTACATCTGGGAGAACGAGGACGTCGACGTCGACGCCAAGCGCCACCTGCTCTTCCTGTCCCGCGATCCGCGCGGCTTCACGACCCCCGCCACCACGGCGTTCCCCTACGGCGCGGTGCAGGTCATCGACGTGTCGAACCCGCGCCTGATGACCCAGCTCTCGATGACGCTGCTGCCGAGCGGCCACACCACCTCGTGCGTCGACTCCTGTCGCTACACGTGGACCGCCGGCCCGGCCGCTGCGGCGACGGACCCGACCGACTGGGGCGGCCGCCCCGTCTGGGCACTCGACATGACCGACCCTGCGCACCCGAAGAAGTGCCCGCACGCCATCGACGCCGACGAGAACGACGGCAAGACCGACTACACGCACGACGTCCAGGTCGACTCCCGCGGCATCGCCTGGATCAGCGGGTCCGGTGCCGTCCGCGGCTACTGGGTGACCGGCACGCACAAGAACGCCAAGACCGGCCGGATGCAGAGGGCCACCGGCTGCGACCCGGTTCCCTACGCCGGCGGCGGCACCGAGCTCGGGCAGCTGAAGACGCGCGGCGGGGTCATGCACAACTCGCTGCGGCCGAAGGAGCTCGGCGGCAACGTCGTCGTGGCGACCGAGGAGGTCACCGACACCCCGGACTGCAACGCGGCCGGCCACCTGGCGACCTACGACATCTCCAACACCTACGGCGGAGCGGGGTTCCGTTCCACGCCGGCCCACAAGTTCCGGATGCGGCTGCTCGACACCTGGATGACCGAGAAGGCCGTCGGCTCCACCGCGTGCGACAGCGCCCACTACTTCACCGACAACGGCAAGGGTGTGCTGGCGGCCGCGTTCTACAAGCAGGGGACCCGGTTCCTCGACGTCCGCGACCCGCGCCACATCCGCCAGATCGGCTTCTACCGACCCGCGGACGCGGACACCTGGGCGTCGTACTGGCGGCCAGGCGGCTACGTGTTCGTGGCCGACTTCACCCGCGGCGTCGACGTCCTCCGGGTGGGTGCCCTGAAGAACACGGTCGCCGCGCCTGCGTCGACGAGACGTGACAACCCCAACCGGCCCAGTGCACTCTTCAACTGGGTATGCCAGGTCCCCGTCACCCTCGCCAAGGAGCCTTCGTGATCGCCACGCCCCTGCGACCGAAGAAGAGGCAGGTGCGCGAGCAGATGCTCGCCTACGTCGGACTGACCTCTGCCCTGGGCACGCTGGTCGACCCGCGGCTCGACAGCGAACCGCACGGGACCAACTGCCGGATGACCCTGGTGCCCGGCCGCATCATCGTCGCGCCGAACCGCCTCGCCCGGCTCTCCGGCCTCGAGCCCCAGGAGTACGGCTGGCCCGCCGTCGCGGTCGTCGACGCGGAGACCCGGTTCGGAGGGGCGATGAGCACGCTCGCGATCGACCTGTCCGGCGTCATGGGCCTGCTGCACGTCGAGCTCGACCTTGCCGACCTGAGATGGGCGCTGCAGCAGAACGGCTTCCAGGTCGTGCCCATCCCGCACGTCCCCTGTGCCCGCCCGTGGGTGCAGGAGGAGCTGCAGCCCCTGCTCCCGGTGTCGCTCTTCGCGACCGACTGAGCCGTCGGCGAAGCTGACGATGCGAGCTCGACGGTGTCCTAGCGCCGTCCCTGTCGCATCGTCGCGCTAGAAGCCGAGCTTCTTGAGCTGCTTCGGGTCGCGCTGCCAGTCCTTGGCGACGGTGACGCGCAGGTCGAGGTAGATGGGGGTGCCGAGCAGCGTCTCGATCTGCTTGCGCGCCGTCGTCCCCACCTCGCGCAGCCGCGACCCGCCCTTGCCCAGGACGATCGCCTTCTGCGAGTCGCGCTCGACGTGGATGAGGGCGTAGACGTCGACCAGCGGCCGGTCCGCCGGCCGGTCCTCGCGCGGGATCATCTCCTCGATGGTCACCGCGATCGAGTGCGGCAGCTCGTCCCTGACGCCCTCGAGCACGGCCTCGCGGATCATCTCGGCGGCCAGGACCTGCTCCGGCTCGTCGGTGAGCTCCCCGTCCGGGTAGAGCGCCGGTCCCTCCGGGAGCTTCGCCACGAGCAGGTCCGCGAGGTGCTGCACCTGGAAGCCGTTCACCGCAGACGTCGGGACGATGTCGGCCCTGTCGTGCAGCTGGCTCACCGCGCGCCGCTGCTCGCCCACCTGCTGCTTGCCGACCTTGTCGGTCTTCGTGACGACGGCAACGACGGGGGTGCTGACCTGCGCGAGCTCGGCCGCGATGAACTTGTCCCCCGGTCCGAGCTTGTCGTCCGCCGTGACGCAGAAGCAGATGACGTCGACGCCGGCATAGGTCTCGCGCACCAGGTCGTTGAGCCGCTCGCCCAGCAGGGTGCGGGGCTTGTGCAGGCCGGGTGTGTCCACCACGACCAGCTGGGCGTCCTCGCGGTGCACGATGCCGCGCACCGCGTGCCGCGTCGTCTGCGGGCGCGAGGACGTGATGGCGACCTTCGTGCCGATCAGGGCGTTGGTCAGGGTCGACTTCCCTGCGTTGGGGCGTCCCACGAAGCAGGCGAACCCGGACCGGTACGTCATGAGGTGCGGGTCTCCCTCAGGGTGCCGTCGGGACCGGCGACGAGAAGGGGCACGCCGACGCCGAACTCGCGCAGGACGGCCAGGTCGGCGTCCGACACCAGCCCCTCGGTGACGACGGCAGCTGCCTCGAACGTGCGGGCACCGCTGGACGCAGCAGCCGCGACGGCGGCGCGCAGGGCCGAGGTCGTCAGGCCCGGGTCGCTGTTCTCGACGGTGGCGGCCGCGTAGGTGCGGCCGTCGGTGTCGCGGACGGCAGCCCCTTCGGCCAGGCCGGTGTGCGGCACGTGCGCCCGGGCCCGGGTGGCCCTGGCCAGCGTCACGATCTTCTCGTCCTCAGTCACTGCTCTCGACTTCCAGTCCCTCGTCATCGGTGCGGCGGACCAGCACGGTCCCGATCTGGTTGCGGCGGCCCTTGGCGCTCTCCGCCACGAGCTTGAGGCCGCCGACCTCCACGGTCGCACCCGGGATGGGGACACGACCGAGCTGGGTGGCCAGGAGGCCGCCGACGGTCTCGACGTCCTCGTGCGGGAGCACGACGCCGTACATCTCCTCGAGGTCCTCGATCGGGAGCCTCGCCGTCACGCGGCACGAGCCGTCGTTGAGGTGCTCCACGGGCGGGGCGTCGCGGTCGTACTCGTCCGTGATCTCGCCGACGACCTCCTCGACGATGTCCTCCAGCGTGACGAGCCCGGCGGTGCCGCCGTACTCGTCGACGACGATGGCGATGTGCCCGAGGCTCGCCTGCATCTCGCGGAGCAGGTCGTCGACCGGCTTGGACTCGGGCACGAAGACGGCCGGGCGGGCGACCTCCTCGACCTTCAGCGCGCCCCCTCCCTCTGACCGCTCCTTCTTCACGAGGTCCTTCAGGTAGGCCACGCCGACGACGTCGTCGTTGTTCTCCCCGACGACTGGGACGCGGCTGAAGCCGCTGCGCAGCATGAGGTTGAGCGCCTGCTTCACGGACTTGCCGCGCTCGATCACGACGATGTCCGTGCGCGGCACCATGACCTCGCGGACGATGGTGTCGCCGAGGTCGAAGACGGACTGGATCATGTCGCGCTCGGACTGCTCCACGACCCCGCGGGCGTTGGCCCGCTCGACCAGGTCGCGCAGCTCGGCCTCGGACGCGAACGGTCCCTCGCGGAAGCCCTTGCCGGGTGTGAGGGCGTTGCCGACGAGGATGAGCAGTGACGCGAGCGGGCTCAGCACCGCGGTGAGCACCGCCACCGGTCCCGCGCTCAGCAGCGCGACCCGCTGCGCGTGCTGGCGACCGACGGTGCGGGGCGAGACCCCGACGAACACGTAGTGGACGACGACCATGATGCCGATTGCCACGAGCAGGCCCAGGTCACCACCGATCCGGTCGAGCGCGTACTTGGTGACCAGGCCCACCGCAGCGACCTCGCAGGCCAGCCGCAGCAGCAGCACGATGTTGACCGGCCGGGCCGCGTCGCCGAGCAGCGACAGCAGCCGAGGGGCGCCGCTGACCCCGTCCTCCACGAGCTCCTCGACCCGCACTCGCGACATCCGCGAGAGCGCGACCTCCACGCACGCGAACAGGCCGGCGAGCACGACGAAGAGCACGGCCAGCACGAGCGGCACGACGTGCGATGCGGGGCTCACGAGCCTCGAGACGCCTTCCACGACGCGAGCAGCTCGCCCTGCAGGCCGAACATCTCCGCGTGCTCCTCGGGCTCGGCGTGGTCGAAGCCGAGCAGGTGCAGGATGCCGTGCGTCGTCAGCAGGTGCAGCTCGTCCTCGAAGCCGTGCCCGGCCTCGTTCGCCTGCTTGTGCGCGACCTCGGGGCAGAGCACGACGTCGCCGAGCATCATCGGCACCGTGTCGTCGACCTTCTCCTCATGGGCATGACCGGCGCCCCGCGAACCGCGGAGGTCGAGCTCGTCCATGGGGAAGGACATGACGTCGGTCGGGCCGGGCTCGTCCATCCACTTCACGTGCAGCTCGGTCATGTGCGGCACGTCGACGAGCGTGATGGCGAGCTCCGCAAGCGGCGAGACGCCCATCGCGTCGAGGACGTGCCGGGCGACCTTGACCAGGTCCTCCTCCTGCACGAGGTGGTCGGTCTCGTTCATGACCTCGATGCTCATCGCGACGCTGCCACTTCCGTGAAGGAGAGCGGCTCGCGGGTGAACGCGTAGCCGCTGAACATCAGGCGCTGGATCGTCGTACCGCTCCTGACCACCCGCAGCCGCTCGCCGGACTCGCGGCCCCTGGTGGCGCGGTAGTCGTCGTCGCCGATCGCCTCGAAGTGCGTGCGCCGCCACTCGGCCCCGCCCCGGCCGATCATCGTCAGGGCGCCCTCGCGCCACTCGACGAGGAACTCCTGCCCCTCCGACCACCAGGGTCCGAGCAGCTCGCGGGCAAAGGCGGGTACGTCGGAGGCGACCCACGCGGGCTTGCGGCGCGGGTCGGCGTCGAGGGCCGCGTTGAGCAGCTGACCGGCCAGGCCCTCCGGATCGGCGGTGCGCAGCGTGTTCGTGAGGACCACGGCTCCGGCGCGCTCGAGGTCGTCGCGGAAGGCGTAGCAGCCCGCGAGGAACCCGGGCATCGCACCGCCGTGGCCGTGGTGGACGCGCTTGTCGCGGCGCCACAGCATGAGCCCACCGCCCCAGGCGAGGTTCCACGTGGCCGGGTCGAAGACGACGACCGGCTGCCGCATCTGCTCCAGCGTGTCTGGGCTGAGCACGTCCGGGTCGGGGTCGGCGAGAAAGGCCGCCCAGCGGGCCAGGTCCGTGACCGAGCACCAGAGCTGGCCGGCGGGGGCGGTGCTGCCGAGGTCGCTGTCAGGCTCGGGACGGACGGCGTCGGCGTAGGGCTCGACGAGGTAGCCCACGGCGCGGGGTGCGATCGGCTGCAGGCTGGTGCGCGTCATGCCCAGCGGCTGCAGGAGCCGGTGCTCGAGCTGCTCGGACCAGGTGCTGCTCGTGGCCCTGCCGACGACCTCGCCCAGGATCGCGAACGCGAGGTTGCTGTAGTGGTGCCCCGCGCGCGTCGGCAGCACCTGCTCGGACGCCTCGAACCCGGCGAGCAGGTCGTCGCGGTCGGGCACCTCGAGGGTGGCCCACATGTCGCCGAGCTCGCGCTGCAGACCGCTGCCGTGCGCGAGCATGCGCCGGAGGGTGACGTGCGCGTGCCTGCTGTCGGGCAGCCAGCGGTCGAGCGGGTCATCGAGGTCGAGCAGGCCCTCGTCGCGGAGCTGGTGGATCAGCACGGCCGTGAAGGTCTTCGTGATCGACCCGATCCGGTACTGCACGTCGGGTCCGGCCTCGAGCCCGTCGGTGTCGGCGGCCCCCACCGCGCCCTGCCAGGTGATCTCCCCGTCGCGCACGACCGCGGCGACGACGCTCGGGGCCTTCCAGGTCACCTGCGCATCGGCGAGCTTGGTGTCGAGGTCCTTCTTGTAGGGGGCCGTCTCGGTGGTGCTCGTCACCGCGAGCCACGCTTGCTGTCGTCACGACGACCCGGCGCGCGGACAGTTCTGGCGAGCTCGGCGTCGTACTGGTCGTAGGCGTCGACGATCCGCGCGACCAGCCGGTGACGGACGACGTCGTCGCTCGTCATCCGGGCGAAGTGCACGTCGTCGACGCCGTCGAGGATGTCCTGCACGACCTTCAGCCCCGAGACCGTGCCGCCCGGCAGGTCGATCTGCGTCGTGTCGCCGGTGATGACCATCTTGGAGCCGAACCCGAGCCGGGTGAGGAACATCTTCATCTGCTCGGCGGAGGTGTTCTGCGCCTCGTCGAGGATGATGAACGCGGAGTTCAGGGAGCGGCCGCGCATGTAGGCCAGTGGGGCGACCTCGATGGTGCCGTCGCCCATCAGCCGCGGGATCGACTCCGGGTCGATCATGTCGCGCAGGGCGTCGTAGAGCGGCCTCAGGTAGGGGTCGATCTTGTCGTAGAGCGAGCCAGGGAGGAACCCGAGCCGCTCGCCTGCCTCGACCGCAGGGCGGGTGAGGATGATCCGCGAGACCTGCTTGTTCTGCAGGGCCTGAACCGCCTTGGCGATGGCGAGGTAGGTCTTGCCGGTGCCGGCGGGGCCGATGCCGAACACGACCGTGTGGTCGTCGATCGCCTCGACGTACTTCTTCTGGTTGACCGTCTTGGGCCGGATCGTGCGGCCGCGGTTGCTGACGATGTTGAGGGTCAGCACCTCGGCGGGCTTCTCGTTGCTGTTGCCGGCGAGCATCGCGAGGGAGCGCTCGACCGCGTCGGCGGTGAGCGGCTCGCCCTTCTCGACGAGGTTGATCAGGGCGTCGAAGAGCCGCGTCGCGAGCGCGTTGTCGGCCGCCGCGCCGGTGATCGTGATCTCGTTGCCGCGCACGTGCACATCGCTGTCGAGGCTGTTCTCGATCACGCTCAGCAGCTCGTCGGCACGGCCGAGCAGGGCCACCATGGGCACGGTCTCGGGTACGACGAGCTTCGTCGTCAGCTGCTCGGGACCGGTCATGCCCTCAGGCTATCCGGCGAGGGCACCGAGGTTCTTGCCGCCGAGGACGTGGACGTGCACGTGGAAGACCGTCTGGCCGCTGTCGGGCCCGGTGTTGGTCAGGATCCGGTACCCGCCGGTGAGGCCCTCCTGCACCGCGACGTCGGTGGCGGCCCGCAGGACCTCCCCCAGCAGGGCGGGATCGGCGTGCGCGATGTCGTAGGTGTCCACGAAGTGCTGCTTCGGGACCACGACCACGTGCACCGGGGCGTGCGGGGCGATGTCGCGGAAGGCCAGCACCCGGTCGGTCTCGAGCACGTTCGTGGACGGGATCTCGCCGGCGACGATCTTGCAGAACAGGCAGTCGCTCATCTGCCGATCATGCCTGGTGGCGGGTGAGGTAGAGACCCGCGCCCCCGCCCACGCCGAGCAGCAGCGCACCCCCGATCACGATCCAGCCGATCTTCGAGAGCTTGGACGAGTCGCTGGTCTTGGTCGCCGGCTTCACCTTGACCGGTCTCGCCGACGCCGTCGCGCTGAGCGAGACCTCGGGCGTCGGCGACTCCGTGGGGGTCGCGGTCGGCGACGGCGTGGGGCTCGCGGTCGGGGACGGCGTGGGGCTGGCGGTCCGGCGCGCGCGGGTCGGGCTGGGGGTGGGGCTCGGAGTCGGGCTGTGCGTGACCTTGGGAGTGGGGCTCGGGGTCGGGCTCTTCGTGGGCGAGGGGCTGACC
>CBIHPE010000070.1:0-16337 GCA_966212015.1 uncultured Frankiales bacterium | reverse complement strand
CCCGGAACCGGGTGGGCTGACAGGTCGAAGCCCCCCGGCTACACGAGGGCCAGGGCGTCGTCGAGCCAGCCGTCGTACCCGACCACGAGCGCCTTGTGGAACCCAGCCGCGACGTCGCGGCCCACCTCGCTGGTCAGGACTGCTCGGTCCACGGGCGGCAGCAGGCTGCTCAGCGCCGTGACGATCCCCTCCGGGGTGACGCTGCGGACCTCGTCGGCATACGCCGGCATCGCCGCCTCGAGCGCCTCGCGGCCCTGGACCGCGAGTCCGAACTCGACATGGTTGTCCTCGCCCATGCCCTCGAGGAAGTCCAGGTCGTCGGCGTCGAACGGCCCGCCGCCCGCGAGGGTCGCTGCGGCGAGGCACCGGCCCGGGAGCAGCGCAGCGCAGGCGAGGGCGTGCGGCCCGCCCCCCGATGCGCCGGCCGTGACGAAGCGGTCGAGTCCGAGCGCGTCGAGGACGGTCGCCGTGTCCTGTGCTGCGTCAGCCACGGACCGCCCGGGGCAAGTGGTGCTCAGCCCGTAGCCGGGTCGGGCGTAGCCGATCCACCTGAGGCCGGCCTGCTCGGCGGCAGCGAGCCGGGTCTCCGTCAGCACAGGCCCGCTCGGTGTCCCGGTGTGGAAGACGAACGGCAGGCCGTCCCCGCCGCCGTCCACGACCTCGAGCTGCCGGCCGTCCGGGGTGTCGATGAGCATGTGGGGAACACTGGCACAGACCCAAGGAGCTCTGTTGTCCCTCACCGTCGCCATCTCGATCGCCCCCGCCTCTCCCGACGCCGGTGGCTCCTACGCCGAGGCCGTGGCAGCGGCCGTCCGCGTGATCCGGGAGTCCGGCCTCGCCAACGAGACCAACGCGATGTTCACCAACATCGAAGGCGAGTGGGACGAGGTGATGGCTGTCGTCAAGGCCGCGACCATGGCGGTGGCCGCGGTGTCGCCTCGCGTCTCCCTGGTGCTCAAGGCCGACCTGCGCGAGGGCGTCACGGGTGCGCTGCAGTCCAAGGTCGCGTCTTTGGAGAAGCACCTCTGACGCAACTGCAACAGCCTCCGTCCCGGTGCGGTGCCCACTTAGCGTGGAGGGGGCGGCAGGAGAGGTCAGGCTGTTGCCGTTGCGTCAGCAGAGCGCGCCGGCGCAGCCGGTCTTGACGTACTCGGTGCCGTTCCAGGAGTACGTCGTGGTGGACAGCTTGTAGGGGGCGGTGGCCGTCGCGTACTCGTGCTCCGTCACCAGGATCTCGAGATTCCCGTCGCCGTCGGCGTCCTTCACCGACGTGTTGTTGTCGCCCTTGAACACGAGGTGGTCCTCGAGGCCGCCCTGGAGCACGACGGGCGCGTCGTTGCGCTCGCCGATCGGGATGATCCAGTGGGCTGTGCTCCCCCCGGCAGAGAGCAGGGCGTGCCCAGTGCTGTCTACGTAGAGGTGGTCAGCGTGGTCGAGGGTGAACCGTCCCGATGGGAGCGCGCCGAGGAACCTGTCGCCGTCAGTCAGGACCAGCTTGTAGCCCTCGACCGTGCCGAAGGCGTGCAGGGTGTGCCCCGACGCCAGGACCACCGACGTGTCCGCACAACCGATCGGGCAGCCGGCTTGCGCTTGCCAGGTCAGCCGGGTGGCCGAGCCGTCCGGAACGGCGTACTCCGGGACCTCGACAGGGCCGCATCTCGGGGCGATGACCACGTCGATCTCGGAGCCCTCGGGTGTGCAGTCGGGGAACTTGTACTCGCCGTCCTCCCAGCGCCAGGCCTTAGGGCCGAGGCAGTTGCTGCACGAGTCCGGCGGGGTTGAGACGACGGCAAGATCGCCCTGGAACTCGGAGAAACCGGAGACGCGGCCGGGGAGCTTCAGCTCAAGCCTGGGGGTCGCGGTGTCCTTCGCCACCGGGACGAGGTCGTAGCGCTCGACGTTCCGCACACCGAAGGGGACCAGGACGTTGCCATGCGCATCGGCGCGGGCCGCGCGCACCACATCGGTCTTGCGGGGCTTGCCGACGGCGACCTTGGTCGTGCCGTCGGCGAGGACGTAGTTGTCAGCGAGGAACATGTCGGGCGAGATGCCGGGGCCGTAGGTGTCCGAGAAGTGGCCGATGACGGCGAACGTGCGGCCGTCCTTCAGGTCGATCCTGCTGACGACCTGGCAGGGGAGGTAGACGGCGTCGCAGTCGGTCATGGCGACGAGCTCGGCGTCGCTGACCTGACCGCCGAGTGGCGACGTCTGGCGAGTGGTCCCGCCGCCGCGGAGGAACAGACCGGCGCCGAGGGCGACGACCGCGACCGAGGCAGCGGCAAGCAGGGAGGTACGACGGGCGCGGCGGGCCCTCGCGCGGCGGCGGGTGTCGTCGTACCGGGTGGGCTCGACCTCGATGACCGGGAACGGGCCGGTGGGCAGGTCTGACGGTGCAGTCATGAGGACTCCTCGATGGAGGCGGCGAGCAGGGCCCGCGCCTCGTTGAGCTGCCGCTTGACCGTGCCCAGCGGCCGGTTGAGGGCGCGGGCGACCGTGGCGACGGGCAGGTCGGCGTAGTAGTGCAGGAGGACGGGCTTGCGGAGCTTGTCGGGGAGGCGGTCGACGAGGTCGCGCAGCCACGGGTCCACGGGTCGGGGGTGCTCGAGCGACTCGCCGACGGCGGTGACCGCACGGCGCTCGCGGGCCTGGCGGCGCCAGTGGTCGCGGCACAGGTTGGTGGCCACGACGTAGAGGAAGCCGCGCGGGTCGTCGACCGACGTCCACTTGGCCCAGAGCCGGACGAACGCCTCGGAGGCGACGTCGCGGCCGAGCTCGGTGTCGGCGAGGACGGAGGCGCAGTAACCGGCGAGGGGGCGGAAGTGGCTGTCCCAGACGAGGCGCGCCTGGTCGGCGGGCTGCGTCATGGAGACGTCCTGGGTGGCGAGCACAGACCAAGGACGGCAGCGCGCACCGAAAGGTTCGGTGAACGCAGAAGCAGCAAGATGGGCCTTCGCGGCTGAGCCACGAGCGCGTCAGCTCTCGGAGGGTGCCGACTCTGCTGCTTTGGCGTCAGCGTGCTTCCCGCTGACGGTGAGAGCCGCGGCTTCGACCTCGAGGAGGGACTCGGCGTGGCGCTCGGCCTCGAACGCAGCGTGGCCACCGCGTACCCCGAAGAGGCGCTTGCTCCAGACCAGGTAGGCGACCGCGACGACGTTGACGAGCAGGGCGACCACCTTCAGCCACGAGATCTTGTGGGTGAGCTCGTAGACCTCGAGCGGGAGGAAGGCGGAGGTGGCGACGACAGCGACGTACTCGCCCCAGCGCTTGAGCATCCAGAGGCCGACGCCCTCGAGCAGCTGGAGCAGGCCGTAGGCCAGCAGGCCGAGGGTGACCAGGGTCAGGGTGTGCTGGCTGCTGTCGAGCACGTGCCGGATGCGCTCGACGGTGGGGCTGGCGTCGAGGTCGTAGTCGAAGACGTTCGCCAGTGGCTTGGCGGCCGGGATGGCCTCGTCGAAGGTCCTCTTCACCGAGGTCTTGGCGTCCTTGAAGTAGTAGACGCCGTAGGCGAGGGCGAGCAGCAGCAGGCCGCGGGCGAACCGCTCGGCGGCGAGCAGCCGCAGGATCGTGGCGTCCTTGAGGGCCTTGCCGCGCAGCACGATCGGCGCCTCGTCGGCAGGGCCTGAGCCGAGCGGGGCGCCGACGACGAAGGTGGCGCAGCGCAGGCAGCGCCAGGCCTCGCCGGCGGCGGTGTCCACCTGGAGGCGGCCGCGCAGGTCCTCCTCGTCGGGTGCGTAGGTGACGTGCCCCTTGCGCGAGCAACCCCGCAGGCTCCAGTCCACGCGTCCACCTTGCCAAACTGCCTAGTCAGAAGTGATCAGGTTGGACCAAAGGGGTGATGGTGTGGCGCTCCTTGTCTACGGTCCAATGCGACACAGGGGGTATTTCTCGCATGCGCAGTCTGATGAGGATCGTCGCGGTCGTCGTCCCGATGGCCGTGGTGCTCGGTGGCACCGGCACGGCCATGGCCAAGCCCAAGGTCGCGCCACCGGTGCTGACGCAGAAGCCGGCAAACCCGACGAACAGCACGAGCGCCACCTTCGCGTGGACAGAGACGACAGCCTCGGTGACCTTCACCTGCCAGCTCGACGGCGTGAAGGCCGCGTGCACGTCGCCCAAGTCGTACACCGGCCTCAAGCCCGGCTCGCACAGCTTCCAGGTCAAGGGCAACCGCTCCGGTTACATCTCCGGGAGCACGAGCTACAGCTGGACCGTCAAGACCGCCGCACCGAACGCCCCTGTCGTCGCGCAGGTGCCGACCCCCACCAACCAGACCTCCGCGTCGGTGACGTGGACGGAGAGCACCGCAGGGGTCACCTTCACCTGCAAGCTCGACAGCGGCACCGCTGCGGCCTGCACGAGCCCCAAGAACCTGACCGGCCTCGCCGAGGGCAGCCACACCCTGACCGTGACCGCGCGGGACGCCGCCGGCAACACCGCCAGCGGCTCGACGACCTGGGTCATCGACCTCACGCCGCCGGGCGCGCCGGTCGTCACCGGCCCGGCGTCGCCGACGAAGAGCACCAGCGCCAGCGTCACGTGGACGGGCACCGGCACGTCGTACTCCTGCAAGGTCGACAACCTGACGCCGGCGACCTGCACCAGCCCCCTCAACCTCTCGGGACTGGCTGAGGGCGCCCACGCCGTCGTCGTGACCGCCAAGGACGCGGTGGGCAACGTCAGCGAGCCGGGCACTGCGCTGTGGGTCGTCGACACGACTCCGCCTGCCGCTCCGACGATCGTGAGCAGCCCGGCCAGCCCGACCAACCCGACATCCGCGCCGGTGCGGTTCGACGACGTCGACCAGACCGTCGCGACGTACACGTGCCAGCTCGACAGCGGCACGGTCGCGGCCTGCACGAGCCCGTGGACCGGCACCGTCACGACGAACGCGCCGCACACCCTGACCGTCATCGCTCTCGACGCCGCCACCAACCCGAGCACCCCGTCCGTCGCGTCGTGGACGGTCGACTCGACCGCACCGACGCCGCCGGTCATCTCAGCGGGGCCCGGCACGCCGTCGAACGACGGCAACCCGGCCTTCACGTTCGCCAGCGGTGACGCCGGCACGGTGTCCTACACCTGCTCGCTCGACGACGGCACGGCCCTGCCGTGCGTCTCCGGCGCGACGTTCGCCGTCAGCGCCCAGGGCCCGCACCACCTGGCTGTGCGCGCGCTCGACAGCGTGCCCAACACCAGCGCGCCGGCCATCTGGAACTGGGTCTACGACACCGTGGCGCCGGCCGCGCCCACCGCCACGACCCCGACGACCGTTCCCGTGTCCAAGACGCCGCCGGCTGTCGGCTTCGGCAGCAGCGACCCGACCGTGGCGTCCTTCACCTGCCAGGTGGACGCCGGTACGGCCGCTGCCTGCACGAGCCCGTTCACCCCGGGCGCGGTCGCTGACGGCACCCACACCGTCAAGGTGCGGGCCGTCGACGGGGCCGGCAACGTCGGCGCTCCGCTGACCTTCACCTTCTCGACCGACACCGTCGCTCCGACGGCGAGCTTCACCGCGCCGATCTCGGTCGCGCGCGGCGGCTCGATGACGTTCTCCGAGGACGTCCTCGGCGCCACCCCGTCGACCGTCCGGCTGTCCCTGGGAGGCACGCAGCTGGCGGCGACGCTCGTCTGCCGGTCGGCGTCCTCGGTCGTCGTGCCCTGCACCGGAGCGGTGCGCAGCGTGTCGCTGACGCCGACCAGGCTCCTCGTGCCCGGTCAGCACTACGCCGTGAGCGTCACGAGCGCTGTGCACGACGCGGCCGGCAACGCCGCCGTCGTGACCCCTGCCGCGTTCCGCGGCGCGCTGGTCCAGCAGGAGTCGAGCTCGGCCCTGGCGCAGTCCTGGCGGGTCGCGCCCAGTGCGGCGGCGCTCGGGGGTCGCTACATCGTGAGCGATACGGCAGGTGCGCGCGCGTCGTTCCCGTTCCGGGGCACGTCGATCACCTGGTACGGCAACAGCGGACCGTCCTACGGCGTCGCGCGGGTCTACGTCGACGGCGTCAACAAGGGCCTCGTCAACACCTACGCCGCGACGGCGAAGTACCGCGTCCCGCACACGATCACCGGCCTGTCCGGTGGCGGGGTCATCCACCGGCTGCAGATCGTGCCGACGGGCGTCAAGGGTGCCGTCAGCGGCACGGGCGCCCTCGTCGCGTTCGACGCGGTCAAGCTCGGCACGACGACGGTCACGAACCCGGTCAGCACCAACACGTGGGGCCGGTTCGCGAGCACGCCGTCGTCCGGCGGCGGCTACGCCAGCGAGGACCAGGCCAACGCCGTCACGGTCATGGCGTTCCGGGGCACGTCGATCACCTGGACGACGGTGACCGGGACGACGATGGGGAAGGCGCAGGTCTGGATCGACAACGTTCTCAAGGCCACCTACGACAACTACGCGACCGCCACCCACTACGGCGTGACGCGCACCCTGGCGACCACGGACGGTGTCCACACGGTGAAGGTCGTCGTGCTCGGCACGCACCGCGCGGGGGCGAAGGGCAACCGGGTCGTGCTGGACGCCCTTACCGTGGGGTAAGACGTCCCTGCAACATGCGAGGAACACACGACATCGCCGTTGGGAGTGGTGACCGGGTCAGACCGGCCCGGCACCATCCCTCACGGAGGAACTGTGAAGCGCGTTCTCGCCATCACCGCCCTGCTCATGGCCGCCCTGGCCGTCCCGGCCACGGCGGCTTCGGCCTCGACGCTCTGCGTCAACGGCCACTTCGACATCAACGGCACCGTGCAGGACGTCAACCAGTGCGTGTAGCGCTCTGACCGCTACCCGGGGCTCGGCTCGTCCGGAAGAGCCGGGCCCCGGGTGCGGTTGACTGATCACATGCAGCGCCGTCCCACTGATCTCAACATCGCGGGTGCCATCGACCTGTCGCGGCTGGCCAAGCCGGCGGCGACCGACACGACCCCGACCAGCACCAGCCCCTACGTCTACGACGTGCTGGAGGCCGACTTCGAGGACAAGGTCCTGCGTCGGTCCCTGCAGGTCCCGGTGCTCATCGACTTCTGGGCCGACTGGTGCGGCCCGTGCAAGCAGCTCAGCCCGATCCTCGAACGGCTCGCCGACGAGGCCGCTGGCGCGTGGGAGCTGGCCAAGGTCGACGTCGACGCCAACCAGGCGATCTCGTCGCAGCTGCAGATCCAGTCCATCCCCACCGTCTTCCTCGCTCTCGGTGGCCGGCTCGTCCCGGGCTTCCAGGGCGCCCTTCCCGAGGCGCAGCTGCGCCAGTTCCTCGAGCAGGTGCTCGAGGCGGCGCGCCAGGCCGGGCTGCCCGGTCCCGACGGCGACCCGCTCGTCGCGGAGGCGCCGCCTGTCCCGGTCGACCCCGAGCTGCTCGCCGCCGAGGACGCTCTCGCGACGGAGGACTACGCCGCCGCGATCACGGCCTACGACGCCCTGCTCGCCCGCAAGCCCGGCAACGAGGAAGCCAAGCTCGGGAAGGCCTGGGCGCAGCTGCTCCAGCGTGCCGGGGTCCTCGACGCCGAGCAGGTCCTCGCCGCAGCCGCTGCCGCGCCGGACGACGTCGACGCCCAGACCCGGGCCGCTGACGTCGAGGTGCTCGCTGCCGAGATCCAGCCAGCGATCGACCGGCTGATCGGCTTCGTCAAGCGCGCCGCCGGTGCCGACCGCGACCGTGCGCGCACCCACCTGCTGGAGCTCTTCGACGTGCTCGACCCGGACGACGAGCGGATCGTCACCGGGCGCCGGGCGCTCGCCAACGCCCTCTACTAAGGGGCCTTACGCGGGGGCCTTACCTCCCCGACCCAGAAGGTGCGTGACCTCCCGATGTGCGGGGGCCGGCCTTCGCACGAACGTGATCCCTGTCGCCGGGGCCTCCGGCACCGAACAGGGAGAACGACATGCTCAACGACATCACCTCCGAGCTCATGCACGAGCGTCAGGTCCTGCTGCGGGAGGCTGCCCGCCGGGCGTCCGTCGGGACCGTCAGCGACCGCGAGCGGCGGCGGCTGTTCCGCCGGGTCGTGCGGCACTCCTCCTGAGGTGACCGCCGTCCTGACGGAGACCCCGTCGGATCAGGCTGGCACGATGCCGGACGTGGCGGTCTTCAGCACTGACGACCGGCCGCCCCTCGTGGGGCGCGACGACGAGCTCCAGCTCCTGCTGGACGCCGTGGCCGCGTCCCGTGAAGGGCGGCCGGCCGTCGTGCTGCTCGGGGGTGACGCCGGTGTGGGCAAGACCCGGTTGCTGAACCAGGTCGTCGCCGACGTCCCTGCGGGCACGGTCGTGCTCCGGGGCGGGTGCGTCGACCTGGGCGACGTCGGGCTGCCGTACCTGCCCTTCGTCGAGGTCTTCGGCGACCTGGCCCGACAGCTGCCCGCGGCCGTCGACGTACCCGGCCTCGCCCCGCTGCTGCCCGGAGCGGCGGGCGCCGGCGGGGACCTCGTGCGGCTGCAGCTGTTCGAGGCGGTCGTGTCCGCGCTGCGCGCCGTCGGCGAGCCGGTCCTCGTCGTCCTCGAGGACCTGCACTGGGCCGACGCCTCGAGCCGCGAGCTGCTCCGCTTCCTGGTGACCAGGCTGAGGGACGAGCGCGTCGCGGTGCTCGCGTCCTACCGTGCCGACGACCTGCACCGCCGGCACCCGCTCGTGCCCCTCGTCGCGGAGCTGGGGCGCCTCGCCGGGGTGGAGCACGTGCAGCTGCGGCCGCTCACGGACGAGGCGGTGGCACGGCACCTGGCCGCGCTGGTCGACCTGCCGGCTGACGTGCTCGACGCCGTCGTGCGCCGGGCGGAGGGCAACGCCTACTTCGCGGAGGAGCTCGCCCTCGCCGCCGTCGACACCGGTGACGATCTCCCGACCCGGCTGTCCGAGGTGCTGCTGGCCCGCCTCGACAAGCTCGACCCGTCGACGCTCGCGCTGGTGCGACTCGCTGCCGTCGCCGGCCGTCGCGTCGACCACGCCCTGCTCGCCGCTGCCGGCGAGGCGACCGGGCTCGACACCGACGCCGCGCTCCGCGAGGCGGTGGCGGCGCACGTGCTCGCCGTCGTGAACGAGACGTCGTTCTCGTTCCGGCACGCGCTGATGCAGGAGACCGTCTACGACGACCTGCTGCCCGGGGAGCGGGTGCGGCTGCACGGGGTCCTCGCGCAGGTGCTCTCCGACGGCGACCCCGGCGAGCTGGCGCACCACAAGCAGAAGAGCGGCGACCTGGCCGGGGCCTACGCCGACTACCTCGCCGCTGCCGAGCTGGCGATGACCGACGGGGCGCCGCACGAGGCGCTCGGCTACCGGCAGCACGCCCTCGCGCTCGCGGCCTCCCCGGCTGTCGAGGTGTCGCTGGCCGACCGGGTCACCCTGCTCGAGGAGACGGCCCGGTCCGGTGCCCTTGCCGGCGACTGGCAGCGCGCGATCGCGCTCGCCCGCGAGGCTGTCGCGCTGGCGGAGGGCCTCGACCTGGTGCGGCAGTCGCAGGCGCACCGCGTCCTGTCCGGGCACCTGGCCGAGGGCGACCGCGAGGCCGAGTCGGTCATGGAGGCCGAGCGCGCTCGTGAGCTGGCCCTGGCGTCGGGGGACCCCGAGGCGATCGCGCGCGGCCACAACGCCTTCGCACACACCGCGATGTTCGCCCTCGACCGTGACGACGAGGTCGACGTGGCGGCGGCGCTCGCCCTCGAGAGCGCCCTCGAGGTCGGCCTCCTCGACGTCCAGGCCGACGCGCTCGTGACGCAGGGCCGGCTGGCCGAGGCCGCCGGTGACAGGGTGCGCGCGGTCGAGCACTTCCGCCGGGCCCGAGACCTCGCGCGCGAGGCGGGGCACCTGCCGCAGGAGCTGCGTGCTGCGTTCAACGTGGCGTCCATCAGCTTCTACGCCGGCGACCTCGCGGCGGCCGGGACGGAGGCGCAGACGGTCGTCGCCCGGGCCGAGGAGGTCGGTCTGGCGTGGAGCCCCTACGGCTACAGCGTGCAGATGCTGCTGGCCGTGATCCGTTACACCACAGGCGATCTGGCGGGATCCACCGAAGTGGTCGGGTGCGCGCGCTTCGGCGCCGGTGATCCAGCTCGTGAGTCGCTCTCGGCGGTCGGCCTGTACGCCGCGGTCGCCCGGGGCGACGACGGCACGGTCGAGCTCGCGCGGAAGATCACGGCCGCCGACAAGCTGGATCCGCTCGCGTGGCTGATCGCGAGCGGTGCCGCCTCGGACGCGCTGCGGATGCGCGGGGAGCTGCAAGCTGCCTCCGAGCTGGCGGAGTACGGCACGTCCCGCATCGCCGAGCGGTGGGGGGAGTGGTCGCTCGGCGGCATCTGGCTGGCGGCGCTCGGCATCGCGGCCGAGGCCGACCTCGCGGCCGCCTGCCGGTTGCGTCGGGACGAGGCCGGCGCCCAGGCGCACGCCGACAAGGCGCAGCGCTGGGAGCGGGTCGCCCGCGAGACCGCCGTGCGCGGCCGGCCGCGGGGTGGCGCGCTCGGTCCCGAGGGACGTGCCTGGCTGCTGCGGTGCACGGCCGAGGCCCGCCGAGCGACGGGCGCTGTCGACGTACCCCTCTGGGAGTCGGTGGTCGAGGCGTTCGACTACGGCTACCCCTACGAGGTGGCCCGCGCGCGCTACCGGCTGGCCGAGGCCCTCGTCGAGAGCGGGCAGCGCGAGCGGGCTGCAGCCGAGCTCCGCGCAGCGCTGGAGACCGCAGACCGGCTCGGCACGCGCCCGTTCCGCGACGGTGTGGTGGCCCTCGCCCGCCGGGCTCGGCTGGACATCGGGGTGCGCACCGAGGTGTCGACCGTCCTCACCGACCGCGAGCTCGAGGTCCTGCGACTGGTGGCTGCGGGCAGCACGAACCGACAGATCGGGGCGCAGCTGTTCATCAGCGAGAAGACGGCGTCGGTCCACGTCTCGCGCATCCTGGCCAAGCTCGAGGTGTCCGGCCGCGCCGAGGCGGCTGCCCGGGCTGCTCAGCTGGGCCTGCTCGCCTAGAACGTGTTCTGAGTTAGGTTCCAGGTCATGGGTGTGAACCAACGCGGTCAGATCGAGATGACGCCGGAGGAGATCAAGGCGTTCATCGAGAGCAAGCGCACCGCCAACCTCGCGACCGTCGGCGCCACAGGGCACCCGCACGTGGTGGCGATGTGGTACGCCGTGATCGACGGTCAGATCTGGTTCGAGACCAAAGCCAAGGCGCAGAAGACCGTCAACCTGCGCCGCGACCCGCGTGCCACGGTGCTGCTCGAGGACGGCCTCACCTACGACACGCTGCGCGGCGTGTCCCTCGAGGGCAGCGCCGTCGTCGTCGACGACCCGGACGCGCTCTGGGCGGTCGGCGTCAGCGTGTGGGAGCGCTACACCGGCCCCTACACCGAGGACATGCGCCCGTTCGTCGAGGTTATGCTCCACAAGCGGGTCGCCGTGCGTCTGGACGTCGACCGGATCCGCTCGTGGGACCACCGCAAGCTCGGCATGGACCCGATGCCGCTCGGGGGGACCACGGCACCGCAGGGCTGACGGCCCGCCCTTCCCGAGGGCCCGTCAGGACGGGCCGGGGGAGGTGAGCCAGACCGTGGCGAGGGGCGGTACGACGAGGGTGGCGGAGGCCGGTTGGCCGTGCCACGGCTCGTCGGTGGCGGTGACGGCGCCGAGGTTGCCGACCCCCGAGCCGAGGTAGCTGCTCGCGTCGGTGTTGAGGGCCTCGCGCCACTCGCCGGCCCAGGGGAGCCCGATCCGGTAGCCCTCGTGCGGCGTCCCGGCGAAGTTCGACAGGCAGGCGACCGCCGTGCCGTCGTCGCCGAAGCGCAGGAACGACAGCACGTTGCCGGAGGCGTCGTTGGCGTCGATCCAGGCGAAGCCGTCGGCGTCCGTGTCCTTCGACCAGAGCGCGGGCGTCGCCCTGTAGGTCGCGTTGAGGTCCTTCACGAGCAGGGCAACGCCGCGGTGGTCCGGGTTGTCGAGCAGCCACCAGTCGAGCGAGCGGGCCTCGCTCCACTCCGCCTCCTGCGCGAACTCCTGCCCCATGAACAGCAGCTGCTTGCCGGGGTGCGCCCACATGAAGCCGAGGTAGGCGCGGACGTTGGCGAGCTGCTGCCAGCGGTCGCCCGGCATCTTGCGGAGCAGCGAGCCCTTGCCGTGCACGACCTCGTCGTGGCTGATCGGCAGGACGTAGTTCTCGGAGTAGGCGTAGACCATCGAGAACGTCATCTGGTGGTGGTGGTAGCCGCGGTAGATGGGCTCGTGCGCCATGTACTCGAGCGAGTCGTGCATCCAGCCCATGTTCCACTTGAAGCCGAAGCCGAGCCCACCGAGGTGCGTCGGTCGGGAGACGCCGGGCCAGCTCGTCGACTCCTCGGCGATCGTCATCGCCGACGGGTGGTGCTTGTAGACGGTCGCGTTCATCTCCTGCAGGAACGCCACGGCCTCGAGGTTCTCGCGCCCGCCGTACTCGTTCGGCAGCCAGTCCTCCCGGGAGTAGTCGAGGTAGAGCATCGATGCCACGGCGTCGACCCGCAGGCCGTCGATGTGGAACTCCTCGATCCAGAACAGCGCGTTGGCGACGAGGAAGTTGCGCACCTCCTTCCGGCCGAAGTCGAAGACGTACGTGCCCCAGTCGAGCTGCTCGCCGCGTCGCGGGTCGGCGTGCTCGTAGAGCGGCGTCCCGTCGAAGCGGGCGAGCGCCCACTCGTCCTTCGGGAAGTGCGCGGGCACCCAGTCGACGATGACGCCGATGCCTGCCTGGTGGAGCTTGTCGACGAGGTAGCGGAACTCGTCCGGGTCGCCGAACCGCGACGTGGGGGCGTAGTACGACGTGACCTGGTAGCCCCAGGACCCGCCGAAGGGGTGCTCGGCGACCGGCAGCAGCTCGACGTGTGTGTAGCCGAGCCAGCTGACGTACTCGACGAGCTGCTCGGCGAGCTCCCGGTAGGACAGGCCCTGCCGCCACGACCCGAGGTGCACCTCGTAGACGCTCATCGGTGCGGCGTGCGGCTCCGTCTCGGCGCGATCCGTGAGCCACTCCGCGTCGCCCCAGGTGTAGTCGCTCTCGTGGACGACGGAAGCGGTCAGGGGCGGGACCTCGGTGCGCTGGGCCATCGGGTCTGCCTTGTCGCGCCAGACGGAGTCGGCGCCGAGGATCGCGAACTTGTAGTGCGTGCCCACTCCGATGTCGGGGACGAACAGCTCCCAGACGCCGCTGCCGCCCAGGGAGCGCATCGGGTGCGAGGACCCGTCCCACCCGTTGAAGTCGCCCTTGACCCGGACCCCGCGGGCGTTCGGCGCCCAGACGGCGAAGGCGACGCCGGTGGTCGTGCCGTAGGTGCGGGTGTGCGCGCCCAGCACCTCCCACAGCTGCTCGTGCCGGCCCTCGCCGATGAGGTGCAGGTCGATCTCGCCGAGGCTCGGCAGGAAGCGGTACGGGTCGTCAGCGGGGTAGGTCGTGCCGTGGTAGGTCACCTCGAGCCGGTAGTCGCGCACGGCCCCGTCGACGGTCCCCTCCCAGATGCCGTGCGCGACGTGGTGGAGCTCGACCCGCTCACTGCCCAGCACGGCGACCACCGCATCGGCACCGGGCCGGAGCGCCCGGACCACTGCCTGCTTGCCCACGGCGTGCATGCCGAGGATGCCGTGCGGGTCGTGGTGCGCCCCGCCCGCCAGGCGCTCCAGGTCGTTGTCCGTCGGTCCGACGGTCTTCGTGGTCATGCTGCGGCTCCCGCCAGTCGTCCGATCGAGCTGAGTGGCACCGACAGCCAGGTGGGCCGGTTGCGGGCCTCGTACACGGTTTCGTAGACGGCCTTGTCGAGCTCGAACGCCTTCAGCAGCGCCGGCTCCTCGCGCGGGTCGCGACCGGTGGCCGAGGCGTAGCCGTCGCAGAAGGCGTCGCGGTTGCGCGTCGCCCACTCCTGTGCGCGGTAGTCCAGACCAGGGCGCTCCACGAGCAGGTGCTGGGCGGCGTAGTCGAAGGAGCGCAGCATGCCGGCGACGTCGCGCAAGGGGCTCATCAGAGCCCTGCGCTCCGACAGCGGTCGCGCGGGCTCCCCCTCGAAGTCCAGCAGGACCCAGCCCTCCTGCGTGCGCAGGACCTGGCCCAGGTGGTAGTCCCCGTGCACCCGCTGCACGTCGACCGGAGCGGTGCGCGTGGCGATGTCGTCATAGGCGGCACGCATCGCGTCGGCGTGCTCGGCCAGCTCGGGCACGACCAGCAGGGCCGCGTCGAGCCGCTCGTGCAGCTGCCGCGCCGTTGCCTGCGAGTCGTCGGCGCCCACCGTCGCGGACGGGAGGACCTCGCGCATCAGCGCGTGCACCTCGCCCGTCGCGACGCCCAGCCGCTCCGACTCACCGGCGAAGTCACCGCCCACCTCGTCGGCGTGCAGGTCCGCCTCGGCGAACAGGTCGCGGACGCTGGCGGTCGCCATCGACCACCCGTCCGAGCTGCCGCGCAGGAACGGCTGCATCAGACCCAAGGTGGTGGTCTCGCCGTCGATCACGCCGTCGTACCACGCGAGCGGCCGAGCGACGAACGGGGAGCCTGCGTCGGACAGTGCCTTGGTGACCTCGATGTCGGGGTTGGCGCCGGGCTGCAAACGCCGGAAGAGCTTGAGGATGAGCGCGTCGCCGAACACGAGCGACGTGTTGCTCTGCTCCGCGCCGAGCACCCGGCCGGGCAGGTCGCCGCCGATGTCCGCGTCGTTCACGAAGGACAGGCCCTCGACCTGCTGGCCACGCGCGAGGTGCTCGAGGAGCACGCTCGACGCGACCGGGTCGTGCACGGCGTCGTAGACCAGGCGGCCGTCGTGCTCGCCCAGCACGGCATGCTCGAGCCGCTGCTCTACCGCGTCCTTCGTCGTGGCGAGCAAGAGCTGGTAGTGCTCGGCGGTGCCGTCGTCGTAGGCCACCTGCACGACGGTGAGGCGCACCTCCGGGTCCGCGTCGAGCAGCACAGCGGAGGACACCTCGGACACGGCGGTGATCGTGCGCCCCTTGCCCCCGAACCAGCGCTGGTCGGGGAGCCAGTGCTGCAGGAGCCCCATCATGTGACGTCCTTGACGGCGAACCAGAAGAAGCCGTGCGCAGGCAGGGAGAGCAGGTAGGGCAGCTCCCCGATGGGTGGGAAGGGCACCCCGCCGGTGAGCTCGACCAGCCGCTTTCCCTCGTAGCGGGAGAGCTCGAGCTCGACGGGCTGCGGGAAGCGCGACAGGTTGTTGACGCACACGACCTTGTCGTCGCCGAACTCGCGGCAGAACGCGAGCACCGACGGGTTCGACGCCTCGAGCTCCTCGAACGTCCCCATGCCGAAGACGGGGTGCTGCTTGCGGATCGTCAGCATGGTGCGGGTCCAGTTGAGCAGCGACGCCTGCTGGCGCATCTGCGCGTCGACGTTGATCGCCTGGTAGCCGTAGACCGGGTCGAGGATCAGCGGCAGGTACATCGCCTGCGGGTCCGCCGTCGAGAAGCCGCCGTTGCGGTCGGCGCTCCACTGCATCGGCGTGCGCACGCCGTCGCGGTCGCCGAGGTAGATGTTGTCGCCCATGCCGATCTCGTCCCCGTAGTAGAGGACCGGTGAACCCGGGAGTGACAGGAGCATGCCGGTGAAGAGCTGGATCTGGTCGCGGTCGTTCTCCAGCAGCGGCGCCAGCCTCCGGGCGATGCCGATGTTGGACTTCATGCGCGGGTCCTTGGCGTACTCCGCGTACATGTAGTCGCGCTCCTCGTCGGTGACCATCTCCAGGGTCAGCTCGTCGTGGTTGCGCAGGAAGATGCCCCACTGGCAGTTGTCGGGGATGGCGGGCGTCTGGGCGAGGATCTCGGTGATCGGGTAGCGGGACTCCCGCCGGACGGCCATGAAGATGCGCGGCATCAGCGGGAAGTGGAACGCCATCTGGCACTCCTCCCCGTTGGGCCCGAAGTACTCGACGACGTCCTGCGGCCACTGGTTTGCCTCGCACAGCATCACGCGGTCGGGGTAGAGCTCGTCGACCTCCTTGCGCACCCGTCGCAGGAACTCGTGCGTCTCGGGCAGGTTCTCGCCGTTGGTGCCCTCGCGGACGTAGAGGTAGGGGACCGCGTCGAGGCGGAAGCCGTCGATGCCGAGGTCGAGCCAGAACTTGAGGACCTCGATCATCTCGGTCTGCACGGCCGGGCTGTCGTAGTTGAGATCCGGCTGGTGGTGGAAGAAGCGGTGCCAGTAGAACTGCTCGCGCACCGGGTCCCAAGTCCAGTTCGACTTCTCGGTGTCGACGAAGATGATGCGCGCGTCCTGGTAGAGCTCGTCGGTGTCGGACCAGACGTAGTAGTCGCCGTAGGGTCCGGTCGGGTCGGACCGGCTGGCTTGGAACCACGGGTGCTGGTCGCTCGAGTGGTTCATGACGAGGTCGGCGATGATGCGCAT
>CBIHPE010000069.1:0-16638 GCA_966212015.1 uncultured Frankiales bacterium | reverse complement strand
GCTCGCGGTGGCTGAAGGGCTTGGTGACGTAGTCGTCGGCACCGAGCTCGAGCCCGACGACCTTGTCGACCTCGCTGTCGCGGGCGGTGAGCATGATGACGGGGACGGCGGAGCGGGTGCGCAGCTCGCGGCACACCTCCGTGCCGGACAGGCCCGGGAGCATCAGGTCGAGCAGCACCAGGTCGGCGCCGTCGCGGTCGAAGGCGGCCAGGCCGGAGGGGCCGTCGGCGGCGACTGACACCTCGAAGCCCTCCTTGCGGAGCATGTAGGCGAGCGGCTCCGAGATGGAGTCCTCGTCCTCGACGACCAGGACACGCGTCATGCGATGGTCTCCTCGACCTGAGCTGGTGCGCCCGCGTCGACCGCTGGGAGCCGGAGGGTGAACGTGGAGCCGTAGCCCTCGGTGCTGCGCACCGAGACCGTGCCGCCGTGGTTGCTGGCGACGTGCTTGACGATGGCGAGCCCGAGGCCGGTGCCGCCGGTGGCGCGGGAGCGGGCGGGGTCAGCGCGGTAGAAGCGCTCGAAGACCCGCTCGGCGTCCTTGGGGCTGATGCCGATGCCCTCGTCGACGACGTTGATCTCGACGGTCGCCCCCGCCTGCTCCTGGACGACGCGGGCCCCGACGACCACGCGGGCGTCGTCCGGGCTGTAGTTGACGGCGTTCTCGAGCAGGTTGCCGACCGCGGTCGTCAGCTGCGCCTCGCTGCCGGACAGCGTGATGCCGGCGTCCCCGCTGCGGACGACCGTGATGCCGCGGGCGTGCGCCGTGGTCCGGACCCGGTCGACGGCCTCGGCGACGACCCGGTCGAGGCGGACGGTCTCCGGCTCGGGGTGCCGCTCGGCACCCTCGAGCCGCGACAGCGCGACCAGGTCCTGCACGAGCGACCCGAGCCGGCTCGACTCCCGGTGCGCCCGGGCCGCGAACGTGCGGACGGCCTTGGGGTCGTCGGCCGCGTCCTGCAGCGCCTCGCTCAGCAGGCCGAGCGCGGCGGCCGGCGTCTTGAGCTCGTGGCTGACGTTGGCGACGAAGTCACGCCGTACGTCCTCCAGGCGGCGGGCGTCGGTGACGTCCTCCAGGAGCACCGCGACGGTGCCGTCGCCGATCGGCGCCAGCCGGGCGCGGTAGACGGCGGGCGGGCGCCCCGGGCGCTGGATCGGCGACTCGAGCTCGGCGTCCTGCGGCTTGCCGTGCACCCGGGTGTCGCGGACCAGCCGGCGCAGCTGCGGCAGCGCGGCGAGCACGCCCTCGCGCACCAGGCCGAGGTCGCGGGCGGCTCGGTTGCCGAGCAGGACCTCCTCGGCCACGTCGACGATGAGGACCGCGACCGGCAGCGCCTCGAGGACGGCAGCGGCCGAGGGGCTCGACGCGGAGGTCGCCGCGATGGTGCGCGGCTGCCGGTGGGGGCGCAGCGCGACCGCGAGGTACGCCCCGAGGGCGACGCCGCCGAGGCCGCTCGTCGCGGCCAGGACCACGGTCGTGGTGTCCACGTCACCGATGCTAGGGGCGCTGCGTCGGCCGAACCCCCTCCTGCCGAGGTGTTCGTCAGGCGTTCACCGGCTCGACACGTTGCACGCTCAGGCCGGCAGCCGTGCGGAGCGCCACGTCGCGCATCGCGGGCGCGAGCGGCAGGTCCGTCGTGGTCACGGCGAGGCCGGCGAGCTGACCCGTCAGCGGCCAGAGCACCTCGGTCCGGGCGAGCACCTGCTCGCCGTCGAGCCCCTGCTCCTGCAGCAGCACCGCGGGCCGGTCCGGGTCGCCGGCGAGCCCGACCAGCTCGGCCCTGCGGGTCGGCCCGCCCCGGTGACGCAGGGTCGCGAGCACCGCCTCGGCGACGACCCGCGGGGCGCCGGGCGCGGAGCGGAACCCGACGGTGAGGGCGCCGCTGATCGGCACGCGCCCGTCGGGACTGGCGACCGTGGCCAGCAGCACGGCAGCGAAGGCGACGCCGTCGGCGTGCGCCCGCCGCGACAGCCGGACGAGCTGCCGCACGAGGTCGCCCGGCGGCTCCTCCTGGCACCAGGCCACGAGGAGCGCGCGCTGGCCGGCCCGGTCGCCGTCCGGGGCCACCGGAACCCGCACCCAGGTGTCGGGGAGCTCGAGCTGGACGGTCGGCCTCGCTCCGCCCATCAGCGAGCACCTCCCTCGGCCTGCCGGCCCCGCTCGCCCGCCTCGCGCACCTCTGCGCCGAGCTCGGGGGTGCCGGCCAGGTCGACGACGCCGAGCGCCCCCGCCGCGAGGTCGAACTGGTAGCTGACCGTCCGCGTCACCAGCTGCGGGAAGGTCATCGTGGCGCTGGACATCCGCGCGACGCCGGCGGCCGGGTGCCGCAGCACCGACAGCGCCTCCGTCGTGCGCATCCCGGTCTCCCCGAGCTCGATGCCTCTCGCGGTGGCGAGCCGACCGGCGACGGCCTCCACCCCCCGCGGCCCGAGGCCGGTCGCCACCGCCACCCCGTCCATCACCACCGCCGTCCAGGAGCCGCCGGCGTAGGCGGCGAGCGCCGTGTGCGCGAGCAGGGCACCCCCGGCAGCGAGCAGCGCGCCGGTCCCGGCGAGCGACGCCACGGCCTGGCCGAGCACCGGGATCGGGCCCGCGAGCATCGCGACCAGCGCCAGCGCCGAGCTGACCTTGGACAGCACGTCCGCGAACAGGGCGATGCCCTCCGCGTGCTCGCGCACGAAGTCGCCGACCGCCTGGTTCACGGAACGGACGAGCTGGGCGCCGGCGTCCACCAGGCGGTGGAACCAGCCGGGCGGGTGCGGAGCGTGCCGGGTGGCGTCGTGCAGCAGCCGGCCGCAGTCGCGGGCCGCGTCCTTGACGTGCTCGCGCAGCCGGTCCGCCTCGAAGGTGACCTGATCGATCAGGGTCTCGTCATCCAGGTGCTTGCGCTCGAGGTCAGCCGCCCGCCGCTCGAGGTCCCGCGCGACGACCTGGGCGTCGGCCAGGGCCGCGCTGAAGCGCAGCAGCGCTCCCGACGCCTGGAGGTAGGCCGCGCCCGCCCGGTCCAGGTCACGGGGCAGGTCGGCCAACCGGTGCCGGAACGCGTCCGCCGCCCCGCCGCGCCAGACGCTGCCGTCGGCCACGTGGCGCACCGACGTGGCGTCGAGCTCGAGGTCGGCCCCGAGGCGCCCGCAGTCGCGGGCGAGGCCGGCGAGCGCGTCGGGGCTGCCGGGGGCGGGGTCGAAGCCGAGCGCCGGGAAGGCGTGTACGGTCATGAGCCGGCTCCGGTCAGCCCGTCGGCGATGGCCGCCTCGTGGGTCGCGTAGGCGTGGTGCACCTCGGCGAGCGCCGTCCGCAGCGCCGCGAGGTGCTGGTGCAGGGTCGTCACGCCGTGCGCCCAGTGGTCGGCGAAGGCCTCGAGCTCCACGGCGACGAAGCCGGCCTCGTCGCCGCCGACGTCCCGCACTCGCGACGTCGCTCCGCCCAGCCGGTCCTCGACCGCGGCCAGCGAGCTCAGGGTGGTCTGCAGGTCGGGAAGGCGCACGCACAGCTGCGCATCAGTCATGGACCGCAGGTTGGCAGGGTCCGCGCCCGGCCGTCCGAGGTTGTCCACAGGCCGGTCGGCGCACGCCCGGACGGTCAGTGGGGGCGGAGCATCGCCGGGTGCAGCAGCTGGGCGTCGCCGCGCCGGTACAGCGCAGCCGGGCGACCGCCCCCCGGCCCGGGCTGGGAGTCGCGCCCGACGGGGACGAGGAAGCCCGGCGTGCCCGTCGTCTTGCGGTGGAAGTTGCGCGGGTCGAGCGGCACGCCCCACACGGCCTCGTAGACCCGGCGGAGGTCGGCGACGGTGAACTCCTCGTCGCAGAACGCCGTCGCGAGCGGTGAGTACTCGAGCTTGGCCCGGGCTCGCTCCACGGCGGCCGCCAGCACCGCCGCGTGGTCGAACGCGAGCCGGTCGGACTCGACGGCCCGGACCGGCACCCAGGCCACCCACGACGCCCCCTGCCCCGGGGTCGGCGCCGGCAGGTCAGGGGCGAAGACCAGGTACGGCACGGAGACCACCCGCATCCGAGGGTCGCGGCGCGGGTCTCCGAACGCGCCGAGCTGCTCGACGTGCGCCACGTCCCGCCGTACGCCGGTCTCCTGCTCGAGCCGGCGCACCGCCGCCGCCTCGAGGTCCTCGTCCTGCTGCACGAACCCGCCCGGCAGCGCGAGCCGCCCGCGGAAGGGATGGGTCTCCCGCTCGACCAGCAGGACCGACAGCACGCCCTCGCGCACGGTCAGCAGGACGACGTCGACGGTGACCGCGAACGGGGGGAAGGCGCGAGGGTCGTACCCCTTGAGGAACTCGCGCTCAGTCTCGCCTTGGGACACCCGAGGAACGTAGCGTGAGCACGTGCCCGAGCTGCCCGAGGTCGAGTCCCTCGTGACCTTCCTGAAGGAGCGTGCCGTCGGGCGCGTCATCGCACGGGTCGACGTGCCCGGCATCCACGTGCTCAAGACCTACGACCCGAGCCCGATGTCCCTCGCCGGCCTCGAGATCACCGGCGCCGCCCGGCACGGCAAGTTCCTCGACCTCGACGTCTCCGGCCTGCACCTCGTCACGCACCTGTCCCGCGCCGGCTGGCTGCACTGGCGCGAGTCCCTGCCGCCCGCCCCGCCGAGGATGGGCAAGGGCCCGATCGGCATCCGGGTCCACCTCGACGACGGCTCCGGCTTCGACCTCACCGAGGCCGGCACGCAGAAGCGCCTTGCGGTCTACGTCGTGAAGGACCCTTCCGAGGTCCCCGGCATCGCGCGGCTCGGCGTCGACCCGCTCTCGGAGGAGTTCACCGTCGACAAGCTCCGCGAGCTGCTGTCGGGCGTCCGGGCCCAGGTCAAGGGAGTGCTCACCGACCAGTCCCTCATCGCAGGCCTCGGCAACGCCTACAGCGACGAGGTGCTGTGGGAGGTGAAGATGTCGCCGTTCAAGCCCGCCGGCAACCTCACGCCCGAAGACGTGCAGACCCTGCACACCGCGATCCAGACCACGCTCCGCACCGCGGTCGAGCGCTCGGCCGGCACCGCCGCCGCCGAGCTCAAGGCGGAGAAGAAGTCGAACCTCAACGTGCACGGCCGCACCGGCCTGCCCTGCCCCCGCTGCGGCGACGAGGTCCGCGAGGTCTCCTTCGCCACGAAGTCCCTGCAGTACTGCGCCACCTGCCAGACCGACGGCAAGCCGCTGGCCGACCGCAGGATGTCGAAGCTCCTCAAGTAGGCCCTCACCCGGGTCGGGGACAGATCGTGATCTTGTTCGCCAGCCGGGGCGAAAGGTTCGGGAACTCTGCCCGTTCAGATGATCTTCGCCGCCTGAAAGGCTGATATTGCAGGGAGTTCGGAGCACTATGGGGCACGTGACCCAGGGGCTGGTCCCAGACATCGAGGTGCACGACGTCGAGGGCGAAGTGCTGCTCGACGTCCGGGAGGCGGACGAGTTCTCCTGGGGCCACGCCCCCAAGTCGGTGCACATCCCGCTCTACGACCTGCCGGTGCGGATGGACGAGATCCCCGCCAACCGCCCGCTCTACGTCATCTGCAAGCTGGGGGCCCGGTCGGCACAGGCGGTCATGTGGCTGCAGTCGCAGGGCATCGACGCCGTCAACGTCCGCGGCGGCCTGGTCACGTGGGTGCACGAGGGGCTGCCGCTGGAGAGCGACGGCCCGCGGCCCTGGCTGGTGTGATCGCGTACCGTTCGCTCACGCGCGTGAACGGGAGACACGGACATGGCACGGATCGACCTGCCCGAGGGTGAGGGCCTGGACGTCGCGAAGGCGCTCATGAAGGCGCCGCACTTCATCGACGTCGTCATGGGCTACGAGAAGGCGATCGCGGCCAGCCCGATCGACCCGCGGCTGCACGAGCTCGTGCGGATGCGCATCGCCAACCTCAACCAGTGCACGACCTGCCTGGAGTTCCGCCGCGACGACAGCGGAGTGGACGAGGAGACCCTCGCGGCCGTCCCGGACCACGCGACCAGCCCGCTGTTCACCGACCTGGAGAAGCAGGCGCTGCTGTTCACGGAGCTGTTCTGCACGACGAGCACCGACATCAGCGACGACCTGATCGCCGACCTCGAGTCGCAGCTCGGCACGGCGGGGCTCACGGACCTCGCCCTCGTGATCGGCAAGTACCTCGCCATGGGGCGCTTCATGCAGGTCCTCGGCCTCGACCAGGCCTGCAAGATCGACCACTCGATGGTGACTGCGCGGGTCGCCGCCGGCCTGTGAGACTGCTCGCCCTCCCGCCGCTCCCGCAGGAGCTGCTGCAGTCGCTGTTCGGCGATCCCCGGATGGAGCTCGTCGTCCCGCCCGCCCGCACCCAGCAGGCCGTCGACGCGCTGCTCCACGACGTCGACCTCGTCCTCGGTGACTGGACCCCGCAGCTGCGGGTCGGCGACCCGGGACCGCGGGTGGCCTTCGTCCAGCAGCCCAGCGCCGGCGTCGACGGCATCGACCTCGACGCGTGCGCCGCCCGCCTCGTACCCGTCTCGAACTGCGCCGGCGCCAACGCCGTCAGCGTCGCGGAGTGGTGCCTGTCCGCCACCTTCGGGCTGCTGCGCAAGACGGTCGAGGCGGACAGGGCCGTACGTCGTGGCGACTGGCCGCAGACCAGCCTCGGGGGTCGCGAGCTGCGCGGCCTGAAGGTCGGCATCGTCGGGATGGGCGCGATCGGCAGGGTCGCTGCCGACCTCTACAAGGCGGTCGGCTGCGACGTCGTCTACTGGTCGCGCAACCTGCACCCCGACGCCCCCGTGCCAGCGGCGTCCCTGCACGAGATCGCCTCGACGTGCGACGTCGTGGTGCTCGTCATCGCGCTCGGCGACCAGACCCGCGGCCTCGTCGACGCCGACTTCCTCGCCGCCATGAAGCAGGGGGCGATGCTCGTCAACGGCGCCCGCGGCGAGGTGGTCGACGAGGCAGCCCTGGTCGCGGAGCTCGAGCGTGGCCGCATCACGGCCGCCCTCGACGTGTTCGCCGTCGAGCCGCTGCCCGACGACGCCGCGGTCCGGAGCTCGGCCGGCGTGCTGCTCTCACCGCACATGGCGGGCTCGACGGTCGAGGCCGCGATGCGGATCGTCGGCCAGGCCAATGCCAACCTCACCCGCGTCCTGGACGGGCAGCCCGTGATCGACGTCGTGAACGGGCAGGACTCGATCGTCCGAAAGCGCGCCTGACGGCCCGGTTTCCGGCACGATCTGCTTCGTGGAGCGCTTGTGACTCTCGTCGTCGCCCATCGCGGTGCGAGCGGTGACCATGCCGAGCACACGATCACGGCCTACGAGAAGGCCGTCGTCGACGGCGCGGACGCCCTCGAGTGCGACGTGCGGCTCACCCGCGACGGCGTCCTCGTCTGCGTGCACGACCGCCGGGTGGACCGCACCAGCGACGGTCGGGGGGTCGTCTCGGCGCTCGAGCTGGCCGAGCTCTCCGAGCTCGACTTCGCCAGCTGGAAGTCCCGCGACCACGACCCCCTGCTCGAGGCCTCCTGGGAGGAACCGGACACCGACGGCGCCAGGGTGCTGACCCTCGAGCGGCTGCTCCAGCTCGCCCTCGACAGCGAGCGGCCGGTCCAGCTGCACATCGAGACCAAGCACCCGACCCGCTACGGCGGCCTCGTCGAGAAGTCCCTCGTCGACCTGCTCGCGCGCTACGGCCTGGCGCAGCCGCTGACCCGCTCCGACTCGCGCGTCACGGTCATGTCGTTCGCGCCGACGTCGCTGCGCCGCGTCCACGCGATGGCGCCCGCCCTGCCCACCGTGTTCCTCATGTCGCGCGTCCCGCTCCGCTACCGGGACGGCACGCTCCCGCCCCGGGTCGGGATCGCCGGCCCCTCCCTCGACGTGCTGCGGGCCCACCCCCGCTACGTCGAGCGCGTCCACGCCGCCGGCAACCGGCTGCACGTCTGGACGGTCGACAGCGAAGCGGACATCTCGTACGTCCTGGACCTCGGCGTCGACGCCGTCATCAGCAACCACCCTCGACGGGTGCTGCGGCAGCTCGCAGCGTCCGACCAGCAGGCTGACTAGGCTTCCTGGCTTGTGAGCAGCCGTCGCAAGAACGCGCCCAAGAAGCCCGCCGCCGAGCGGATCCCCTTCGTCGCACGACCCTTCGAGGGCCTGCCGAACGAGACCGACTGGGTCGCGCTCCGCGAGATCGTGCCGGCCGCGACCGCGCCGCTCTCGCTCAAGGACGGCACCGAGGTGACGCTGTCGACTGTGCTCCCGATGGCCTGGCCCGGCATGGTCCGCGTCGACGGCCGCCGCTACCTCGGGCTGCAGGTCGCCTCCCGGTCGGGCAACGCCTCCCGCGACCTGGCCGCCGTCCTCGAGCAGGTCGTTGCCGCCGCCCCGGGCTCGTCGGTCACGACGGTCGACCTGCCCGGTCCGGGTCCGCGCCTGCAGGACCTGCTCACCGACGCACCGCTCGACCTCACGGTCCACGACGGCTTCGACTTCTGGGTCGAGGGCACCGACGACCCGGACGGCTCGGTCGCCGAGTCGATGGAGCGGGCCAACGCCACGGTCGTCCCGACCGTGAAGCTCTCGTCCGTGCCGAGCGCCTACTGGTGCCGGATGCGCGAGAAGTCCCACCTGCGCTGGGTGCTGCCGCACGACGAGGAGCCGCTGCTCGACGCGCTCGCCCGGATGTCGGTCGACGGCGGCCTCAACCTCGGCGACGGCACGCGGTACGTCGGCTCGTTCCGCGCCCACGGCCTGCTCGTCCCCGTCTGGGACCTGCCCCGCGAGCCGGAGGCCGACGCCTTCGAGGACGCCGCCAAGGCGTGGGGCGCGAGGCTCGACGCCGCCCTGACGGAGACCGACCTGTCCTCCGAGGCGCGTCGTGCCCGCCAGGGCCTGGTCAACCGCCAGCTCACCCTGCGCTGACCACGCTCTGCGCTGGGTCGGGTGACGCCGAAGCAGCAGAGTGGACGGGGCGGGCGTGGTGCTGAGCGTGGCTGGATCCGAAGCGGGCGCATCCCGCGGCTTTGGCGTCACGGCAACAGGCTGGCCACCTACCCGTCGCCCGTGAGCGTGGCCAACCCCGCGCCCGACCTCAGGCTGTTGCAGCGACGTCAGCCGGGCCGTGCAGAGGGGCGGCTCTTGGGCGTCAGTCGTCGCGGCTGGTGACGGCCAGGCCGACGAACGACAGGGCGAGCACGGCTCCCTCGAAGACAGCGGCCAGCTTGGCCCCCTCGGCGTGCCAGTTCTCCTGGAACCCGGGCGGGAAGCCGTAGATCGGGATGGTCTTGTAGCGGCTGTAGACGAGCACGCCGAGCGAGCCGAGGCCGAACAGCGCCGTCGCGCCCCACACCGCCTGGCGAGGAGCGACGACGAGCGCGACCGCCAGCAGGAGGGCGATCACCGACTGCGCGTAGAACTGGTCGGGCAGCGAGAGCGGGTCCTTGCCGACCCCCTTGTAGTTGCCCGCGATCTTCAGGTGCACGACGGCCACCCCGACGAGGGCGAGGGCGGCCAGGATCCGCAGCGCGAGCTTCATGTCCAGACCTTCGCGCTGCAGGGCCCTTGGGTTCAAGCCCCCCAAGGGTCCTAGGACTGCGCGTCGCGCTCGACGGGACAGGACATGCAGCGCGGGCCGCCCCGGCCGCTGCCGAGCTCGGAGCCCGCGATCCGCACGACCTCGACGCCCGCCGCCTCGAGCGCGTGGTTGGTAACGACGTTGCGCTCGTAGGCGACGACCAGGCCCGGTGCGAGGGCGAGGGTGTTGTTGCCGTCGTCCCACTGCTCTCGCTCGGCGGTCACCGGGTCGAGGCCGGTGTCGACGACGCGGAGCTCGTCGACCTCCATCGCCTTCGCGGCAGCGACGAGGAAAGGCGAGGGGCCGGTGATGCCGTCGGCCGTGATCGTCCAGGCCGACAGGGTGTCGGCGACCGCGGGGAACATGACCACGGCGTCGCGGTCGACCATCGTGCAGATGGTGTCGAGGTGCATGGTGGCGCGCTCCTGCGCGATCGGGACGGCGAGCACCGTGTGGGCGACCCCGGCGTCGAACGCCCGCAGCGCGAAGGCCTCGACACCGGCAGGCGTGGTGCGCTGGCCGACGCCCACGGCGACGACGCCGGGGCACAGCAGCAGCACGTCACCGCCCTCGAACCACGCCTCCTCGCGGCTGCCGCCGTAGAGGAGCTGCACCTCCGCGAACCGGGGGTGGTGCCCGTAGATCGCGCGGGTCAGCGACGCCTCGCGCTGCCTTGCCCGCATCGACGGGCTGGTCACGGCGACCTGGTCCCCGACCCAGACGCTCGAGTCGCGGGTGAAGAGCACGTTGGGGAGAGGCGGTACGACGAACTCGTGCGGTCCGGCGAGGCGCGCGACGACTCCCTCGCTGGCCGGCAGCTCGTCATGCGTGAGGCCCGCGATGAGGTGCTGTGCCAGCTCGTCGGACGGCAGGTCCAGCAGCCACGTCCGCAGGGTCGTGGCGAGGGTCGGGCCGACCATCGTCGGCGCGACGGCGCTGTGCACCACGTCGGCTCTCGCCTCGGTCACCTCGAGGGCCTCGGCCAGCAGCCGCTGCAGGTACAGGACCTCGACGCCGCGGTCCCGCAGCGCCTGTGCGAACGCGTCGTGCTCCTCCTGCGCCCGGCCGACCCACGGGATCCCGTCGAAGAGCAGCTGGTCGTTGTTGCGGGGCGTCAGCCGCGACAGCTCGGCGCCGGGTCGGTGCAGCAGCACGGTCCGGAGCCGGCCGACCTCGCTCGTGACACCCATGACGGTGAGCCTAGGTCTACGCTTCGGACGTGAGCCTCGTCCTGCCGCTCCGGCGCCTGGAACCGGTGCCGGACCAGCCGCCGGCCCCACGGACCCTGCACCTCGACGGGACGCCGCTGCTCGACGACTGGGCGACCCGGGTCCGCGCGGCGGCAGAGGCGATGCTGCTGGTCGACGCAGCCGGGCGGCTGCTCGCCCTGAGCGACAGCTGCGGCGCGCTGCTCGGCCTCGACGTGCGCGCCGCCACCGGGGAGATGCTGCTCGACGTCGTCGAGGTCGTCGACTTCACCGCGGCCGCCGTCCCGGTGCCTGACCCCGACCTGCAGCTGGCGCCGCTCCGGGCTCTCGTCACCGGGCGCCTCGGCCGCAGCCTGGTCCGGCTGCGCACCGGGCAGTCGACCCGCAGCTACGACGTGGTCGGCATCCCGCTCTCGGACGGCGCGGGCGCGGTCGGGTTCCTCGCCGCGGTCTGACGGCGGGCCTGCTCCAGCACCTGCTTCGCCGGGCGGCCGAGCGCCTCCGCCGCCGCGACGACATCCACCCACTCCGGGTTGGCGTTGACGGGCACCCCGTCGAGCCAGGCCGTCTTCACCCGGATGCGCTGGCCGTCGACGTGCACCTCGTCCTCGGTCCGGTCCAGGGCGTGCTTGCCCACGACCGACTGCCTGATGCCGAGGGTGCTGGTCTCGCGAAAGACCTTGCTGCGCAGGCGATCGGAGTCCTCGGCGGCGCACAGGACCGAGAGCGTGTGAGCCGGCCGTCCCTTCTTCATGAGGATCGGCGTCAGCCACGCGTCGCTGGCCCCGTCGGCCATGAGCTGCTCGAGCACGTGCGGCCAGAGCCGCGGGTCGAGGTCGTCGACGTTCGTCTCGAGGAGCACGGCGGCGCCGCTCTCGTCGAGGGGGTCGCCGAGGGTGAGGCGCACGACGTTCGCGACCTCCTTGGGGTCGCGCGTCCCTGCCCCGCAGCCCGTCCGCAGAGGCCGCATCGCCGGCAGCGGACCCCAGTGCGTGACGAGGGTGGCGAGCAGAGCGGCGCCGGTCGGGGTCGTCATCTCGTACGGCGCGAGGCCGGCCTGGACCGGAACGCCTTCGAGCAGGCGCAGGACGGCCGGCACCGGGACGGGCAGCGGACCGTGGGCGCCGCGCGTCGTGCCGCTCCCGAGGGACACCGGCGAGCAGTGCAGCGCGGTCAGCCCGAGGTGGGCGAAGCCAGCCGTGACGCCGACCACGTCTGCGAGGGCGTCGTGCGCCCCGACCTCGTGGAAGTGCACGTCCTCGACCGCGACCCGGTGGATCGCGGCCTCGGCCTCGGCGATCCGGGTGAAGACCTCGTGCGCGGTCCCGCTGACGATCTGCTGCACCTCGCGCCAGCTCCGCGAGACCTGGTCGTCGTCGCTGATCACGTCGACGTAGGTCGCGCCGATCCCGCCGCGCACGACCGGCGACGCCTCGAGCCGGATGCCGAGCCCCAGGGCGTCGATCGCGCCGGTGATGACCTCGAGGGGCACACCTGCGTCGACGAGCGCCCCGAGCAGCATGTCGCCGGACGCTCCGGCCTGGGCGTCGATCCAGCCGATCACGGGGCGGCGACCCTCCGGGCCACGCGGGCCGCGAAGACGCCGGCCCCGAAGCCGTTGTCGATGTTGACGACGGCCACGCCCGGCGCGCAGCTGTTCAGCATCGCGAGCAGCGCCGCGAGCCCCTGGAACGAGGCGCCGTAGCCGATGGAGGTCGGCACCGCGACCATCGGCGTGCCCACGAGACCCCCGACCACCGAGGGCAGCGCGCCCTCCATCCCGGCGACGACGACGAGCACGTCGGCGGTGTCGAGCACCTCGCGCGCGGTGATCAGGCGGTGCAGCCCGGCGACGCCGACGTCGTCGACGCGGACGACGTGCGCGCCGAACGCCTGCGCTGTGAGGGCTGCCTCCTGGGCAACGGGACCGTCGGACGTACCCGCCGCCAGGACCGCCACCGTGCCGCGGGGCTCCTTCGGCGCCCCGACCAGCACCGTCCGCCCCTCGCCGCCGAGAGCGGACGCGGTCTCCGGCGAGCAGCGGGTGACGAGCACCCGGTCCGACGACGCCCGCAGGGCTGCGACGTTGTCGAGGACCTGCTGGGTGGTCTTGCCCTCGGCGTACACGACCTCGGGGTCGCCGGTGCGCAGCGCCCGGTGGGTGTCGACGAGCGAGTGGGCGAGCTGGTCGTAGGGCGCCGTGGCGAACCGGTCCAGCGCCTGCTCGGCGGTCAGGCTGCCGTCAGCGACCGCCTTGAGCAGCGCGTGCGCCGCGTCCCTGTCCACCCGCGTGAGGCTAGTCTCGACCGCGTGCTGCTCGACACCGACACCGCCCAGGTCATCACCCTGTCGGCGGCGGGTGTGGCGGTCCTCGCGCTGGGCTTCAGCGCCGCGATGCTGCTGCGGGTCCGCAAGCTGACGCTGGCCCACGACGTCCTGACCGGCGGGGACCACGGCGCGACGTTCGTCGAGTCCGTGACCCGCCAGCACCGCGAGGTCGAGGGACTGCGCACCGACGTCGGGCACCTGCGCGAGGACCTCGCGGCGGCGCGCGCCGACCTCTCGGACGCCCTGCGGCACGTCGCAGTGGTCCGCTACGACGCCTTCGGCGACATGGGCGGCCGGCTGTCGTTCAGCGCGGCGCTGCTCGACGACGCGGGTGACGGCATCGTCATCACGTCGATCAACGGTCGGTCCGAGACCCGCACCTACGCCAAGGGCGTGAAGGCCGGCGACTCCGACCACTCGCTGAGCCCTGAGGAGCAGCAGGCGATCGGCTACGCCAACCGCACAGCGG
Organism: uncultured Frankiales bacterium; assembly: GCA_966212015.1. GTDB lineage: Bacteria > Actinomycetota > Actinomycetes > Mycobacteriales > SCTD01 > RYN-111. The sequence continues at coordinate 3,117 of CBIHPE010000069.1, read as the reverse complement.
TCCAGCCGCGCGAGGTCGGCGACGCCGAGCCGGGCAAGCGCGGCAGGTTCTCCCGGCGCTAGCCGAACAGGCTCGACCCGCCGCCACCGTGGTCGTGCTTCGGCACGAACGGTCCCTCGCTCGCCTGCACGATCACGAAGCCCTGGCCCTGGAAGGCGAGCTGGAACGCCTCGCCGGACCCGCGCCCGATGAGAGCGCCTGCGCCTGCCGTGCGCACCAGCGACGTCGTGAGCGAGGAGCTCCAGGCGACGGCCGACTGGAGGTCGGCGTAGGTCGGGACCTGGCTGGCGTCGAGGACGACCGGGGTGCCGAACGCGCTGAGCACCAGGCGCCCCGTACCGGTGAAGACCATGTTGAACACGCCGCCGGACAGGATCGTCGCGCCCTCGACGCGGCGGATGTCCCACGACAGCGACGGGTCGAAGGCGAGGACGTTGGCGCCGTTCACGGTGATCGAGTCGCCGTCGAGGTCGACGATGTGCAGCTCGTAGGCGTGCTGCGCCAGGAACAGGTCGCCCTGGCCGGCGCACCGCATGAGCGGGACGCCCTCGCCGGTGAGCGCCTTCTTGAGGAAGCGCCCCACGCCGCCGGCGCCCTCGTAGGCGAAGGTGATCGCCCCCTGGTACGCCACCATCGCCCCCTGCCGTGCGAGCAGCTCGCCGTTCAGTCGCACCTTCAGCAGCCGCGGGTTCTGCAGGGACATGGTGTCGGTGGTGTCGGCCTCGAGGTTCTCGCCGAAAAGGTTGCTCCTCATGTCGTTAGCCTGTCATGCGTGATCGACCTCAAGCTCCTGCGCGACGACCCCGACCGGGTCCGCGCGTCCCAGCTCGCCCGCGGCGACGACCCTGCCCTGGTGGACGCGCTGCTGGCTGCTGACGCCGTGCGGCGGGAGGCCGTGACAGCGGCCGACAACCTGCGCGCGTCGCAGAAGGAGGTCTCGGCGTCGGTCAGGAGCGCCACCCCGGAGGAGCGTCCGGCCGTCCTCGAGCGGGCGAAGGCGCTCGCCGCCGAGGTCAAGGAGGCCGAGGCCGCTCAGGCAGCGGCCGAGGAGGCCCTCCGCGCCGCGCACCTCGCTGTGCCGAACGTCGTGCACCCGTCCACCCCGCCGGGGGGTGAGCAGGACTTCGTCGTGCTCTCCCAGACCGGCGAGGTCCCGACGTACGACTTCGACGTGCGCGACCACCTCGCGGTGGGAGAGCTGCTCAAGGCGATCGACACCGAGCGCGGCGCCAAGGTGTCGGGATCGCGGTTCGCCTTCCTCACGGGCCCGGGGGCGCTGCTCGAGCTCGCGCTGGTCAACATGGCGATGGCCCGCGCCGTCGCGGCGGGGTTCACGCCCGTCATCGCCCCGGCTCTGGTGCGCCCGGAGGCGATGGAGGGCACCGGCTTCCTCGGCGCTCACGCCTCCGAGGTCTACAAGCTCGAGGCCGACGACCTCTACCTCGTCGGGACCTCCGAGGTGCCCCTCGCGGCCTACCACTCGGGCGAGGTGCTCGACGCCGTCCCCGCCCGCTACGCCGGGTTCTCGTCGTGCTTCCGCCGTGAGGCCGGCAGCCACGGCAAGGACACCCGCGGCATCATCCGCGTGCACCAGTTCGACAAGGTCGAGCTGTTCTCCAACGTCGCGCTCGCCGACGCCGAGGCCGAGCACGACCGGCTCCTCGAGCAGGAGCAGGGCTTCCTCACCGACCTCGAGCTGACGTTCCGCACCATCGACGTCGCGGCCGGCGACCTCGGCTCGTCCGCAGCCCGCAAATTCGACAACGAGGCCTGGCTGCCGTCTCAGCAGCGCTGGCTCGAGCTGACCTCGACCTCGAACTGCACCGACTTCCAGGCCCGCCGCCTCGGCATCCGGCACCGCGTCGACGGAGCGCCCCAGCCCGTCGCGACCCTCAACGGCACGATGTGCGCCGTCGGCCGGACGATCGCGGTCCTGCTCGAGGTGCACCAGCGCGCCGACGGGTCGGTGCACGTGCCGGTCGCCCTGCGACCGTTCCTCGGCGGGGTCTCGGAGCTCACGCCCGCGTGACCCCGCGTCTGGTCGCGTCGGACCTGGACGGCACGATCGTCCGGTCGGACGGCACCATCTCGGAGCGCACCGTCGCGGCGCTCGAGGCCGTCGAGAGGGCGGGCGTCCCGTTCGTCATGGTGACCGGTCGCCCTGTCCGGTGGATGAAGCAGATCTCCGAGATGACCGGACACCACGGGATCGCGATCTGCGCCAACGGGGCGCTGGCCTACGACCTGCACACGGAGCAGGTGGTGCGGTCCTCGCTGCTCGCGCCCGAGGCGGCGCTGTCCGTCGTGGCGGCGCTGCGCGAGGCGATCCCTGGCATCGCGTTCGCGGTCGAGCGGCTGGAGAGCGGCTTCGCTCACGAGCCGACCTACGTGCCGCGCTGGGACTCGAACGACCCCCGCACGGCCGCGCCCATCGAGGACCTGCTCGCCGACGGCGTCGTGAAGCTGCTCGCCCGGCACGAGGGGATCAACGCGGACGAGCTGCTCGCCGCGGCTCACGCGGCCGTGCCGGCCGGCGCGACGCTGACCCACTCGTCAGCGGACGGGCTGCTCGAGATGTCGGCGGAAGGTGTCTCCAAGGCCAGCGGGCTGGCGGCCTTCGCCGCCGATCACGGCGTCGAAGCGGCCGACGTCATCGCCTTCGGCGACATGCCCAACGACCTGCCGATGCTCGCCTGGGCAGGTCATGCGGTCGCTGTCGCCAACGCGCACCCCGAGGTGCTTGCGGCGGCGAACGAGGTGACGGCGTCGAACGACGACGACGGTGTTGCCGAGGTCCTCACCCGCTGGTTCTGACGGGCACGCGACGTCCGCCAGGACGAGGCCACGCGATGTCCAGGTGAGCGGACGCTTACAGGTACTGGCCGCCGGTGCCGGTGTGGGGCTCGACCGTCGGCATGCCCGGGGGGAGCTGCGGGCGCTGACCGCCGCCGCGCATCTGCTCGAGCTGGACCCGAGCCGCCATCTGCTGCGCGAACAGCGCCGTCTGGATGCCGTGGAACAGGCCCTCGAGCCAGCCGACCAGCTGGGCCTGGGCGATGCGCAGCTCGGCATCGGACGGCGCCTTGCCGTCGGTGAAGGGGAGGGTGAGGCGCTCGA
>CBIHPE010000068.1:0-16757 GCA_966212015.1 uncultured Frankiales bacterium | reverse complement strand
CCGTGGTCCCGCCCCCCGGCGGCGCGGGCGGTGGTTGGGCGCCGGTGTGGTGTTTTTGGGGGGGCCCGGCCCCCGCGGGCCCCGGCGATGAGCAGCGTGTGGCCGATAGTCGCCGGCTGCTGAGCCGTTGCGCCGCAGCTCGCGGCTCACCGTGGAGGGACTGCGCCCGAGCGCCCGAGCGATCGCCCGGACCGACTCGCCGGCGAGCTTCAGGTCCGCGATCTGGATCCGCTCGTCCTCGCGGAGGAACCGCGCGGAGATCTCTCGGTCGGCGTGGCCACCCGAGGGCCCGACGATCCTGCCGTTCGGGTAGACCCGCACGCTGCGTGACTTGGCGACCCCGCGTTTCCAGTCATACCCGGTCCGCTCGTTGATCCCGACTTCACGACTCGCCTTGGCCACCGACATGCCGGCAGCCAACAGCACTTGGAAACGTGCCCGTTCAACCGACAGTGGCCGCGGCCCTTGCGGGACGCGGCCACTGTTCCGATGCTTCATGTCACGCTTGCGCTTGCGAGGCATCGCAACCCCCGATCACTCAGGTGTTGCGACGACCCCTAGAACCCAAGGAAGGGGACCGGCCTTCGTCGTTGCGGGGGCCGACGATGCGGGTTCCGCAGCGTCCCAGCGCCACCGAGCTCGCATCGTCCCCGCGGCAGCGCTCAAGGCGTACGACGACAGCGGCCCCCAGCCACCACGTACCGCGACGATGCTGGTTCCGCAGCGTCCCAGCGCCACCGAGCTCGCATCGTCCCCGCGGCAGCGCTCAAGGCGTACGACGACAGCGGCCCCCAGCCACCACGTACCGCGACGATGCTGGTTCCGCAGCGTCCCAGCGCCCCCGAGCCCACCTCGTCCCCGCGGCGGGCCGTCAGGGGCGCGGGAGGCGGACCGTGGCCGGGATGCCGGTGGCGGTGCTGCCGGCCGGCGCGTCGACGACGAGGACGGCGTTGGCGCCCACCTGGACCCCGTCGCCCACGGTCACGTCGCCGAGGATCTTGGCGCCGGTGCCGACGAGCACGTCGTCGCCCACGACGGGCGGCCCGATGGTGCGGCCGTCAGAGGTGCCGCGGATGCCGAGGACGGCGCCGGTGTGGATCCGGAAGCGGGCGCCGACGCGGACCTTGCCGTGCAGCACGATGCCCGCGGGGTGGTAGACGACGAACCCGGGGCCGACGTCCACCGTCGGCGGGATCTCGATGCCGTGGACCACCTGGTTGAACCGGGCGGCCACGTAGGCGAGCGGCACCAGCTTCCAGCGGTACAGCGCCCGCTCGCAGCGGTAGACCCACACGGCGGTGGCCCCGGGCCTCACGAGGAAGTACGCGAGGCACAGGGCCAGGGTCCGCGGCGACCGGGACCACCGCTGGCCCTCCTGGGTCAGCATGTAGCGGAAGTCCGCGCGCACGTACCGGAGCGGGCCGCGCGCGGGGTCAGACAACCGCAGAACGCTACCGAACGTAGGAGTAGGTGACTGCCCAGTCGATCTGCATGTTCACGCGCGACGGCGTGGAGGCGTTCGGGCAGCTCGCGCCGGCCCAGCCGCCGCACGTGCCGGCCTGCGTCTGGATCGCGAGGTTCATCGGCGTGTGCGGGACCATCGCGCCGGTGAGCGAGGCCCACGGGCGGCCGTTGAGCGTGTAGACGAGCTTGCCGGGGCTCCACTCGACACCCAGCGTGTTCCAGCGGGAGAAGTTGCCCTTGAGGGTCTTCTGGATCTGGGAGTTGCTGGCGCCGTAGTGCAGCGTGCCGGTGGACGCGTCGCGCGCGCCGCCGCCGTCCTCGGCGAAGTCGATCTCGCCGTCGATCGGCCAGCGCTCGCTCTTGGGCCACAGCAGCACGGCGTACTTCACGCCGTGGCCCTGGTCCATCCGGAAGCGCACCTCGTACTTGCCGTAGGTCTGCTGACCGACGTTCGCGCCGTACGCCATGACGCCACCGGTGACGAACTTGCTGCCGTCGCGGTAGCCGGCGAGCGTGAGGACGCCGTTCTTCACGTAGGTGTGCGAGTGCTTCCACAGGCCGTTCGGCTCGCCGCCCGGCTGGCCCTCGTAGCTGTCCCAGCCGCTCGGGAGGCTCGTACCGGTGAAGTCGACGGCCGAGCGGACCTTCCAGTGCGCCAGGTTGGCCTTCGGCATGGCGACGCCGCTCGGACCGGCCGGCTTGCGCGCGGGGGCGTGCAGGATGCGGTTGACGCTGATGCGCTTGTGGGCCACGGCGGCACGGGCCACGCTCGCGGCGGTGTCGGACACGGCCGGGAGGCTCGTGGTGGAGCGCAGCACCGGGGTGGGGCGCGCGGTGGCGCCGGCGGACAGGGCCGGGCCGGACGCGAGCATGCCGACCGTGAGGAGCGACGTGAAGCCTGCCGTCATGAGCTGCTTGCGCACTGCCGACCATCCCCGAGTAGTGGGGACGGACGGCTTCGGTAGCCCGGCGAGGTACGTGACCCCCGTGGCTTTGCGTCCCCGTCTCGCGACGGGTTTGCCGTTCTCGACCGACCCCTGTGAGCTCTGTCCTTAAGGGGTTCGACGGTTACTCAGCGTTCTTGAGCGTCCGAGAGGGTGACGTTGAGTGACTTCTCTTACTCCGAACAGCCGAAAGGCCGGCCCCCCAGCGGGAGACCGGCCTGCAGCAGGACGCGCTAGCGCGTTTCCTTGTGCTCGGTGTGCTTGCGGCAGTTCGGGCAGAACTTCTGCAGCTCGAGCCGGTCGGGGTCGTTGCGACGGTTCTTCTTGGTGATGTAGTTGCGGTGCTTGCAGTCCTGGCAGGCCAGCGTGATCTTCGGGCGGACGTCAGTGGCGGCCATGCGGTGGTGCCTGCACTTTCACATCGAGAAGTCGGAGTGGAACCCCTCCAGGCTACCTGACCCGGAGTTCTGTGTTCTGTGTAGCGACGACCAGACTTGAACTGGTGACACAACGATTATGAGTCGTTTGCTCTACCGACTGAGCTACGCCGCCGGAGGTGGAAGCAGAGCCCCTTTACGGAATCGAACCGTAGACCTTCTCCTTACCATGGAGACGCTCTGCCGACTGAGCTAAAGGGGCGGCGAACCGCGCAAGAGCGTACACGGTCCGAGGACCGGCCCGCTCAGGAGCGCGAGGCAGTGGGCGTCGGCACCGTCCGCTTGCCGGCGAGCACGGCGTGCAGACGCACCTCGGCGGGCGTCAGCGCGCGCTTGTAGAGCGCCACCTCCGCGAGGCTGGCACCGTCGAGCGGGCCCTGGAAGCCCGAGCCCGAGCCGCCGATGCCCAACGGGCCGAGCTGGCTGAACCGGGCCGGCGCGGCGAGCTTTCCGCCGTCGAAGAGGACGCCGTTGGCGTAGCAGCTGACCTTGCCGGCGGCGTAGACGACGGCCCAGTGCGCCCACACGCCGGTCGTGGGCACCGTCTTGGGGTGGCAGCCGCCGAGGTAGCTGTTGAGGTGCCAGAACTCGACGCCGAACGTGCACGGGCTGTGCTGGAACTGCTTCGGGAAGTGCAGCAGCTCGAAGCCCTCGCGACCGCTCTTGGGCAGGCTCGTCGTCCCGAGCACCCGGCCCCAGGCGCTGACGCAGCGGTCGGCGCGCAGGTCGAGCTCGACGGTGAACGCGTCACTGCTGGACAGGCCCGAGGAGATGGGCGTGACGACGCGCCCGCTGCGGTTGAACTGGGCGGCCGGCGTACCCGCCGGGCCGGTGGTCTCGCCGATGCTCCCGCCGATGACGGTGGCCGCAGCCTTGGCGCTCGTCAGGTCGGCGACCTCGTCCCGGGCGGTCAGCCCCGTGGCGTCGCGGAACGACCACAGCGCACTGGCGCCGTCCTTGACGACCGCCTGCTCGTAGCCGGACGTCGCCGACAGCACCTCAGGGGCGCGGTGCGGCCCCTCGCTGCCGCCCGAGCAGCCGGCCACGGCCAGGACCAGGCAGCCGCCGAGTGCCGCGAGAGCAGCGGACCGTCGCCGCGGACCTGCGGTCGCCATGCTCGTGCCCCCTCACGTCGCTCTGCGACGCCTTCCGCTACTCTGAGTGATTTTACGACAACAGAGGGTATCGCCCATTCGGGTGACACACAACCTGTCTACCGCATGCAGACCTGCCCGGCGCGGCCGTCCGAAAACGTGTCGGTGGCACCCCCTGTGGGAGGATGGGGACCCACCCGCAGGCTCGACCGAGAGGAGCAGGCCCCGTGGCCGCGCCCCGCGAGCCTGTGCAGCCCGACGTCCTGCCGCCCATCACCGCGCTCCAGCGCTCGCGGCTCGGCACCGGCGTCTGCCTCGTCGGGATCGTGGCGGTGGTCCTGGCGGCGTCCGGCGCCCCTCCCCCCGTGCGGGCTCCGTTCGTCCTCATCGCCGCCCTCCTGCTGCCGGCGTACCCGCTCGTCGCGCGGCTGCAGGTCGACCTGCCCACCCTGCTGGCCATCGACGTCGCCGCCAGCCTGGCCCTCGAGGCCGGTCTCGCGCTGCTCACCGTGGAGCTGCGGATGTGGCACCCGCAGCTGCTCGGCCTCGCCCTCGCGTGCTTCGGCGTGGGCGGGACCTTCGTCACGCTGACGTCGATCCGGCACGCCGAGGCCCGGCACCTGTCGTGACGACCGTCGTCCCTCGGCGGGCCGGTCACGCCCGCGGGTCCCAGCGCATCACGCTGCCGAGGCCCGAGCCGCGCGCCTGGCTCTGGTGGCTGGCGCCGGTGCTCGGTCTGGCCTGCTGGGTCTACTGCATCGCCACGATGAGCGTCGGAGAGCTGTCCCCGTGGGGGCTGCTGCCGGTCTTCCCGGCCGCCTTCTGGGTCGCGCTCGTCGGCACCGTGCTGAGCGCGGTCCTGCTGAGCCAGCGCGAGCGGGTCAAGCACCTCGCCCTGACCGCGCACGTCGGCCTGACCATCCTGCTGCTCTACGCGACCGCACCCGCCATCGAGCCGGTCCCCCGCGGCACATCGGTCTACAAGCACGTCGGGATCGTGCAGTACATCGAGCGCTACGGCAGCGTCGACAGCCGCATCGACATCTACCACCGCTGGCCGGGCTTCTTCTCGCTGTCGGCGTTCTTCTCGCAGGTCGCAGGCCTGCCCGACCCGACCAGCTACGCCGCCTGGGCCGAGCCGTTCTTCGCCGCGGTCGACGCGCTCCTCGTCTGGTGCTGCGCCCAGGCCGTCACGCGCTCGATGCGCAACGCCTGGCTCGCGGTCATCCTGTTCACGGTCGGCAACTGGATCGGGCAGGGCTACTTCTCGCCACAGGCCTTCGGGTACGTCCTCATGCTCGGCGTGCTCCTCCTCGTGCTGGTCTCCCTGCAGGGCCCCGCGAACCGGTTCGGCCTGTGGGTCGAGGGACGCATCCGGTGGATCGCCCGGGTCAAGGTGCCGTCCTTCGACGAGGCTCCGTTCCCCGCCACCGGCATGCGGGGCCGCGTCACCGTGCTCATCCTGATCATGGACGTGGTGCTGGCCGCGAGCCACCAGCTCACGCCGTACGTCCTGCTCCTGCAGATCGGCGCGCTGGCCGTCGCCGGCTACCTGCGCCCCTGGTGGCTCGCCCTCGGCGCCGGCGTGCTGACCGTGGGCTACCTCATCCCCAACCTCAGCTACATCGTCAAGACGTTCGGCCTGTTCTCGGCGTCGGACCCGTTCGACAACGTGACGAAGAAGAACGTCGACGGGACGCCGGTCTTCCAGGAGCGGTTCATCACGGTCGTCGCCGGCCTGATGTTCGTCAGCGTCTTCGTGCTCGCCCTCGTCGGCGTCATCAAGCGGGCGCGGGCCGGCTACGTCCGCAGCGCCACCGTCCTCGCCTTCCTGGCGTTCGCCTCCCCCGGCCTGCTCGGCGGGCAGAGCTACGGCGGTGAGGCCCGGCTGCGCGTCATGCTCTACGCCCTGCCCTGGGCGTGCGCGGCGATGGGGTGGGCCATGTCGCCGACCAACCAGCGGCGGGCCCGCGAGAGGGTCGTCGCGCCGGTCGTGAACGCCTTCTGGTTCGCGTTCGCGTTCGTCGTCTTCTTCTTCGGGCACGAGGACCTCACCTCGCTCACCCCCGGTGAGATCCGTGCTGCCGCGTTCCTGTCGGACCCGGCCAACGTGCTGCCCAACTCGGTGGTCGTGCAGATGGCGCCGAACGCCCCCGACCGCTACGGGCCGCTGTACTTCAAGGCCGGCATCGGCATCGAAGCGCTGTCCTACGACCGGTTCGGCGTCGACCGGCCGCTGGTCTTCCCGAGCCAGAAGGACGTCGACTTCGTCGCGGAGAAGATCCGCAAGGCCGGGCCCAACGGCTACCTGCTGTTCTCGCGCGGCTCGGCGAACTGGGCCCGCGACTACCAGCTCTACCCGCCGTACGCCCTGCGCGCCTTCGAGAGCGAGGTCGCGCGCTCAGGGCGGTTCCGGCTCGTCTACGACCGTCCCACCGCCCGGGTCTACGAGCTCGTCAAGTGACTGCGGCATGACTGCGGCAGACGTCGACCTGGGCCGCGCCGCGGCACGCGGTGGCGTCTGGACCGTCACGGGGGAGGCCACCAGCCGGGTCGCCGCCGCGGTCGTGTTCTTCACCCTCGCCGGCGTCCTCAGCCCGGCCGAGTTCGGCCTCGCGGCGATCGCGTTCTTCTGCGTCCAGATCGCCAACTCGCTGACCTACGCCGGGCTCGGGCAGGCCGTGCAGGTCCTCGGTCCCGACGAGGAGCGCGACCGCACTGCGGTCGGCATGGGTCTGGCCTTCGGCCTCGCCGGTGCTGGCGCCCTCGCGCTGCTCGCCGGCCCGCTGTGCCAGGCTCTCGACGCTCCCGGCGCCACCAACCTGGTCCGCTTCGTCGGCCTGGCCCTTCCCCTGGCCCAGTCGGGAGAGGTGCTCTCGGCCCTGCTCGCCCGGGACCTGCGCTTCCGGGTCACCGGCAGCGCCGTCATCGCCGGCGCGGTCGGCTCCGCAGCCATCGGGCTTGCGCTGGCCGCCCTCGGTGCGGGCCCGAGCGCGCTGGTTACCCAGGCCGTGCTGCAGCACGCCATCCGCATGCTCGTCCTCATCGCTGCGAAGCCCTCGAGCTTCCGGCCGCTGCTCGTCCCGGCCATGGTGCGCGAGGTCATCAGGATCGGCCGGGTGCTGCTGGTCTCCAGCCTGTTCGAGACCTCCGCCGCCAACATCGACAACATCTGCGTCAGCGCCATCGCAGGGTCGGCAGCCCTCGGGGCCTACGGCTTCGGCTACAACCTCACGGCCCTGCCCATGTACGTCGTCGGCATCGCCGTCGGCCGGGTGGCCCTGCCCGTCTACGGCCGGCTCCGCGACCGCCCGCACCTGATCGGTCCCTCGTTCCAGCAGGCCATCGAGGTCACCACCTGGCTGACCGCGCTCCCCCTCGGCTACGTCGCCATCGCCGGCCCCGAGGCCCTCACCGTCCTGTTCGGGAACAAGTGGTCGGCCATCGACCAGGCCCTCCGGCTGCTCGCCCTGCACGGCTGGCTGCGCGCCACCGAGACCGCGTCCACGACCGTCCTCATCGCCATCGGCCGGGCCCGCACGACCCTGGTCGTCCAGGTCGGCCAGTTCTTCCTGGCAGCCAGCCTGCTCGTCCCGCTGGTGTACTGGAACGGGCCGCTGGGGGCCGCGCTCGCCATCGTCGCCGCAGTCACGGCCGGTACGACGTACTCCCTGCACCAGTCCACCCGCGGCACCGGCGCCTCCCGCCCTGCCCTGCTCGCGCGGCTCGTCGAGGGGGCAGCCGCCGGCGTCGCCGGCGGTGAGGTCGGCCTGGTCGTCCTGCGGCAGGCAGGCGGGTACGGCGGCCTGGTGCTGTCGCTCCTCGTCGCGGTGCTCACGTGGGCGGCGTGCCTCGTCGTCCTGCGGCAGCCGACGGTCCGGCTGGCCCTGCAGGTCTTCGGCCGCTCCGGAAAGGCCTGACAGCAGGCGGTCGGGTGGCCTCGGACGGCCGACGCTTCGCAGAGCGACGCAAAGGCCCCTCGCCCGGGAGCGAACTCCCGGGTGAGGGGCCTTGTGGCGGGTGAAGGGTTCGAACCTTCGTAGGCTAAGCCGACGGATTTACAGTCCGCTCCCATTGACCACTCGGGCAACCCGCCTGGTGCGGGAAAGACGATAGCAAGGAGTCAGCAGTGGCAGACCCGTCGTTCGACATCGTGAGCAAGGTCGACCGGCAGGAGGTCGACAACGCCCTCAACCAGGCCGCGAAGGAGGCCGCCACCCGCTACGACTTCAAGGGCACCGGCGCCGAGATCGCCTGGTCCGGCGACGACATCGTCATCAAGGCCGGCGCCGAGGAGCGCTGCGCCGCGCTGCTCGACGTGTTCAAGGAGAAGCTGGTCAAGCGGCAGATCTCGCTCAAGACCCTCGACGCCGGTGAGCCGGTCGCGAGCGGCAAGGAGTTCCGGCTGACCGCCAAGGTCGCCGAGGGCATCTCGATGGACAACGCCAAGAAGGTGTCCAAGATCATCCGGGACGAGGGTCCCAAGGGGGTCCAGGCGCAGATCCAGGGCGACCAGCTCCGGGTGTCCGGCAAGAAGAAGGACGACCTGCAGGCCGTCATGGCGCTGCTCAAGGGCAAGGACCTGGACTTCGCGATCCAGTTCACGAACTTCCGCTAGCCGCCACCGCGAGCGGACACTGCGCTGCGGAATCAGGGCTGACTCTCGCAGCGCAGTGTCCATTCGCGCAAAGACAAGACCGCCGCCTCTGGGGGGAGCAGAGGCGGCGGCCGTCTCGTCGGGCCCGTCGGGGGCCGGGTCCGCGAGAGCTACTGGAGCTTCGCTCCCGCCATCTGCTCGAGGCGTGCGATGCGGTCGGCCATCGGCGGGTGGGTGCTGAAGAGGTTGCCGATCCCCTTGCCACGGAAGGGGTTGGCGATCATCAGCGAGCTGACGGGCGCGAGCTGCGGGTCCTGCACGAGCGGCCGCGCGTTGACGCCGAGCTCGAGCTTGCGCAGGGCGCTGGCCAGGGCCAGCGGGTCGCCGGAGACCTCGGCACCCGTGGCGTCGGCTTGGTACTCGCGGCTGCGGCTGATCGCCATCTGGATGACGCCGGCGGCGACCGGGCCGAGGAACGCGAACAGCAGCGCGCCGGCGGGGTTGGAGTCCTCGTCGTCGCGGCCGCCGAACATGCCGGCGAACATCGCCATGTTGGCGAGGAAGCTGATCGCGCTGGCGACCGTGGCGGCGACGGAGCTGATGAGGATGTCGCGGTTGGTGACGTGGCCCAGCTCGTGGCCGAGGACCGCGCGCAGCTCGCGGCGGTCGAGGATCTCGAGGATGCCCTGGGTGCAGCAGACCGCGGCGTGCTGCGGGTTGCGGCCGGTGGCGAAGGCGTTCGGGGCCTGCGTCGGGCTGATGTAGAGGCGCGGCATCGGGATCTGCATCCGGCCGGCGAGCTCCTCGACGATCGCGTAGAGATCGGGAGCCTGCTCCCGCGTCACCGGCTGCGCCCGCATCGAGCGCAGGGCCAGCTTGTCGCTGTTGAAGTAGGCGAAGCCGTTGAGGCCGAGCGCGATGACGAAGGCGATGACGACGCCGCCCTGGCCGCCGATGAGACCACCGGCGAGCATGAGCAGGGCAGCGAGGCCGCCGAGAAGGACGGCAGTCTTCAGACCGTTGAAGTGCTGGTGCGTGTGCACCGTGGGCCTCCTGTTGGTGTGGGCACCCTGTACAACGCCTGACGCCCCTAGCTCGTTCCCTCCGGCACGTCCTTCAGCCACTCCCGCAGGTCGAACCGCTCGTGCACCATCCCGGCAGGATCGGTCGCTGCGTGGTCGTAGCTCTTCGCCCAGAACAGCGCGTCGAACGGGCAGACCTCGATGCAGATCCCGCACCACATGCAGAGCCCGAAGTCGATCGCGAACCGGTCGAGGACGTGCACGACCCGCGGCCGGGCACCCTCCTCCTGCACGGTCTCCTTGTGGGAGTCGATCTCGATGCACCAGTCCGGGCACTCCCGCGCGCAGAGCATGCAACTGGTGCAGGCGTTCTCGTCGAGGGCGATGATCCCCCGGCTGCTCTCGGGCACGGGGTACGTCATGGCCGCGCCCCCTGGCGTCCGCTCGGGTGGCCATCGCTGAGCGTCAGGTGAGCGGACACCGTCATGTGTGCGCCCTCACGCGTGATTCCCACGCGGGCAAGGCGCACACATCCCCCGTGCTGACGCATGTGTGCGCCCTCACGCGAGACTCCTACGCCGGCGAGCGGCACACATCCCGTCGGAAGGGTCATGTCGGCCACTCGCGGGCTCCGAGGGGCTTGGCGCGGCGGCGCTTGGGGACGGCGAGGTCCGCGTCGGACTCCCCAGGGTCCTTGGCGCCGGGCCAGCGCTTGGCCTCGCGGGCGGCGAGGGTGAAGTCCTTGCGCAGCGGGTGGCCCTCGAAGCCCTCTGGGAGCAGCAGGGGCGTGGTGTCGTGGCCGTCGAAGGAGATGCCGAACATCTCGGCGACGGACCGCTCGTGCCAGGCCGCGCCGGCGAACACGCTCACCAGCGAGGGCACGTGCGGGTCCTCGCGGGAGCAGCGGGTCGTGAGCAGGTGCTCGGTCCTCGCGTAGGGGTCCCAGAGCCGGCAGACGACCTCGAACCCGTCTGCCTCGAGGTCGACGGCGGTGAGCACGTCGAAGAAGACGGCGCCCGCGTCCTTGGCCGCCTGGACGTCCTGGACCCAGGTCATGCGGGGAGCCGGTCCAGGGCGGCGAGCAGGGCCTCGGGCCGCGGCGGGCAGCCGACGACGTAGACGTCGACGGGGACGAGCTGGTCCACGCCCTTGGTGACGCTGTAGCTGTCCCAGTAGGGCCCGCCGGTGTTGGAGCAGGCACCGAAGCTCACGACGTGCCGGGGCTCCGCGAGCCGCTCGTAGGCGCGCAGGACAGCGGGTGCGCTGACGTCGGTCACGGTGCCGCTGACGACGAGGACGTTGGCCTCCTCGAGCGGTGCCGTGTCGACGGCGTCCTGCACGGAGAGCGCGACGAACTCGACGGCGCAGCAGGCGAGGCCGAGGTCGAACAGGGACAACCGGAACCGGCGCCCCCCGGGGGTGGTGACCTGGGTCAACCCGTCCTGACGAGGACGTAGTCGGCGAGGGCGAGCAGGGCGTCTCGGGGCGAGCCGTGGGGCAGGGTGGCGGCGACGGTGCGGGCCCGGTCGACGTACGCCACGAGGCGGGCCTTCGCGAGGTCCATCGCCGGGTGCGAGCGCAGGGTGCTGAGGGCGTCGGCGAGCGCCTGGTCGCTGGACAGGTCGCCGCCGAGGACGGCCATGAGCGCGGCGTCGTCGTGCGCCAGCAGGACGGGCAGCGTGGCGATGCCCTCGCGCAGGTCCGTGCCGGGGGTCTTGCCGGAGTCGGCAGCCTCGTGCAGGACGTCGATGAGGTCGTCGGACAGCTGGAAGGCGACACCGATCGTCTCGCCGTACTCGGCCAGCGTCTCGACGGTCACGCGGTCGGCGCCGGCCATCATGGCGCCGAGCCGGGCGCTGGTGGCGATGAGGGAGCCGGTCTTGTCGGCGAGCACCTGCAGGTGGTGCTCGATCGGGTCCTGACCCTCCACCGGCCCTGCTGTCTCGGCGATCTGGCCCTCGACGAGCCGGGCGAAGGTCCGCGACTGCAGGTGGGTGGCCTCGGTGCCGAGGCCGGCGGTGAGGTCGGACGCCCGCGCGAACAGGTAGTCGCCGGTGAGGATCGCGACGCTGTTGGTCCAGCGGGTGTTGGCCGTCGCAGCCCCGCGACGCAGCGACGCCTCGTCCATGACGTCGTCGTGGTAGAGCGTGGCGACGTGGGTGAGCTCGACGACCACGGCAGCGTCGATCACCTCGTCGTTGACGCCACCCGCGACGTGCGCGGCAAGGAGCACGAGCAGCGGCCGGAACCGCTGACCGCCGGCGTCGACCAGGTGGGTCGCCGCCTCGCTGAGCAGCGGGTGGGCGCTCTTGACGACCTCGTGCAGCCTGGCCTCGACCTGCTCCAGTCCGGCGTTCAGCGACTCCAGCAGCGCGGGGTCGACGCCGGAGAGCAGCCTGGAGGAGGTCGCGGTCATCGGATGAACAGCGCTGCCTGGTTCGCGAGGTCGAGCACCGGCTGCGGGTAGACGCCGAGGGCGACGGTCACGGCCAGGCCGAGGGCGATCGCCGAGGTGGTGAAGGCGCTCGGGATCGCGACGGTCGGGCCGTCCGGTGACGGCTGCTGGAAGTACATGAGCACGATGACGCGGGCGTAGAAGAAGGCGGTGATCGCGCTGGCGATGACACCGACGACGACGAGCGCCGTGGCGCCGCCCTCCTGGGCCGCCTTGAAGACCGCGAACTTCGCCATGAAGCCGCTGGTCAGCGGGATGCCGGCGAGGGCCAGCAGCAGGAACGTGAAGACCGCCGCGACCTCCGGGCTGCGCTTCGCGAGGCCGGCCCACTGCGACAGGTGCGTCGCCTCGCCCGAGCTGTCGCGCACCAGGCCGACCACGGCGAACGACGCGAGGGTCGTGAAGCCGTAGGTCAGCAGGTAGAACAGCGTGCCCGACAGGCCGTCGCGGTTGACCGCGATGACGCCGACGAGGATGAAGCCGGTGTGGGCGATGGAGGAGTAGGCCAGCATCCGCTTCACGTCGGTCTGCGTGACCGCGAGGATCGCGCCGAGGACCATCGTGAGGATCGCGACGGCCCACATCATCGGGCGCCAGTCCCACTTGCTCGTGCCGAACGCGACGTAGAAGACGCGCAGGAGCGCACCGAACGCGGCGACCTTCGTGCAGGCGGCCATGAGGGCGGTGACCGGGGTCGGGCTGCCCTGGTAGACGTCGGGCGTCCACGACTGGAACGGGACGGCACCGACCTTGAACAGCAGGCCGACGCCGAGCATCGCGATGCCGAGCAGGAGCAGGGCGTCGCTGTGACCGGTCGTGCCGGTCGCCGTGAGCACGTCGCCGAGGTCGACCGAGCCGGCGTAGCCGTAGATGAGCGCCACGCCGTAGAGGAAGAACGCGCTCGCGAACGCACCCAGCAGGAAGTACTTGAGCGCGGCCTCCTGGCTGAGCAGCCGGCGACGGCGGGCGAGACCGGCCATCAGGTAGAGCGGCAGGCTCAGCACCTCGAGAGCCACGAACATCAGCAGCAGGTTGTTGCAGGCCGGGAAGAGCAGCATGCCGCCGAGGGCGAACATCGCGAGCGGGTAGACCTCGGTCTGCACGCGGCCGCTGTCGACGAGCGCGAGGTCCTCGCGCGAGCCGGGCAGATGGCTGGCCTGGCTGACGACCTCACCGCCCGAGGCGTCGAGCTTGCGCTCGGCGAGCAGGAAGATGCTGCCGATGCCCAGCAGGCACAGGGTGCCCTGCAGGAAGAGCGTGGGCCCGTCGATGGCGAGGGCGGACTCCGCGATGAGGCGGTTGGTGCTCTGGTCGGCAAGGTAGACGACGTACCCGAACGCGATCGCGAGGCCGAGGACGGCGACGGCGATCTGGACGAGGCGGCGGTTGGCCTCAGCGACGAACGCCTCGACGAGGACGCCGACCGTGGCCGCGCCGAACACGACGAGCATCGGGATCAGCGGCAGGTAGGCGATCGAGGGCGCGGTGATCTGATCGGTGTTCATCAGCCCTTGTCCCCCGTCGCCGTGGTCGAGAGGTCAGAGGGCGGGGGATCGGTGTCCCCGGTGTCCTGCATCGTTGCCTTCACAGCCGGGTTGACGATGTCGGTGACCGGCTTCGGGTAGAAGCCGAGGAAGAGCATGAGCACGAGCAGCGGCGCGACGGCCGCGATCTCGCGGGCCTTGAGGTCCTTGACCTTGTCGGCCAGGCCGCCGATCGGGCCCTGCATCGTGCGCTGGTAGGCCAGCAGGATGTAGAGCGCCGCCAGGATGATGCCGAGCGTCGCGATCACCGCCGCCACCTTGTACTGCGTGAACGTGCCGACCAGGACGAGGAACTCCGACAGGAACGTCGACAGGCCCGGCAGCGCCAGCGCCGACAGGCCGCTGATGAAGAACATCGCCGCGAGCACCGGTGCGACCTTCGCGACGCCGGAGTAGTCGCTGATGAGGCGGCTCTTGCCCCGGTCGATGAGGAACCCGATGACGAGGAACAGCGCACCCGTCGAGAGGCCGTGGTTGACCATGTAGAACACCGCGCCGGTGCCGGCCTGCGTCGTGAACGCGAGGCAGCCCATGCCGATGAAGCCGAAGTGGGCGACCGAGGTGTAGGACACCAGCCGCTTCATGTCCTTCTGGCCCATGGCGAGCAGCGAGCCGTACATGATGCCGGTGATGGACAGCGCGATGACGTACGGCGCCAGCTCGTGCGCCGCCCACGGGAACAGCGGCAGGCAGTAGCGCAGGAAGCCGAAGGTGCCGACCTTGTCGAGCACGCCGACGAGCAGCACCGCGCCGCCGGTCGGCGACTCGGCGCCGGCGTCGGGCAGCCAGGTGTGGAACGGGAAGAGCGGCGCCTTGATGGCGAACGCGATGAAGAAGCCGAGGAACAGCCAGACCTGCGTGGTGTGGGACAGCTCGGTGTTGTGGATCAGCTGGTCCCAGCGGAAGGTGCTCCTGCCGCTCTGCACGTAGAGCCCGATGACCGCAGCCAGCATGAGCAGACCGCCGACCAGGCTGTAGAGCAGGAACTTCACCGCGGCGTAGGCGCGGCGCGGGCCGCCGTACATCCCGATGAGGAAGTACATCGGGATGAGCATCGCCTCGAAGAACACGTAGAACAGGAACACGTCCGTCGCCGCGAAGACGCCGATCATGAAGCTCTCGAGGACGAGCATCAGGGCGAAGAAGCCCTTCACGCTCTTGGCGGGTGTGAGCCTCGCGTCCGGTCCCTCGACGTCGAGGAGGTCCTCGACCGTGTCCCAGCTGGCGAGGAGCACGAGCGGGACGAGCAGGGCAGCCAGCGCGATGAGGACCAGCGCGATGCCGTCAGCGCCCATCGAGTAGGTGACGCCGAGCGAGCGGATCCACTCCCGGTGCTGCTCGAACTGGAACCGAGGGGCGGAGGCGCGAGTGTCGAACTGCGCGACCGCGACGCCGGTCAGCACGAGCGTCAGCAGCGAGATGCCGAGCGCGACCTGCTTGGCCAGCAGGTCCTGGCCCTTCGGCAGCATCGCTACGAGCAGCGCACCGATGGCGGGGACGAGGAGGAGGATCGTCATCCAGGGGGTGTCGTTCACTGCCCGAGCTCCACGGCGAGGAGGGCGACCACCACGAGGACGGCGCCGCCGAACATCGACAGCGCGTACGACCGTACGAAGCCTGTCTGGATCCTGCGGAGGCGACCAGAGCTGCCTCCGATGCCGGCAGCCAGCCCGCCGATCGCGCCGTCGATCCCTCGGTTGTCGAGGAAGACGAGGAAGCGCGTGAGGTACTGGCCCGGACGCATGAGGACGGCCTCGTTGAGGGCGTCGAAGTAGAGGTTCTTGCGGGCCGCCGTGGTGAACGGCGTGACCGCCACCGGCGGCGTCGTCGGCACGGGGCGCTTGGCGAACAGGTAGTAGGCACCCGCCGCACCGAGCAGGACGACGGCGATCGTGCAGAGGCTGATCACCGTGCCGTTGACCTGCCGCGGGCCCTCCTCGAACGGCAGGACCGGGGCGAGCCAGTTGACGAGGGCGTTCTTCGGCCCCGGCAGGACCGACGCGCCGTTGCCCAGCAGGTAGCCGCCGACCGTCGCGCCGAAGGCGAGGACCGCCATCGGGCCGACCATGATCCACGGGGACTCGTGCGGGTGCACGTCGTCGGCCCAGCGCTTCTCGCCCCAGAACGTCATCGCCCAGAGCCGGGTCATGTAGAACGCGGTGATGCCGGCGCCGACCAGCGCGACGATGCCGAGGAGCGTGCCGCGGGTGCCGCCGAGGCTGAACGCGACCTCGATGATCTTGTCCTTGCTCCAGAAGCCGGCGAACGGCGGGATGCCGAGGATGGCGAGCCAGCCGGCGGTGAGGCAGGCGAAGGTCCAGGGCATCGCCTTGCGCAGCGCGCCGTACCTGCGCATGTCGACCGAGTCGTGCATGCCGTGCATGACGGAGCCGGCCGAGAGGAACATGCAGGCCTTGAAGAAGCCGTGGGTCAGCAGGTGCAGGATCGCGAACGCACCGGCGCCGGGGATCCCGACCGCGAGGAACATGTAGCCGATCTGGCTGACGGTCGAGTAGGCGAGCACCTTCTTGATGTCGTCGTAGGCGCAGCCGATCAGGCAGCCGATGACGAGGGTGACGGCACCGATGATCGTGACGACCGTCTGCGCGTCGTGGCTCGCCTCGAAGATCGGGAGCGAGCGGGCGATCAGGTAGACGCCGGCGGTGACCATGGTCGCGGCGTGGATGAGCGCCGACACCGGGGTCGGGCCCTCCATGGCGTCAGGGAGCCAGGTCTGCAGCGGGAACTGGCCCGACTTGCCGCAGGCACCGAGGAGCAGCAGCAGGCCGACGGCGGTGGCCGTCTTGCCGTTGATGCCGCTGGAGAACACCCCCTGGTACGTCGTGGTGCCGAGCTCGGCGAACATCACCATGATCGCGAGGCTCAGGCCGACGTCACCGACGCGGTTGGCGATGAACGCCTTCTTCGCGGCGGTCGCGGCCTCCGGCTTGAAGTACCAGAACGCGATGAGCAGGTAGGACGCGAGACCCACGCCCTCCCAGCCGACGTAGAGCGCCAGGAAGCTGTTGCCGAGGACGAGCAGGAGCATCGCCGCGATGAACAGGTTGAGGTAGCCGAAGAACACGTGCTTGCGCTCGTCGTGCTCCATGTAGCCGAGCGAGTAGACGTGGATGAGGAAGCCGACCCCGGTGATGAGCAGGACGAAGGTCGAGCTCAGCGGGTCGAACAGCAGCCCGGCG
>CBIHPE010000067.1:0-16910 GCA_966212015.1 uncultured Frankiales bacterium | reverse complement strand
ACCGTGTGCATGTCGTACGGAGCGTTGTTGCTGTCGGGGATGAACGTGTTGAGCTCGTCGAGCAGCGGCTCCTCGAGCACGTCGGGGCCGTCGAAGACGGGCGGCTGCGAGAGGTTGTTCGACGGGAGGTAGGACAGCAGCGTCTTGGTGAGCTCGAGCGCCTCGTCCTCGTCGTGCGACATGAAGTGCGCGACGCCGGACTTGGAGTTGTGGGCGCGGGCCCCGCCGAGGTCCTCGATCGTGATGTCCTCGCCGGTGACCGTCTTGATGACGTCCGGGCCGGTGATCATCATGGCGCTGGCGCCGTCGACCATGAGGTTGAAGTCGGTGAGGGCCGGCGAGTACACGTGGCCGCCGGCGCAGTTGCCGAGGATCAGCGAGATCTGCGGGACGACGCCTGAGGCCATCACGTTGCGGTAGAAGATGTCGCCGTACAGCGCCAGGCCCATGATCCCTTCCTGGATGCGGGCGCCGGAGCCCTCGTTGATGCCGACGACGGGGCACCCGGTCTTGAGGGCGAGGTCCATGACCTTGACGATCTTCTCGCCGTAGACCTCGCCGAGGGCGCCGCCGAACACCATCGCGTCCTGGCTGAAGACGCAGACCGGGCGGCCGTCGACCGTGCCGTAGCCGGTGATGACGCCGTCGCCGATGGGCCGGTTCTTCTCGAGGCCGAAGTCGCGGGCGCGGTGCCGGGCGAGGGCGTCGGTCTCGGTGAACGAGCCCGGGTCCAGGAACGCCTCGAGGCGCTCGCGCGCGGTGCGCTGCCCCTTCGCGTGCCGCTTCTCCAGGGCCGCCTCGGAGCCGGAGTGGAGGGACTTCTCGACGCGTGCCTGGAGCTCCGCCAGCTTGCCGGCGGTGGTGTGGATGTCCGGGCCGTTCTCTTCAAAGCGCTCTGCTGTCACCGGGGAAGGTTATCGGGGAGGATCACCGGCATGTACGGGGACCTCGACCGACCGCCTCTGCGCGCCGATGCGCTGAACCGCGCCCTCGAGTCCGACGGCTACCGGGTGGAGGTGCTCGACATCGCGCCGAGCACCAACGCCGTGGTCGCCGAGCGGGCCCGGGCGGGTGAGCCGCACGGCCTGGTGGTGGTCGCGGAGCAGCAGACGGCCGGCCGTGGCCGGCTCGACAGGACCTGGGTCAGCCCGGCTCGAGCCGGCCTGACGTTCAGCGTGCTCCTGCGGCCCTCCAACCCCCTCGGCTGGGTGCCGCTGCTGGCCGGCCTCGGGGTCGCGCAGGCGCTGCGGCAGGTCGCCGACGTCGACGCGGTCCTCAAGTGGCCCAACGACGTGCTGATCGACGGCCACAAGGTCGCAGGCCTGCTGGCGGAGTCCGTTGAAGGTGCCGTGGTCCTGGGGATCGGGCTGAACGTCACCACCAAGGCCGCCGAGCTGCCGGTGCCCGAGGCGACGTCGCTGGCCCTGGCAGGTGCCACGACGACCGACCGCGACACCGTGCTCCGGTCGGTCCTGAGGGGGATCGGTGACGCGCTCGGGGACGACAGCCGAGCGGCGTACCGGGAGCTCTGCAGCACGCTGGGACGCGAGGTGCGGGTCGAGCTGCCGGGCGGCGAGTCCAGGACCGGTACGGCGGAAGCGATCGACGACGACGGGCGGCTCGTCGTCGACGGTGCGCCGGTTGCTGCCGGAGACGTCGTCCACCTGAGATAGTCGCGATCATGGCGTACCCGCAGAAGCTGCTCGGTGAGAACGAGTCGGTGGTGCTCGACCTCCACCCGCACTGGAAGGTCATGTTCCTGCCGTTCGTGGAGCTGCTGGCGCTGCTCGCGCTGGCGGGGTTCCTGCTGGCGCAGGACTTCGGGAGCACCGCGAACTGGGTCATCGTCGGCGTCGGTGTCCTGCTGCTGGTCGGGCTGTTCCTCGTCCCCCTGCTGAAGTGGCGCACCACGCACTTCGTCGTGACGAGCGAGCGCGTCGTCATGCGCAGCGGCGTGCTCGGCCGGCAGGGGCGTGACATCCCGCTGGCCCGCATCAACGACGTCAGCTTCGAGCACACGTTCTTCGAGCGGCTGCTCGGCTGCGGCACGCTCGTCGTCGAGTCCGCCGGCGAGCGCGGCCAGGTCACGCTGACCGAGATCCCGAAGGTCGAGAAGGTCCAGCGAGTCGTCTACGACCTCGTCGACAAGGCCGACGACCCGCGGCCGCCTACGGCTCCCTGAGCACTTCCCCGTCGATGACCTGGTCGTCGGGGTACGGCGGCCAGTCGCCCTGCGGGGCGCGGGCCTTCTCGTAGCGGACCCCCTGCTCGACGGCACCTGCCCGCTCGCCCGGGCCGCCCGCGTTCACGCCGATGCACGTCAGCAGCCCGATGATCCCGGCGCCGCCGGCGACCAGGCCCGCGGGGACGCCGCTCGGCATGACCAGGGCCGCCAGGACGAACCCGGTGAGCGCCAGAGCGCGGATCCCGAGGTAGGCCTTCTGCCTTCCTGACACGTCCTGGACGGTACGCCTGCACGGGCTAGGTTGCACCCCGTGGACGACCTCGACGCCCTGCTCCTCGGGGAACCCTTGACGCTCGACCGCGAGGACGTCGAGCGGATGTCCGGAGTGTCCGCTGACTTCGCGCGCGAGGTGTGGGCGTCGATGGGCTTCGCCGAGATCCCCTACGGCGAGAGGGCCTTCACCCACGCCGACGTCGAGGCCCTCAAGGTGTCCGCGGCGCTGCTCGAGCTCGGGCTCACCGACCTCCCGACGCAGCTGGTGATGGCGCGGATCATGGGGCAGGGCCTGTCGCGCCTCGCGGAGGCGCAGGTGGACGTGCTGCGCGCCCGCACCGCCGACCACTCGCCGGAGGAGGCCCTGGCCGAGCTCGCCGGCCGGGCCGAGCACGTGCTGCCCAAGCTCGACTTCCTCATGGTCTTCATGTGGCGTCGCCAGTTCGCCGCGGCCGTGCAGCGAGCCCTGGCCAGCTTCGGCGACACCGGCATGCCGGTCCTGTCCGTCGGCTTCCTCGACTTGGTCGGGTTCACCCGGTCGTCGCGGGAGTGGGACGCGACGACCCTGGAGCGCACCCTGGAGCACTTCGAGCGCGACGTGTCGTTGCGGGTCGCCGCCGTCAACGGCCGCCTCATCAAGACCCTCGGCGACGGCGTGCTTTACACCTGCGACCAGCCGGTCGACGCGGTGACCGTCGCGCTCGACACCGTCGCAGACCACGACGCGTCGGACGAGCTGCCCGCCGTCCGTGCGGGGGTCGCCCAGGGGCCGGTCCTGTTCCGCCTCGGCGACGTCTTCGGCGAGACCGTCAACATCGCGTCCCGGCTGTCGAGCGAGGCGCGGCCCAGCTCGCTGCTCGTCGACAGGCGCGTCGCCGAGGCGCTGACCGACGGCTACGAGGTCCGCGAGCTCCACCGCCGCGCCGTCCGCGGCTACCGGTCGCTGACGCCGTACCTCGTCCGCCGGGCCTGACCCCCCGAGTCCCTGGGACATCCGGGCGCGACCCGCCGGCGGGTCGAACCGCGCAGGTCCCAGGGACCGGCCGGGCGGCGCCGGTCAGACGAGAGCGTTGCGCTCGGACGTGTCCACGTCGCCCACGAACACCCAGCGACGGAAGGCCCAGTAGCGGAACACCGTGGTGATCGCGGTGCCGATGACGATGGCGACGAGGTAGGAGGCCTTCCCGTGCAGGCCCAGCACGTAGTAGGTCACCGAGATCGGGATCCAGGTGAGGACGAGCCCCGCCGCCGAGATGACGCCGTAGTTGACGATGTCGCGCCGGTGACCGCGCTCGGTGTCGACGCGGTGGGCGAGCGACCACAGCCGGTTCAGCAGGTACGACAGCACCGTGGCGATGATGGTCGCCAGGCTCTTCGCGGTGTTCGGGCCGAGCCCGACCTCGAACCGGAAGATGTACGAGAGGGCCGTGTCGACGACGAAGCAGAGGCCGCCGACGACCAGGAACTTGAAGAGCTCGGGACCCAGGTGACGCAGGCGCTCGAGCATCTGGCCAGGCTAATAGAGTCACCCTGTGACCTGGCTGACGCTCGAAGGCGCCGTCAACGCCCGCGACCTCGGGGGCCTCCCGACGATCGACGGGCGGACGACCCGCAGCGGCGTCCTGCTGCGCTCCGACAACCTGCAGGACCTCACGCCCAAGGACATCGAGGTCCTGCGGGACCACGGGCTCGGAACCGTGGTGGACCTCCGTACCGGCCCCGAGGTCGAGATCATCGGACCCGGGCCGCTGCGCGAGACGGACGTCGCGCACGTCCACCTCGACCTCATCCCGCACGGGTTCGAGGCCAGGGAGGACGACCTCGTCGAGAAGGCGATCCCGCACGACGACGCGGGCGACGAGGCGATGGACCACTTCTACATCGACTACGTCAACCACGCCCCGGACGCGATCGCGACGGCGCTGCGCACCATCGCCGACCCGAGGGCCGGCGCGGTCCTCGTGCACTGCGCCGCGGGCAAGGACCGCACCGGCGTCGTCTGCGCCCTGGCGCTGTCCCTCGTCGGCGTCACCCGCAAGGCCGTCGTCGACGACTACGTGCGCACCGACGAGCGGGCCATGGCGATCCGCGACCGGCTGCTGGCGACGGAGCTCTACCACGACAGCATGGCCGCCCGGCCCGCTGACTCGTTCCGGCTGCACGCCGGCAACATGGAGCGGTTCCTCGACCGGGTCGACGCGACCTACGGCGGCGTGCACGGCCTGGCGATGACGATCGGGGTCGACGAGGAGACCGTCGCCAAGCTGTCCCGCAGGCTGCTCGGGTGACGCGACGGTGACGGTGCGGGGGGCGATGGACCTGCCGGTCGTCGGCATGGTCGGTGGGGGTCAGCTGTCGCGGATGACGCACCAGGCGGCCATCTCGCTCGGGCTGTCGCTCCGCGTGCTGGCGGACGCCACGCACGACAGCGCTGCGCTGGTCGCGAGCAACGTCGTCCTGGGGTCGCACACCTCGAAGGACGACCTGCTCGCGTTCGCCGAGGGCTGCGAGGTCGTGACGTTCGACCACGAGCACGTGCCCGGCGACCTCATCCGCGCGATGGAGGACGCCGGCCACACGGTGCTCCCCTCGTCCGCCGCCCTGCTGCACGCCCAGGACAAGCTCGTGATGCGTGAGCGGCTCAGGGAGCTGGGCGTCCCCATCCCGCCCTTCGCCGCCATCAGCTCGGCCGAGGACCTCGAGGCGTTCGGTGCCGACAACGGCTGGCCGCTCGTCCTCAAGGCCGCCACCGGTGGCTACGACGGCAAGGGCGTCTGGATCGTCGACAGCGCGGCGGATGCGGCCCCCGTGCTGGCCTCCGGCGTCCGGCTCCTCGCCGAGCAGAAGGTCCCGCTGCAGCGCGAGCTGGCTGCCGTGGTCGCCCGCAGCCCCTACGGCCAGGCCGCGGCCTGGCCGGTCGTCGAGACCGTCCAGCGGGACGGCATCTGCGTCGAGGTCGTCGCCCCCGCTCCTGGCCTGTCGGAGGAGCTCGCCCTGCAGGCCCAGGGACTCGCGCTGCGCCTCGCGCAGGAGCTCGGAGTCGTCGGCGTGCTCGCCGTCGAGCTGTTCGAGACCGTTGACGGCATCCTCGTCAACGAGCTCGCGATGCGCCCCCACAACAGCGGGCACTGGACGATCGAGGGTGCCCGCACGTCGCAGTTCGAGCAGCACGTCCGGGCGGTGCTCGACTACCCCCTGGGTACGACGACGCTGACCGCTCCCGTCGTGGTGATGGCCAACCTGCTGGGCGGCGACGGCGACCCGGAGCTCGACAAGCGGCTCCACCTGCTGTTCGCCCACGACCCGGCGCTGAAGGTCCACCTGTACGGCAAGGCGGTCCGGCCCGGGCGCAAGATCGGTCACGTGACCGCGCTCGGTGACGACCTCGACGAGACCCGCGCCCGCGCCGTCGCCGGTGCGCACTACTTGAGGACAGGGACATGGACCCGGTAGTCGGCATCATCATGGGCAGCGACTCCGACTGGCCCGTGATGCAGGGCGCGTCGGACGCGCTGAAGGAGTTCGACGTCCCGCACGAGGTGCACGTCGTGTCCGCGCACCGCACGCCGGTCGACATGCTGGACTACGCGAGCGCTGCCGCCGACCGCGGCCTGCGGGTCGTCATCGCCGGGGCTGGGGGAGCGGCGCACCTGCCCGGCATGGTCGCGTCCATGACGCCGCTGCCCGTCATCGGCGTCCCGGTGCCCCTCAAGCACCTCGACGGCATGGACTCGCTGCTGTCGATCGTGCAGATGCCCGCGGGTGTCCCGGTCGCGACCGTCAGCGTGGCCGGTGCGCGCAACGCCGGCCTGCTCGCCGTCCGGATCCTCGCCTCGTCCGACCAGGACCTGCTGGGCCGGATGCGGGACTTCCAGGCCGGCCTCGCCGACCAGGCCCGGGCCAAGGACGCCGCCCTGCAGGAGCTGCTCTAGCCACCGTCGCCCCCCTGGCCCCGGAGACCCCGGGACGCGGCGAGCGGTTCAACCGTGTTGCGGTGTGTGTCGGCCTCGCCCTGATCCGTTACCTTTGCCGCCTTCGCACGTTGTGCAGGCAACGCCGACATCCCCCCGAGGTGACACTGGTGACAGCACAGCCGAGCCGTCGCGCTGTCCTGCTGGGCTCAGCCGCAGGCGTGGCCGCCCTGGGCGTCGTCGCGTCGCAGGAGTCAGACGCTGCGCAGGCGACGCGCGCGCTCCCGGTGTCCCACGACGCCGCGCTGCACGCCGCCCGCCGGCTGTCCTACGGCGCGACGCCGGCCCTGGTCGCCAAGATCCGCTCGATGGGAGTGACCGCCTGGGTCGACCAGCAGCTGAGCGGCGCCCCCGACCTCAACGCCACCCTGCACGGCACGGGGCTGGCCTCGCTGCCGCTGCCGAACCGCGTCTCGGGCCAGCTGATGGGCTCGGCCGGCCACTACGGCGTCACCGACCTGCAGGCGCAGACGTTCGCCCGGGCCGCGTTCGGCGACAACCAGCTGTTCGAGCTGCTGGTCGAGGTCTTCACCAACCACCTGTCGATCTTCGGCCCGACCTGGGGGCCGGAGAAGGCGCAGGACGACGCGCTCGTCATCCGCAAGCACGTGCTCGGCTCGTTCGCCGACATGCTCGCCGCCAGCGCGCAGAGCCCTGCGATGCTGCTCTACCTGAACCAGGCCTACTCGATCGGCGCCAACCCCAACGAGAACTACGCGCGCGAGCTGATGGAGCTGCACACGGTCGGCGTCAACGGCGGCTACACCCAGCGCGACGTGCACAACGCGGCGCTCGCGCTGACGGGCCTCACGGTCGACCCCAACACGGGCGACTTCGCCTACAACACCGGCTGGCACCACGTCGGGCCGGTCCGCGTCATGGGCTGGCACCACCCCAACAACGACCCGTCGAAGGGCAAGGATGTCGCCCTGTCGCTGGTGTCCTACCTCGCGCACCACCCGAGCACGGCGAAGCGCATCGCGACCAAGCTTGTCCGCCGCCTGGTGGCTGACAAGCCTCCGGCGAGCCTGGTCGCGAGCGCGGCCGCGGTCTATCGGGCCAACGGCACGCAGATCGTGCCGGTCGTGAAGCACATCATCGCCTCGAGGGCCTTCCAGCGGTCGTGGGGCCAGAAGAGCCAGCGGCCCTACGAGTGGTTCGTGCAGTGCGTGCGCGTCCTCGGCATCCAGCCCTCCCCGACGCTCGCCACCGACGGCGGCTCGGTCGCCTACGAGCTGCGGCTGCTGGGTCAGGCGCCCTTCGAGTGGTCACCGCCGAACGGCTACCCCGACAACGTCGCCGCCTACGCGTCGACCTCGACGATGCTGGCGCGCTGGAACGCGGCCCAGCACCTCGTCTACGGCAGCATCAACGGCCTGCAGAAGCCCGGTTACGCCGCGCTCCTCGGCACGCCGGCGCCCACGACGGCAGGCGCCCTCGTCGACCGGCTCGCCACGCAGCTCGTCGGCGGCCGGGCGCGCGCGGGGCTGAAGCAGGGCGTGCTCACCGGAGTCGGGCTCCGGGCCACGCACGTCGTGACGAGGGCGCAGGCAGAGGGTCTCGTCCCGCCCATGGCAGCGCTGCTGCTCTCGAGCCCGGAGGCCCTGGTCCGATGAGCACCCCGATCACCGAGTGCGAGGACCTCGCCTGCACGCGTCGCCGGCTGCTGACGGGCGCCGGCGTCCTGGGCGGCCTCGGCGCGCTCGAGCTCGCGACGCCGCGACTGGCCTTCGCCGGCTCCGCTCGGACCGACACCGACCTGCTGCTCGTCGTGACCCTGCGCGGTGGCGCCGACGGCCTCTCGCTGGTGCCGCCGGTCTCCGACCACGACTACTTCCGGGCCCGGCCCACGATCGCGGTCCCGCAGTCGAAGGCGCTCCCGCTCGACGCCCACTTCGGCCTGCACCCTGCGCTGGCGCCGCTGATGCCGTACTGGCACAGCAGGCAGCTCGCCGTCGTGCACGCCGTCGGCGACTCCGACGGGACCCGCTCGCACTTCGAGGCGACCGACGCCATGGAGCGCGGCGTCAACCTCAGCAACGGAACGCAGACCGGCTGGGTCGACCGGCTGATGTACGCCCGCGGGCTGTCGACGAAGGACTTCCCGGCCGTCGCGATCGGCGCGCCCCCCGGCACGCTGCGCGGTGGCGTCCCGGCCTTCTCCATGACGAGCGTCTCCGACGTGCGGGTGCAGGTGGGCTCGCAGGCGACGCACCGCACCGAGGCCGCCCTCGGCCAGATGTACGCCGGCATCTCCGGCCCCAACGCCGCCGCCGCGCGCCAGACCCTCGACGCGCTGCACCGGCTCGCCCCGTATCGCGACAAGGACTACGTCCCGCGGGCCGGCGTCACCTACCCCGCCGACTACTTCAGCCACGGCCTCGCCCAGATCGCCGAGATCGCCCGCGCCGGTCTCGGCCTCGAGGTCGCGACGATCGACGGACCCGGCGGCTGGGACATGCACGAGGGCCTCGGCTCGGCGACCTCGGGCGTGTTCCACGACAACGCAGCCGCCCTCGCGAACGGCCTGGCCGCGTTCTGCCGTGACCTCGGGCCCATGCTCGCCCGCACCACGATCATCACGGTGTCGGAGTTCGGCCGGCGCGTCGCGCAGAACGGGAGTGCCGGCGTCGACCACGGCCACGGCTCGTCGATGCTCGTCCTCGGTGGCGGCATCCGCGGGGGCCGCGTCTACGGCCGGTGGCCGGGTCTCGGCGCCAAGCAGCTCGACGACGGCGACCTGCGCCCGACGACCGACTACCGCGACGTGCTCGGCGAGCTCGTGCACCGCCGCCTCGGCGGCGCTCGCGCCCTCAGCACCGTCTTCCCCGACCACCGGCCCCACGAGCTCGGCCTCGCCCGCCAGCGCTGACGGCCCTTTGCGTCCGCCCAGGTGGACAACGCCCAGCGTCAGCCGAGCGGACGCTCGCCTGACCCGACTGCAACAGCCTGCGGCCACCTGCTCACCTGCTGAGCCTGCAGCCCCTGGGTCGGGGGCCAGGCTGTTGCAGTTGCGTCAGCCGGTGACGCCAAAGCAGCGGACTGGGCCGGTACGGCGACGGCGCACGCTCAGCAGGAGCACACCGAGCCCCGCTGTGCTGCTTCTGCGTCAGGCGGAGGGCTGGCGCTGGTGCGCCAGCAGTCGCGCGATGCTCTCGAGCGCTGCCGGGTTGCTCGGCACTGCCACGTCGGAGGTCGGCGCCCGGAGCACGTCGAGGTGCTCGCGGTCGCAGGGCACCTCCACCCGCCGCACGGTCTCCATGGTGTGAGGATCGGCAGCGGGCGGAGATGTCTGAAGCGCTAGTCCTGCGCGGCGGCGAACGCCCAGGTCTTGAGGGTGTCGAGCGACACCGAGCCGGGGGCGACCCACTGGGTCAGGAGGCCGCCGCGGGTCACGACCATCACCATGTGCGCGGTGCTGTCGTTGCGCCCGGGGAAGCCGTAGCCGTAGTCCGGGAACAGCGCGGCAGCCGACGTCGTGCCCGGCACGCTGACGATCGTCGCGTCCGGGTCGGAACCAGGACCGTTCTGCTCGGTCGACTGCGGCTCGACGAGCTGGCTGCGGAAGACCTCGACGGGAGTGCCGTCGGGCAGCGTGACGTGGATCGCCGCGGCACCCGGCTGGCCACCGACGCTGTCCTCACGCCGGTCCGTGAAGCCGTCGGGGAGGTCGGCCTTCTGGACGTCCGCGAGCAGGTCGGCGGACTGCTGGCCGAGGGGCGCCGGTGACGGCACGACGCTCTGCCCGGGCGGCGGGCTGGGCTGGGTGTGGGCAGACCGGTACGTGGCCCATTCCGAGGGCGTCAGGATCCAGCTGCGGCCGCTCGACGGCACGTAGGCCGGGGACACGCTCGGGACGGGCGAGCCCTCCGGGACGCCACCGGCTGCGTACCGGGTGCTGAGGGACGCGCTCGGGTGGCGGAGCAGGGAGGTGGCGGCGAGAGCACCCCCGACCAGGCCGAGCGCGCAGACGGCGGTGCCGGCGACGGTGAGGCGCTGCCGGTGGCGGCGCTTGCGTCGTACGACGTCCAGGGTGCCGGCAGGGACCGGCAGGGCAAGGCGCTCGTCGTGGAGGGTGTCGCGCAGCAGGTCACCCAGATCAGCGGAGGGGTTCATGAAGGGCTCTTCTCGAGGTCGGGGGACAGCAGGCCGGCCAGGGTCCGCAGCGCGCGGGAGGCCTGGCTCTTGACGGTCCCGGGGGAGCAGCCGAGGACCCGGGCGATCTCCGCCTCGGAGAGGTCCTCGTAGTAGCGCAGGACGATGACGGCCCGTTGCCGCGGCGGAAGCTGCCGCAGGGCCGCGAAGGTGCGGTCGCGTTCCTCGAGGGCACCGCTCTCCGGCGCTGCCCGGTCGAACCCGGCAGGGAGAGGGGCCTCGTGGCGGGACCGCCGCCACCATGAGGTGTGGGTGTTGACCATGGCTCGACGGACGTAGGCGTGCGGCTGGTCGTGCTGGATGCGCCGCCACCTCGACCAGGTGCTCACGAGCGCCTGCTGGACGAGCTCCTCGGCCCGCAGCGGGTCACCGGTGAGGACGTGCCCGAACCGCAGCAGCCCCGGCAGGGCGGCGGCCGCGAACTCCTCGAAGTCGGTCACGCTCCCTGAACGCGCGGGCACGCGATCAGGTTGTCACGACCGCCACTCGATCTTCGGGCAGCGGTCCATGACCACCGTGAGCCCGGCGGCCTCAGCGCGGGCGGCGGCCGCCTCGTCGATGACGTCGAGCTGCATCCAGATCCCCTTGGCCCGGATCGCGATCGCCTCGTCGACGACCGGGCCGACCAGCGACGACCGGACGAAGCAGTCGACGACATCGACCTCGAAGGGGATGTCGGCGAGGGTCGCGTAGCCGGTCTCGCCGTGCACCTCCTCGGCGTGCGGGTGGACCGGGACGATGCGCTTCCCCTTGCGCTGCAGGAACTCTGCGACCTCCCAAGCCGCTCGCGACTGGTTGGTCGACAGGCCGACGACGGCCCACGTCTTCATCGACAGCAGGGCGTCAACAGAGGGGTCCAAGACGGTGGCGTCCCTTCACTCGGTACGAGGTAGGTGCCCATGCTCGCAGGACCTGACGCGCGGCTACCCGAAGCTGTCGAACCTCTCGCGGATCCGGTTCACGTCGCGCAGCCGCTGCTCGTACGTCGCGCCGACCCCGAGCAGCAGCGCGCCGGCGGACGCGAGCACCACCCAACGGGGCAGGGCGGCGGCGTAGGGGGCGAGCAGGTGCACCGCTTCGACCGCCGCGGCGGACCCGCCGATGACGAGCGGCGCGCGCAGCCGCTGCTGAGCGCCGACCAGCACGACCGCCGCGCCGGCGACCAGCACGACCAGAGCGCGGTAGGGGTCGACGTCGTCGAGGGACTTCAGCAGTGACGGCGCGAGGGCCAGCGTGAGCCCGGCGGCGTAGGCCTCGAACGACCCCATCGCCGGGTGCTGGCGGCGGCGCAGGTGCCCGATGGCCAGGGTCATCACGGCGAGCGGCAGCACGTAGGGCTCCGGGGCGTGCACGTGCGCGTCCGCGAGCCGGACCCAGCTGGAGGCCGAGAGCAGCAGAGCGCCGGCGTAGCCCACCGCGCGTCGGTCTGCACGCACCGCGACGACGAGGGCGAGCAGGCCGTTGACCGCGAAGGCCCAGGACCACCAGCCCGGGTCGCCGGCAGTGAGCACGACCGAGACGGTGCCCAGTGCCACGGCCGAGGTCTCCGCGCTCAGCCGGCGCTCACCGGTCAGCAGGTGCGACGCGGCGACTGCTGCCCCGACGGCGGCGAGCAGCAGAGCGCCCACCTGGTCGGTGTGCAGGTCCTGCGCCGCGCCGACGGCGGCGAGCTCGCCCGCGGCGAGGAGCAGGGCTGGTCCGGTCAGCCAGCCCCAGCGGACGGCCAGGGCGGCGGTCAGGACGGCGGCGACGGGAACGGCAGCGAGCGTCGTGTCCTGCTGCGCGAGCGACCACGCGGTCGCGATCGCGGCGAGGGACAGGCCGGCGACGGCGAGGGCCGGGACGCGGAACCCGGCGACGCAGAGCGCTGTCGCGAGAGCGAGCTGGATGACGATCGCGGTCCGGAAGTCGGTGGCGAGACCGAGAGGGAGCGCGACGCCGGCCAGGCCCAGCAGCAGCGCCGCCGGCACCTTCGTGTCGCGGTCGGTCAGCAGACCTCCGACCCAGGCCGCGGCAGCGGCCGCCGCGAGCACGATGACCGTGACGACAGTGCCGTCCCAGTGCACGAGCTCCGGTCCGACGGCGTCGCGGGCCCGCGAGCCGGTGAACGACCACGCGTCGCTCGCCCAGGTGAAAGGCCCGCCCAGGGTCTCGACGATGCCGAGGCTCTCGCTCAGCAGCGCGGCGACGGCCACGGCGAGAGCGCCGAGGACCGGCTCGGTCCGGTCCTTGAGCAGCGCGGCCCCCTGGAGGGAGAGCAGGGCGACCGCGGCCAGCACCAGGGGGCGCTGGGCGTCGGTCAGCTCCGGGCGGCTCGCGACCCAGCCGGCGGCGGCGGCGAGGACGGGTACGCCGGCAGCGGCTGCAGGGACCTTCGACGCGGCCAGGCCCGCGGCCACGAGGGCGAGCACGGCGAGCCCCGCGGCGCCTGCGGGGTCCTGGTCGTGGAAGGAGGCTGCCGCGGTTCCGAGCACAGCCACGGCGGACACGGCCCCGAAGCCGGCGGCGGTGAAGCGGGTCACGACCCACGGCACGACCAGCGCGGCCGCCGCGTCCGCCGCCGCGAGCAGGCTGAGGACGAGGCCGGTGCGGGCCGGGTCGCCGTGGTGGGCGCTCAGCTCCAGGAGCACGGCTCCGTTCGCGAACGCGGCGGTGGCGCCCTGGGTGATGCGAAGAGGAGTGACGGTGGCCCAGAGGCCGCTCACGACGGCGAGGACCGCGCTGGCGGCTGCGGCGTAGGAGTCGGCGGGCATCGACTGCCCGAGCCCCGCCCGGCGTACCGCCCAGGCGTCCGCGACTGCCAGGACCAGCGCGACCGCACCCACCGCCTCGGCGCTGTCCGGGAGCCGGCGCCGCGACAGGGTCTGGGCGGCCGCACCCGCCAGGGCGGTCAGGAGGATCAGGACCGCGGCCCGACCGCCGGCGCCGAGGTGGTTGTAGGTCACGGCCGCGAACACGAGCACCGCGGCGGCGAGCAGCAGCGCGCCCAGGCCGAGCAGCGTGTTCTGCGCCGAGTGCGGCGTGGCCTCGCGTGCCGGAGGCGGGGTCCACGCAGGCTGGGGGACGACCGTCGCGGCGAGGGCCGGCTGGAGCTGCGTGCCGCGCAGCTGCGCGAGCAGGGTGATGCGCTCGGCGCCGAGCGACGCGAGCTGCTGGTCGACCCACCAGAGCCGGGCCGCAGCCGGGCCGGTCAGCGACAGGCCGCAGGCCTCGCAGCGGTCGGGAGCCGTGAGGGGGGCTCCGCAATCAGGGCAAGGGGTGCTCATGGCGCACAGCGTGGCGCTCCGGGCACCCCGGTGTCCTGAGTATCCCTACCTAGACGTCGCCGGCGTCCGGGACGTCCGCCCGCGACGGGTCTCAGTCGGTGCCCTGGATGTCCCGCGTGTAGACCTTGTCGTGCACGTCGTCGAGGACGTCGTCGCGACGGTTGGCGATGATGACGTCGGAGCGCTTCTTGAACTCGTCGAGGTCGTGGACGACCTCGGAGTTGTAGAACGAGTCCCCCTCGAAGGCGGGCTCGTAGATGATCACCGGGATGCCCTTGGCCTTGATCCGCTTCATGATCCCCAGGATCGAGGAGGACCGGAAGTTGTCCGATCCGGTCTTCATGATCAGGCGGTAGACGCCGACGGTCGCGGGCTCGCGCTTGAGGATGTCCTTCGCGATGAAGTCCTTGCGCGTGGTGTTGGCCTCGACGATCGCGCTGATGAGGTTCTGCGGCACGTCGCGGTAGTTGGCCTGCAGCTGCTTGGTGTCCTTGGGCAGGCAGTAGCCGCCGTAGCCGAAGGACGGGTTGTTGTAGTAGTTGCCGATGCGCGGGTCGAGCCCCACGCCCTCGATGATCTGGCCGGTGTCGAGACCGTGCGTGAGGGCGTAGGTGTCGAGCTCGTTGAAGTAGGCCACGCGCAGGGCGAGGTAGGTGTTGGCGAAGAGCTTGACGGCCTCCGCCTCGGTGGAGTCCGTGAGGAGGACGGGCGCCGTCTTGTCGATCGCGCCCTCGAGCAGCAGGTCGGCGAAGCGCTGACCGATCGCCCCGCGCTCGCCGACGATGATCCGCGACGGGTGCAGGTTGTCGTAGAGCGCACGCCCCTCGCGGAGGAACTCCGGGCT
Source organism: uncultured Frankiales bacterium (assembly GCA_966212015.1). GTDB lineage: Bacteria > Actinomycetota > Actinomycetes > Mycobacteriales > SCTD01 > RYN-111. Next base: position 2,216 of record CBIHPE010000067.1, on the reverse strand, counting down.
GAAGATGATCGAGGCGCCGGGGTGCTGCTCGCGCATCCGCGCGCAGAAGCCGACGGGGATCGTCGACTTCACGACCACCGTCGCCGACGGGTTGAGCCGGACGACGTCGGCGATGACCTTCTCGACCGAGCCGGTGTTGAAGTAGTTCGTCGTCTCGTCGTAGTCCGTCGGCGTCGCGACGATGACGAACTCGGCGCCCGCGTAGGCCTCCTCCGGCGAGAGCGTCGCGGTGAGGTCGAGGGGCTTGTTGGCGAGGTAGTCCTGCAGCTCCTCGTCGATGATCGGCGACTCGCGACGGTTGATCATCTCGACCTTCGCCGGGTCGATGTCGAGCGCCGTCACGGTGTTGTGCTGGGCCAGGATGACGGCGTTGGACATGCCGACGTAGCCGGTGCCTGCGACGGCGATGCGGGGGCGCTCTGACATGACAGGCAGGGTACCGGGGCCCTCATTACGATCGTGCTCATGAACAGCGACTACTCCGTCTACACCCTCAGCGAGGAGCACGAGCTGCTCCGCCAGTCCGTGCGGGAGCTCGCCGAGGACAAGATCGCCCCGCGGGCCGCGGAGATCGACGAGACGGGCGAGTACCCGTGGGACGTGCACGAGGCGCTCAAGCGCGCGGACCTGCTGGGCCTTCACATCCCCGAGGAGTACGGCGGCGCCGGCGCGGACAAGATCGCGCACTGCATCGTGGTCGAGGAGATCGCGCGCGTCTGCGCCTCGTCATCGCTGATCGTCGCCGGCGGCAAGCTCGGCACGATGGGCCTGATCCTGTCCGGCTCCGAGGAGCTGAAGAAGACCTACCTGCCTCTCGTGGCCTCCGGCGAGGCCGCCTTCTCCTACGCGCTGTCCGAGCGCGAGGCGGGCTCCGACGCGGCGGGCATGAAGACCCGCGCCGTCCGCGACGGCGACAGCTGGGTGCTCAACGGCGCCAAGTGCTGGATCACCGGTGCCGCCGTCAACACCCACTTCACGGTGATGGCCGTGACCGACGCCGCCCGCGGGTCGAAGGGCATCAGCGCCTTCGTCGTGCACAAGGACGACCCCGGCTTCTCCGTCGTGGGCAAGGAGCGCAAGCTCGGCATCCACGGCTCGCCCACCAGCGAGATCCACTTCGAGGACTGCCGCATCCCCGCGGACCGCATCATCGGCGAGGAGGGCACCGGCTTCATCACGGCGCTCAAGACCCTCGACCACACCCGCTCGATGATCGGTGCGCAGGCCGTCGGCATCGCGCAGGGCGCTCTCGACGCCTCCGTCGCGTACGTCAAGGAGCGCAAGCAGTTCGGCAAGGCCGTGGCGGAGTTCCAGGGCGTGCAGTTCATGCTCGCCGACATGGCCATGAAGGTCGAGGCGGCCCGCCACCTCGTCTACGTCGCCTCGGCTGCTGCCGAGCGCGGTGCCCCTGACCTGACGCTGCTGTCCAGCGCCTCGAAGACCTTCGCCTCCGACACGGCGATGCAGGTCACGACCGACGCCGTCCAGCTCTTCGGCGGCTACGGCTACACCCGCGACTTCCCGGTCGAGCGGATGATGCGCGACGCCAAGATCACCCAGATCTACGAGGGCACCAACCAGATCCAGCGCATGGTCATGGCGAGGCACCTCCTCAAGTAGGTGCCGCGAATGGATACGGGCACTCGGAATCTGCGGCCAGAACCGAGTGCCCGTATCCATTCACGCGGCGGAGGGTGTCTCGGACGTCACAGGGCGCGGCGGTCGATCGTCGGTCTTCCGGTGGGATCATCGGTCCTGAGACGGGAAGGCAGGCGACATGGCCAGGAAGCGCGTCGTCATCATCGGGTCCGGCTTCGGAGGGCTGTTCGCCGCCAAGGCGCTCAAGCGCGCTGACGTCGACGTCACGCTGATCGCGAAGACCAGCCACCACCTCTTCCAGCCGCTGCTCTACCAGGTCGCGACCGGCATCCTGTCCGAGGGCGAGATCGCCCCGGCGACCCGCGAGGTCCTGAAGCGGCAGAAGAACACCCGCGTCCTGCTCGGCGAGGTCATCGGCATCGACGTCAGTGCGAAGACGGTCACGAGCCAGCTGCTCGACCGCACCACCACCACGGCGTACGACGAGCTGATCGTCGCGGCCGGCGCAGGTCAGTCCTACTTCGGCAACGACCACTTCGCCCGGCACGCGCCCGGCATGAAGAGCATCGACGACGCCCTCGAGCTGCGCGGCCGGATCTTCGGCGCCTTCGAGCTCG
>CBIHPE010000066.1:0-17437 GCA_966212015.1 uncultured Frankiales bacterium | reverse complement strand
GGCAGGCGGCCAGGAGCTCGAGGGCAAGCGGGAGGACGGCTGCGACCTCGGCGTCCTCCGACTCGGTGTCGTCGAGGCGGCCGATCACCCGTGGCCCCACCAGCGCGAGGCCGGCGCCGACGACGAGCCCGACCGTCCCACCCACGAGGGCGGCAGCAGCGAGACCGGCGACGGCGCACGAGACGCGTACGACGACCGGCGAGCCGGCCCGGACCTGCTCACGCGCCCCGAGCCGGGCGCGGTGCTGCCACAGCAGCAGTGCCACGGCGGCACCCGCTAGCAGCGCGGCCGTCACCGGACAGCTCGCGACAGCAGCCGCTCCGTCCACCAGAGCCCGGCCAGGTCGAGCAGCACCCCGACAACCAGGCAGGCGCCGCCAGGCAGGGTGTGCAGCAGGACGTGCAGCGGCCGCGCCCCGAGGCCCGCGGCGAGCACGGTGCCGACGACGGGCAGACCGGCCAGCATCACCGCCGTGGCCCGCGGCCCGGCCAGCTCGGTCTCGACAGCGCTCCGCTGCTCCTCGGAGGCTCGCAGCGCCTCCGCGACGGTCGCGGTGGCGCGGGCCAGCGAGCCGCCGGAGCCTCCGCAGACCTGCAGGCACGCGGCGAGGCCGTGCAGCGCCTCGCCGGCGGGGGAGTCGGCCGAGCGCAGCACCGCGCAGGGGTCCGCGCCCAGCCGCAGAGAGCGTCCGGCTCCGGCGAGCGCTTCGCCGAAGGCCCCCTCTGCCACCCGAGCAGCCAGGGTCAGCGCCTCGGCGGGAGCCCGCCCTGCACGCAGCTCGCTCGTGAGCACCGCGACGGCCTCCACGGCGCCGGCCCGCTCCGCCGACTCCGCCCTCGACGTCGTGCGCCGCTGGACAGCGTGCCCCACCGCGAGGGTCAGCAGCGCGGCCACGACGGCGGTCTGCGGGCTGACCAGCGCCCCAGCCGCGGCGGAGAGGACCGGAGCCGCGGCGAGCGGCAGCGACCGCGGCACGCTCGGCCCGCACAGCACGAGCCCAGCGAGTCCTGCGAGCAGTGCCGCGAGCAGCGTCACAGCAGGGCCACCAGGTCTCCGAACCCGCTGTGGTGCGAGGGCTCGGACGTCCCGTCCCAGGTCCAGGCAGGGGTGGCGACGACCCGGTCGCCGATCCGCTCGAGCAGGCAGACCTCGGCCACCCTGCGGTGCTCACCACGCACCAGGTGCACGACGACGTGGAGGGCGGACGCGAGCTGGCTGTGCAGCGACTCGCGGCCCAGACCCGCCACTGAGGCCAGCGCCTCCAGCCGCGCCGGCACGTCGAGGGCGCTGTTGGCGTGCACTGTCCCGCAACCGCCCTCGTGGCCGGTGTTGAGGGCCGCCAGCAGGTCGACCACCTCGGCGCCGCGGACCTCCCCCACGACCAGCCGGTCAGGCCTCATCCGCAGCGCCTGCCGGACGAGGTCGCGCAGCGACACCTCGCCCGCCCCCTCGACGTTGGGCGGCCGCGTCTCCAGCCGCACCACGTGCGGGTGCGCAGGCAGCAGCTCGCCGGAGTCCTCGACCAGAAGCAGCCGCTGCTCGGGCGGGCAGAGCGACAGCAGCGCTGACAGCAGGGTCGTCTTGCCGGTGCCGGTGCCGCCGCTGACGAGGAAGGCCCGCTGCGAGGCGACCAGCCGGGCGAGCAGGTCCGCTCCCTCCGGCGGGACGGAGCCGGCGGACACCAGCTCCCCGAGGTCGAACGCCCGACGCCGAGGGACGCGCAACGAGACACAGGTGCCGCTGGAGGAGACCGGGGGAAGCACGGCGTGCAGGCGGACCCCGTCGGCCAGGCGCGCGTCGACCCAGGGCTGCGCGTCGTCGAGCCGCCGCCCGGTCGGCGCCACGAGCCGGACCGCGAGCCGCCGCACGGCCGCGTCGTCCGCGAACCGGACCGCCACGCGCTCGAGCCCACCGCCACGGTCCACCCACACCTCGTCGGGGCCGTTGACGAGGACGTCGGTGACGAGCGGGTCGGCCAGCAGCGGCGTGAGAGGACCGGCGCCGATGATCTCCCGCTCCACGCTGCGTACGACCTCGAGGACCTCGGCATCACCGCGCAGGCCGCCGCCCTCGTCCCGCAGGGCCGCGACGACCCGGGCCGGCGTCGGCGTACCTCCCTCCACCGCGAGCCGGGCCCGGACGCGGTCGGCGAGCTCGCTCATGCCGCCCGCCGCGCCTGGTCAGGCAGCAGGTCCAGGAGCAGGCCGTCGCAGAGCAGGCGCAGCGGCGAGCGGTGGCGACGCCCGGGCGGGCGGCCCGCCTCCAGGTGCTCGTCGAGGTGCGGCTCAGCGCGGAGGTAGCCCGCGAGCGGGAGCCCGAGGGCGCGCTGGACCTCGTCGGCGGGGAGGTTCGCGGGGGAGGGGCCGCGGACCACCAGCCGGAGGTCGCGGCAGAGCAGTCCGGCGCGGGACGCGACCCGCGCGGCGGCGGCCGCAGCTCGCAGCTCCGCAGGGACGACCAGCAGGGTGCAGGTCGCCACAGCCAGGGCCTCGCGACCGGCCTCGTCGAGCGAGCGAGGGAGGTCGACGACGACCACGTCGCACGCGCGCCGGCCGGCCTCGAGCACCGCCTCGACGGCGTCGACCGGGAGGTCGCACGCGGCTCCGCGGTCCCAGGAGAGGACCGCGATGCCGTCCCGCTGGGGCAGCGCCTCGGTCACGGCAGCGGCCGGCAGCCGACCGCGGGTCCCCGCGAGGTCGGGCCAGCGCAGCCCACCCGTGTCCTCGGCCCCGAGCACCAGGTCGACGCCACCCCCGAGCGGATCGCCGTCGACGAGCAGGGTCCGCAGGTCGCGTCGCGACCCGGCCTGGGCGAGGGCGACGGCCAGCGTCGTGGCACCCGCGCCGCCGCGGCCGCCGAGCACGGCGAGCACGAGACCGGCCCGGTCCGACGACTCGACGGCCTCGGCGAACGCCTGCACGAGCCACGGCTCGGCGTCCGGGAGGAACACGACGCGCTCCGCACCGACCTCGACCGCCCGGCGCCAGATGCCCGCGTCGTCCAGGTCGGCGCCGAGCGCCAGGACGCTCCCCCGCCGGCCCAGCCGCGCCTCGGCACAGGCGTCCAGCTGGTCCGGACCGACGACGACCAGGGGCGCGGACGCCCAGGTCCGTCGGGCCTCACCCGGGTGGGAGGCGACGTCGACCTCGACGCCGGCAGCAGCCGCGAGCCGGAGCAGGTCGTCGAGGGCGAACGGGTCGGCGGTGAGGATCAGCGGACGGCTCATGGGCCACACGCTGGTCTCCCGGCTCGCCCGGCAGGGGCGCCCCGACGCATCCGTGGACAGCCGCACCCGGCTGTGGACAGGCAGAAGGCCCGCACCGGGGGGGTTGGTGCGGGCCTTCTGCAGGTCCGGTTCCGGGGGGGTGGGACCGGACGTGGGGACGAGGCTGGGCTGAGGGGGGGTTCAGACCAGGCTCAGCCGTGTTCTCTCCCACGTCGCACCGCCCTAAACACCTAAACTCGAAAAATGTCTGCCGCGTTCTTCGACCTCGACAAGACCGTGATCGCGAAGAGCAGCACCCTCGCCTTCAGCCGGCCCTTCTACAAGGGCGGGCTGGTCAACCGGCGGGCCGTCCTCAAGGCCTCGTACGCGCAGTTCGTCTACCTCCTCCAGGGGGCGGACGAGGACTCGATGGACAAGATGCGCGACTACCTCAAGGCGCTCTGCGCCGGCTGGTCGGTGCAGCAGGTCCACGACATCGTGGCGGAGACCCTCCACGAGCTGATCGACCCGCTGGTCTACGCGGAGGCCCTCGAGCTGTTCGAGGAGCACCGGGCGGCGGGGCGCGAGATCGTCATCGTCTCGAGCAGCGGCGAGGAGATGGTCGGCCCGATCGGCGAGATGCTCGGCGTCGACCGGGTCATCGCGACCCGGATGGAGGTCGAGGACGGCTGCTACACGGGCGAGATCGCCTTCTACGCGTACGGCGAGAACAAGGCCACCGCCATCACCGAGCTGGCGGCGGCCCAGGGCTGGGACCTGGCCGACTGCTACGCCTACAGCGACTCCGACACCGACGTCCCGCTGCTGTCCGCGGTCGGCCACCCCGTCGCGGTCAACCCCGACAAGGCCCTGCGCAAGCACGCCGCCGAGCACGACTGGCCGGTCCGGGTCTTCGCCAAGCCGGTGCGTGCCTCGCGCCGCGTCCCGACCCCTCCGGGACCGCCCGTCGCCTACGCCGGCGTGCTCACCGTCGCGGCTCTGCTCGCCCTTGCGTGGGCCCTCGGGAGACGCTCCAGCCCGAATGGGTGATATGTGACCGGGGTCACAAGTTTTCCTTGACAGGCAAGGGATCTCGGGCGGACTCTCGACACACGGAACGCCGTTAGCGGGCGGACTTGCTCCCCCCGACGACGGTCCGTGCACGGCGCGCCTGAGCACCCACGTGCGATCAGCCGCGAGAGGCACATCGAGCGGGTCCGACGAGTTCACGAAAGGGCAGAGTCCGGACGGGACAGGACCCAGAGCGATGACAGAACGCCACGCTTGGTCACTCAGCCACCGTGCATGGCGACGGGGTCCGCACCCTCGAGGAGCGGACCCCGTTCCGCTGTCCTGACCTGCTTGCGTCCTTGCAACTGGCGCCGCAGTCAGGCTCCAGAAAAAGGACGCAAGGGGGTCAGGCGGAGCGGAGGATGGCCTCGCAGACGGCGAGGCCCTCACGGGCGCCGAGGGCCACGGCCTGGGCGCAGTGCACCAGCCAGGCGGCCACGCCGTCGGCGCCCCCGGTGACGTAGCCGCGCGCCATGACGTCGTAGGTGCCGTGCTCGGTGACCGGTCCGTGCCCGTGCGCCCCCCGTCGGGCCGCGGCGTCGAGCTCGGCGAACCCCACCTCCGGTGCGGAGACCGCCTTCGGGTCGAGACCGCGGTCGACCAGGACGAGACGGGCGGCCGCCCGGGCGACGATGCCGTCGGCCGTACCGAACGCCCGGAGGGCCAGCAGCTCTCCGTGGACGACGCCCGCCACGACGACAGCCGGCGCCGAGGTGGGCGCGAGGAGCAGCGAGCAGAGCCCATCGACGCGGGCGGTGACCTCCGCGGGCGACGGCGCCGCTCCCAGCTCCAGCGGGTCGTCGAGCGGCTCGCCCGACCGCGGCCGGCCGAGGTCGTCGGACGCCACGCCGAGGTCAGCGGCGGCGAGGACGTGCAGCCGGGCGAGGGCCTGCCGCGGTGAGGAGTGGAACGCGGGCAGCAGCGAGCCCAGGTCGGCGTGGACGCGTACGGCGTTGGCGGCGATCTGCCCCAGCCGCGGGTCCTTCGACTGCACCGTGACCTGCTGGCCGTTCATCAGCTGGCCGCGGAGCCGCTCCAGCTCCATGCCGGCGCCCTCGAGGTCGGCGCTCGCCCGCGCCCCGCGCAGGGCCGACTCGGCGGTGACCTCGGCCGACCGGCGACGGAGCACCCGGTGACCCAGCAGGCCGTCGACGGCGGCCCGCGCCTCCGCGACGGCCTCAGCCACCCCGGGGAGGTCGAGCAGGGCAGCCAGCGGATCTCTGGAGGCGACGGTCACGTGCAGCAACGGTAGTCACAACCAACGGCCAACCTCCCCGGGTGCAAGATGCGGGCATGACCGAGCTCTCCCCTGAGTTGTCAGCGCTGTCCACCGAGACCCGACGCTTCGACCCGCCGGCGGACCTGGCCGCCAGCGCGAACGTCACCGTCGACGCGTACGAGCACGCGGGCAAGGACCGGCTCGCGTGGTGGGAGGCGCAGGCCGGGCGGCTGCAGTGGGACCGCGGGTGGGACCAGGTCCTCGACTGGCAGCCGCCGTTCGCGAAGTGGTTCGTCGGCGGCGAGCTCAACGCCTCGGTGAACTGCCTGGACCGGCACGTCGACAACGGCCTGGGTGACCGGGTCGCCTACCACTGGGTCGGGGAGCCGGAGGGCGACCGCCGCACCATCACCTACGCGGAGCTGCTGGCCGACGTCAGCCGGGCGGCCAACGCCCTCACCGAGCTCGGCATCGAGCAGGGCGACCGGGTCTGCATCTACCTGCCGATGATCCCCGAGGCAGCCGTCGCGATGCTGGCCTGCGCCCGCATCGGAGCCGCGCACTCGGTCGTGTTCGGCGGCTTCTCCGCGCAGGCGCTCATCGACCGGATCCAGGACGCCGACGCGAAGCTCGTCATCACCGCCGACGGCGGCTACCGCCGCGGCGCCGCGTCCGCCCTGAAGCCGGCCGTCGACGAGGCCGTCGCGCAGTGCCCCTCCGTCGAGCACGTGCTCGTCGTGAAGCGCACGGGACAGGACGTCGCGTGGACCGACAGGGACGCCTGGTGGAGCGACGTCGTCGACCGCCAGCCCGACGTGCACCAGGCGCAGGCCTTCGACAGCGAGAACCCGCTGTTCCTGCTCTACACGTCCGGCACCACGGGCAAGCCCAAGGGCATCCTGCACACGACTGGCGGCTACCTGACGCAGGCCGCGTGGACGCACTGGGCGGTCTTCGACCTCAAGCCCGAGACCGACGTCTACTGGTGCACCGCAGACATCGGCTGGGTCACCGGGCACTCGTACGCCGTCTACGGACCGCTTGCCAACGCGGCGACGAGCGTCATGTACGAGGGCACCCCTGACGCCGGCGGCAAGGACCGCTGGTGGTCGATCGTCGAGGAGTACGCCGTCACGATCCTCTACACGGCGCCGACCGCCATCCGCACCTTCATGAAGTGGGGCGACGAGCTCCCCGCCGGTCGCGACCTGAGCAGCCTGCGGGTCCTCGGCTCGGTCGGCGAGCCGATCAACCCGGAGGCCTGGGTCTGGTACCACACCGTCATCGGCGGGGGCCGCTGCCCGATCGTCGACACGTGGTGGCAGACCGAGACCGGCGCCATGATGATCAGCCCGCTGCCGGGCGTGACCTCCTGCAAGCCCGGGTCCGCGATGGGCCCGCTGCCGGGCATCGCGGTCGACATCGTCAACGACGCCGGCGAGTCGCGGAAGGCCGGCTTCCTCACCCTCAACGAGCCCTGGCCGTCGATGCTGCGCGGCATCTGGCGCGACGAGGAGCGCTACCGCGAGACCTACTGGTCGCGCTTCGAGGGAAGGTACTTCGCGGGTGACGGCGCGAAGTACGACGAGGACGACGTGCTCTGGCTGCTCGGCCGGGTCGACGACGTCATGAACGTCAGCGGCCACCGCATCAGCACGACGGAGGTCGAGTCGGCCCTGGTCAGCCACCCGTCGGTGGCCGAGGCCGCCGTGGTCGGTGCCAACGACGCGACGACGGGCCAGGCGATCGTCGCGTTCGTGACCCCCCGCGGTTCCGTCGCCGACGACGAGGCCAACGGCGAGGCCTTCGCCAAGGCCTTGCGCGACCACGTGGCCAGGGAGATCGGCCCGATCGCGAAGCCGCGGCAGATCCTCATCACGCCGGAGCTGCCCAAGACCCGGAGCGGCAAGATCATGCGACGGCTGCTCCGCGACGTCGCGGAGCACCGCGAGCTCGGGGACGTGACGACCCTGGCCGACCCCACCGTGGTGAACGCCATCAACGACAAGATGGGCGGCGCATCCGGCGAGGACTAGGTTCCGTCCGTGCCTCCACTGATCCTGCTGGCCGACGACTCCCCCACCGTCCGGGCCCTCGCCAAGCTCGAGCTCGAGCATGCCGGTTATGAGGTCGTCGAGGTCGGCGACGGCGAGGAGGCACTGCGCCTGGCGCGGAGCCGGCCGCCCGACGTCGTGCTCCTCGATGTGGAGATGCCGAACCTGGACGGCTACGAGACCGTGAAGGCCCTCAAGGCCGACCCGCTCACAGCGCACATCCCGGTCGTGTTCCTCACCGGCCGCGTCGGCGCCGACGACGTCGTCGAGGCCCTCAGGCTCGGCGGGCACGACTACCTCCGCAAGCCGCCGGAGCCGGCCGAGCTGCTCGCCCGGGTCGCTGCCGCGGTCCGGGTGAAGCAGCTCCAGGACGCGCTGGTCTCGCACGGCGACGAGCTCGAGCGGATGAGCCGCACCGACTTCCTCACCGGTCTCAACAACCGGCGGCACCTCGAGGAGACGATGCGCCGCATCGGGGCGGGCGCCAGGCGGCACGGGTACCCGATCGCGGTGCTCATCGTCGACGTCGACCACTTCAAGCAGATCAACGACACCCACGGTCACACCGTCGGGGACGAGGTGCTCATCGCCACGGCTCGGCGGGTCGAGGACAGCCTGCGCACCGAGGACGTGCTGGGCCGCTGGGGCGGCGAGGAGTTCCTCGTCATCCTCCCCCACACGTCCACCGAGGCCGCGGGCGTGCTGGCCGAGCGGCTCCGCACTGTCGTGGCCTCCGCACCGTTCAAGACGGCCGACGGCGACGTGCGCGTGACCGTGAGCATCGGGGGCGCCGCTGCCGAGCAGGAGGGCGAGCACGACCTGCTGCGGCTCGCCGACGCCGAGCTCTACCGCGCCAAGGATGCGGGGCGCGACACCGTGCGCATCACGCTGTCGACGCCGTGATCCGGCACCGGGACGTCACCGCCTCAGGGCTGCAGTTCCACGTCGCCGAGAGCGGGCCCGCCGACGGCCCGCTGGTGCTGCTCCTCCACGGCTTCCCCGAGTTCTGGTGGTCGTGGCGCCATCAGCTGGAAGCACTGGGGGACAAGGGGTTTCACGCGGTCGCGCCGGACCTGCGCGGCTACGGTCAGACGGACAAGCCACCCCGCGGGTACGACGGCTTCACGCTCTCGGCCGACGTCGCCGGGCTCATCCGCGTGCTGGGCGCACAGGACGCCCACGTGGTCGGTCACGACTGGGGAGGTGCGCTCGCCTGGTCGACGGCGACGCTGCACCCACGGGCCGTCAACCGGCTCACCGTGATCTCCATCCCGCACCCGCTGCGCCTGAGGGACGCGCTCCTGCACGACACCGAGCAGGCGCGCATGTCGTCGTACCTGGCGTTCTTCCAGCTCCCCAAGGTGCCCGAGAACCGCCTGGTCTCAGGGGATCTCGTCTCGGAGCTGTTGCACCGGTGGGGTGGACCCGGCTTCCCCGACAGCGAGACCGAGCAGCAGTGCCGCGAGGCCATGGCGATCCCGGGAGCCGCGCACTGCGCGCTGGAGTACTACCGGTGGGCGTTCCGCTCGCAGCTGCGGCCGAGCGGCCACCGGTACGGCGCGCTGCTCGCGAAGGGCGTGCAGGCGCCGGTCCTGCAGGTCCACGGGTCGGTCGACGGCTGCCTGAAGGTCGACACCGCTCGCGGGTCCGAGCGCTGGTGCCACGGCGGCTACCGGCTCGAGGTTCTCGAGGGCATCGGTCACTTTCCGCACCAGGAGGTGCCCGACGTCGTCACGGAGCTCATCGCTCAGGCGGCGTGAGAGCGCAGCTCGGCGGCCCGCGCGAGGTTGGCGAGGAAGCCCTCCGCCATGGCGGTGAGCGCCGCCGTGTCGAGCACCTCGGGGTCGAATCCGGTGCTCTCCAGCACGAGCGCGGCATGGGTGCCGAGCTCGCCGTCGGCGCCGGGCGCGTAGGCCAGCGTCAGCTCGGCTGTCGTCTCAGGGAGACCCGGTCCGGCCCAGTCGAAGCGGGAGACGTACGACGTCGGGGTGCGACGAGGCGGGAGCGCGCGCACCGACGCGGCTGCGGTGCGCTGCGCGGGCAGGTCGGTCTCGACGACCATCCGGCCTCCGACGTCGGCGACCCGGCGCACGCCGGGCCACAGCTCGAACGCGGTGGGGCCGGCCAGCAGCAGCGCGGTGCTGGTCGGGTCGGCGGCGATCCGCCGGGTGATGCGGGTGCGGTGCGCTGAGGGCAGGGCTGGGGGCACGTCGCACCTCCAAGTCTGGTTCGGGGGTGCTTGCAACTGTAAGCACTCAGCAAGCGCGCGTCGAGGACCCGCGCTGTGAGAGAACGCACCGGGTCCGGGGGAACCTCTCGGGAATCCGGACAAACCGCTGCGTTTCACTTCCGGTGCTCTTCTGCCGATAGGCCATGGGGGGCTACCGTGCCTCAGCACGCCTGAGGGGGGTCCGTCGTGCGCAAGGCAGTCCAGTCGGCCGTCGTGGCGGTTGCGGTGACCGGAGCGGTCGCGGCAGCGCACAGGCGGTCCAGCGCGAAGGCGACGAGCAGCACGAGCATGCCCACCACCAGCACGGCGCCCAAGGCGCCCACCAAGCGCGCCGCGAAGCCGTCCGCCAAGCGCGCCACCCGCGCGAAGAAGGCCGTCGTCGCGCCGGTCGTGCCGCAGCAGCGGCGCAGCGAGGTGGACGAGCTCGGCCTGCGCACGGACGAGCTCGTCGTCGCCGAGCACGAGGCCCGCGACGCCCGGCTGCTCGCCCTCCTCGACGACTGACGCCCCGGCGCCTCCGGCGCGCGTGCGCCAAGGGTCGCAAGATGGCAGCCGCGAGGGCCGATCCGGCGCGATATCGCGACCCCGGACAACAGCCGGGCAGGGGTCGCCGGCTGCTGAACGCCAGGGGTCGCGAGACGGCAGCCGCAACAACCGATCCGGCGCGATATCGCGACCCGGGCACCCCGAGGAACGGGCTCAGCGCTAGTCGCAGCCCCGGGTGCTGACAGGGGCGGTCGCGCTGCGGCCGCGGATCGCGTCGCTCTCGACCTCCTTCGCCGTGAGGGCGTACCCGGTCTGGGGGTCGTCCGCCGCGGCCGCGAACACGACGCCGTAGACCTTGCCGCCCGGCGAGACGAGGGGTCCGCCGGAGTTGCCGGGTCGGACCCTCGCCCGCAGCGCGTAGATCTCGCGGACGACGGTCTTGCTCTGGTAGATGTCCGGGCCCTTGGCGTCCTGGGTCCCGCGGACGCGCGCCGCGTCGGCCCGGAACGGCCCGTCGAGCGGGTAGCCGACGACGATCGCGCTGTCGCCGGACGAGGCGTGCTTCGTGGGGTCGAAGAACGACAGCGGCGCGACCCTCAGCCCGGGTACGGCGAGCACCGCGATGTCCCGGTCCGAGTCGTAGAGGACGACGGTGGCCGACAGCGTGCCGTTGCCGACGTGCACCTCCGGGCTGCGCACGCCCGCGACGACGTGGGCGTTGGTCATGACCCGCTCGGGGGCGAACACGAAGCCGCTGCCCTCGATGCGCTTGGAGCAGGACTGCGCCGTACCGGTGATCTTGAAGACGCGGCTGTGCACGGACGCGACGGTCGGCGAGCTGGCGAGCGCCGGGTCGGGCGGGGGGGGCCGCCGCGCCGCGGGGGGGGCCCGGGCTCCGGCGACCTCGGGGGAGCCAGCGCCGGCGCGGGGGCGCCGGTCGGCGAGCTGGCGCGCGCCGGGTCGGGCGGGTCGACCCGCCGGACCTCGGTGGGGACCAGGTCGCCGAAGACCTCGGGGAAGCCACGGTCGTCGATGAGCCGCCGGAACGACGCGAACAGGCCCTTCGCACCGCCCGGGACGGCCTGGTCGACGACCTTCAGGACGGCCGACCGGCGCACCTGCGCAGCGAGTCCGGTGAACGGCGAGCTCGCGACGGCCGTGCCGACGAGCCACGCGACCAGCAGCAGCGAGACGACCGAGACGCCTGCCCCCGCGACAGCGTCGACGACCCGGATCGGCTGCCAGACCAGGTGCTTGCGCACCCACCCGCCGGCGACGGTCGCGAGCAGCTGCCCGATCACGGCAGCGAAGAAGACGACGGACACGGCGACCGTCGTGGTGGGCAGGCCGGAGAACACGGCGGAGTGCGCCAGGGACGGCGCGATCCGGGCGCCCAGCACGCCGCCGCCGAGGAAGCCGACGAACGACAGGACGCCGACGACGAAGCCCTGCCGGTAGCCGGAGATGCCGAACAGCAGGCAGGCGCCGAGCAGGATCAGGTCGAGCAGGTCCCCCCTGCCGCTCACGACACGACGACCTTTCCGCTCATACCCGGGTGGAACGTGCACACGAAGGCGAAGGTGCCCGCTTTGGTGAACGTGACCTTCAGCTGCTGCGTGGACAGGCCGTCGACCGTGGTCGTCTTGCCGAGCGCGGCGTCGGAGAACGCGAGGTCGTGCGGGACGTTGCCGCTGTTCTTGACCGCGAGCGTCACCGTGCCGACCTTGGCGTCCACCTCGCTCGGGTGGAACTTCAGGTCGTCCTTCATGTCGACCTCGGCCGACTGGGCGCCTGCCTCGCCGGTCGTGGTCACCGAGCCGGTGCTCTTCGCGCCGCCGCTGGAGCAGCCGGCGACGAGCACCAGGGTGACGACGAGGACGGTCTTGTTCATCTGCGCTGCTCCCAGGTCTTCATGGCGAGCCGCAGCGTCTCGGGGTCGAGCTCGCGCAGGTCGTCCTTGTCCCACGGCCGTTCCCAGCCCGCGAGTGTCAGCAAGCCTGCCAGCAATCCCGCTGTGAAGCCCCACACCACGAGGCCCCGCACGTCGAAGGCCGGCCCCATCAGCCCGCTGGTGTGCGTGACCCGGAAGCGGTTGGCGGGGTCGGTCAGCTCGGTCAGGGGCACGCGTACGACGTGGGCCACCTCGGCGGCGTCCACCGGCCCGACCTCGTGCGGCTCGCGCCAGTAGGCGACGACGGGGTGCACCACGAAGCCGGACGGCGGCAGGTACAGGGCCGGGAGCACGCCGATGACGTCGACCGTCTCACGCCGCAGCCCGACCTCCTCCTCGGCCTCGCGCAGCGCCGCGTCGACCGGCCCGTCGTCCGTCGGGTCCTGCGCCCCGCCGGGGAACGCCGGCTGCCCTGCGTGGGACCGCATGGTCGCGGCCCGCTCGATGAGCAGCACGTCCGGCCCGTCGGGCCCGTCGGCGAACAGGATGAGGACGGCGCTGTCACGGCCGCCGGTGGGCGGCGGGAGGAAGCGGGTGAAGTGCTCGGCCTTCACCCGCGGCACCTGCTCGGCGAGCGGCTGCAGCCAGTCGGGGATCGTCACGCGGTCACCCCGAGGTAGGTCGCGACGTCGCGCTCCAGGGAGGGCAGGTCCTTGTAGCCGCCCGACTCCACGTGCCGGACCTTCCCCGCAGGGTCGACGAAGACCATCAGCGGCACACCGGGCTGGAAGTGCGCGCCGACGACCCGGGTGTCGTCGAGCACGGCGGGCCAGTGCTGCCGCATGTCGATCGCGAAGTGCAGGCCGATCGAGGGGGACTGCTCGTTGGTGTCGACACCGACCAGCGCGACCCGGCTGCCCGCCTTGTCGTGGAAGGCGCGCAGGACCGGCATCTCCTGCTGGCAGGGACCGCACCAGGATCCGTAGACGTTCACCAGCGTGGGCTTCCCGGTGACGGCGCTCTGCAACGCCACCTTGGGACCGCCTCCGAGGCAGGACAGCGTCAGCTTCGGGAAGCCGGGCCCGAGGCCCCTCGGGCACGGCTCGAGCGCCGCCTCGCGCTGCAGCGGCCCGAGGTCGGCGGCGTTGGTGTCGGCGCCCTTGCCCCGGAGCCCGTAGGCCAGGGACATCCCGAGCGCGAGCACGACGAGGACCAGCACCGCCCAGCGCGTCCGGTTCACGAGCGGAAGAACTCGTCCGGCCGCACCAGCTTCGCCGCCTTCACAGGGTCGGTCTCGCCCTCGCCGAAGGCGGGGCACAGCGCGGCGATGGCGCAGGCGCCGCAGGCCGGCTTGCGGGCGTGGCAGACCCGCCGGCCGTGGAAGATCACCCGGTGGCTGAACATCGTCCACTCCGCCTTCGGGAGCAGCTCCGCGACGGCGTACTCGACCTTGACCGGGTCCTCCTCCGTCGTCCACCCGAACCGGCGGACGAGGCGACCGAAGTGCGTGTCGACGGTCAGACCGGGGACGCCGAACGCGTTGCCCAGGACCACGTTGGCCGTCTTGCGCCCGATGCCGGGCAACGAGACCAGGTCGTCCAACCGGTTCGGCACCACGCCGTCGTACCGCTCGACGAGGGCCGCCCCCAGACCGATGAGGCTGGTGGTCTTGTTGCGGAAGAAGCCCGTCGGACGGATCTCCTCCTCGAGGACGGCGCGGTCGGCCTGGGCGTACGCCTGGGCGCTCGTGTACTTGCGGAACAGCGCCGGGGTGACCTCGTTGACGCGCTTGTCCGTGCACTGCGCGGACAGGATGGTCGCGACGCAGAGCTCGAGGGGCGTGGTGAAGTCGAGCTCGCAGTGCGCGTGGGGGTAGAGCGCCGTCAGCTCCTTGTTGGTGCGCCGGGCCCGCCGGGTGAGTGCGAGCGGCGTCTCCGCCCCGGCTGCCATGCCTCCCACCCTAGTGAGGGGTTCGGTCACTCGCCCGTTCTGGTGATCATCCTCAAGGAATCGCACGGACCGGTCGACGCCTTTCATGTCGGTCACAGAGCGTGACGACGAGGAGAGGTCACTGATGGAGCAGGTACAGCAGGCGCGCAAGCCTCAGGTCCGTCCTGAGCCCAAGCGCACCGAGCAGCACGCGCACCTGTCGCTCGACGGGCTGCGCGAGTACCGCACGGCGCTGACCGCCGAGGAGTCCAACGTCTCCTACTGGCGCCGGATCATCCAGGCCCGCCTCGACGTCGTCCGCGCCGGCAGCGACCTGGTGTCGGAGAACCTCAAGCCCGTCCTCACCGACGAGCGGGTCGGCGCCGGCCGCCGCGCCCTCGTCGACGTGCTCCCCACCAGCGACATCCCGCCGCTTCCCGACCTGGCCTCGCTCTGGGAGCGGCAGGTCGACCCCTCCGACGTGGAGGCGCTCGCCGAGCTCGAGGCCGACCTCGACGAGGC
This sequence comes from uncultured Frankiales bacterium, assembly GCA_966212015.1. GTDB lineage: Bacteria > Actinomycetota > Actinomycetes > Mycobacteriales > SCTD01 > RYN-111. The sequence continues at coordinate 2,830 of CBIHPE010000066.1, read as the reverse complement.
CGAGAAGCAGCTGTCGTCGTACCGCAACGCCCTGCACGTCCGCCTCGGCGAGGCGACGTCGGAGCTCATCGCCCGCTACCGCGACGAGCCCAACCTGTGCCTGACCGCGCTGCCGACCCAGAAGAAGCGCAGCCACGTCGCGTGAGCGCTGCCGGACGGCGTGAGGCCGCAGTAGCGTCGCCCCTGTGAGCTTCCTGCTTCTCGGCCTGCTGCTGCCCCTGGCGCTCCTCGGGCTGATGCTCGCGATGGAGCGGGTCGAACGGCCGCTCCGCAGGGAGTCGGTCGTCGAGGACCAGCTCGAGACGTTCCTCGACACGGCTCGGCCGGACGAGGTCGAGACCTTCGTGAGCGAGGGCTACGCGCCCGCGCTCGAGCGGTACTGGCGACGCCGGCGGCTGTCCCGGCTGCTGCCCGGTCGCCGTGCGTGAGTGACCGATCTGACAGACTGCGGCAGATCACGGAGCGGGGAGGCACGGACGGTGGACGAGGTCCTGGCGAAGGCGGGGCTCTTCCAGGGCATCGCGACAGAGGCTGCTGAGGCCGTCGCGGCGTCGCTGGAGTACGGCGACTACGGCCGCGGTGAGACGGTGTTCGCCGAGGGCGAGCAGGGCGACACCCTGTTCATCGTGCTGGCCGGCAAGGTCAAGATCGGCCGACGCGCGACGGACGGCCGCGAGAACATGCTGTCGGTCATGGGCCCGTCCGACATGTTCGGCGAGCTGTCCCTGTTCGACCCCGGCCCCCGCACCGCCACCGCCACCGTCGTCACCGACGCGCGGCTGGCCTCGCTCGCGCACGCGCAGCTGCGGCCCTGGATCACCGACCGTCCCGAGATCGCCGAGCAGCTGCTGCGCGTGCTCGCCCGCCGGCTGCGCCGCACCAACGACTCCCTCGCGGACCTCATCTTCACCGACGTGCCCGGCCGCGTGGCCAAGCAGCTGCTGGCGCTGTCGGAGCGCTTCGGCTCCGAGGAGCCGGACGGCCTGCGCGTGCACCACGACCTCACCCAGGAGGAGCTGGCGCAGCTCGTCGGTGCCTCCCGCGAGACGGTCAACAAGGCGCTCGCCGACTTCGCCTCGCGTGGCTGGGTGCGGGTCGACTCCCGCGCCCTGACGATCCTCGACGCCGACCGGCTGGCCCGCCGCGCGCGCTGACTTTGCACAACGAGTTGGTTGTGCAATGATGTTGTTGTGCAAGACGTCGACGCCCTCGCGCGCACCTTCAGCGCCCTCGCGGACCCGACCCGCCTGACGATCGTCGCTCGGCTGGCCTGTGGAGACGCCACCGTCAAGGAGGTCGGGGAGCCGTTCGACCTGACGCAGCAGGCGGTGTCGCGGCACCTGCGGGTGCTCGAGGACGCCGGGCTCGTGACGCGCCGTCAGGTCGCACAGTCGCGACCGGCGCACCTCGAGGTGGACCGGCTGGTCGAGGTCCTGCAGTGGGTGGACGCCCAGCGCCAGGAGTGGGTCGACCGGCACGCCCGCCTCGCCGACTACCTGCAGTCATGAGCCGGCCGTCATGAGCGAGACGTTCACCGTCCGCCACGTGCACGCCGCGCCGGTGGAGCGCGTCTTCGCCTGCCTCACCGAGCCGGCGCACCTGACGCACTTCTGGGGACCGGCCGGCACGACCACCCCCGTCGACGGCATCGTCGTCGACCTGCGTCCCGGCGGGGCCTTCGAGACCACGATGGTCAACGACACGACCGGGCTCTCGCACACGATGCGGGCCGAGTACGTGCGGGTCGAGCGGCCCACGTTCCTGTCCTGGCGCGAGACCGCGTCGGGAACGGTCACCGAGCTCGCACTGGTGCCCCTCGACGACGGCACCACCGAGGTCGTCACGACCCGCCGGGGCCTGCCCCCGGAGATGCGCACGCCGGAGGCGCTCGCCGGGTGGGGCACCGCCCTGGACCGGATGTCCGCCTACCTCTCGGAAGGGACCATCTCGTGAACGTGCAGTCACTGGTCGGCCCGCAGCTGCGCTCGCTGGCCGACGCCCTCGAGGGCAGTGATCCCGACGCACCCTCGCTGTGCCAGGGGTGGCAGGTGCGGCACGTGGTCGCCCACCTGACGATGGCCGCCCGCTACGACGAGCAGGCCTTCGGCGCCGAGCTCGCCGCCGTCGGCTTCGACTTCGCGGCGCTGTCCGAGACCGTCGCGCGCCGCGACGCCGCGCGCGACTGGCCGTCGCTGCTCGCCGATCGCCGCAGCGACGTCCGCGCGGGCTTCGCGATGCCGGGCGGCGGCGCGCTCGGCGCGCTGACGCACGCCGTCATCCACGGCCTCGACATCACCGTCGCCCTCGGCCTCCCGCGCACCTCCGACGACGCAGCGGTGCGGCTGGTCCTCGACGCCCTGGTGGTCGACCCGAGCCCGTTCGGCATCGGCCTCGACGGGTGGCACCTGCAGGCCACTGACCTGGACTGGGAGCACGGGACGGGTACGACGGTGGCGGCCCCCGCCGAGGAGCTCGTGCTCGCTCTGGCCAACCGCCCGAGGGGACTAGCCCTGCGCGCCGGCTAGCTCCAGCAGCCCCAGGAACTGCGGGTCCTCGGCGTACTTCACCGACAGGCCCGCCTGCACGAACGGCGTGGCCCACTCGGTCGTGCGGGCGTAGAACATCCACTCGCGGACGCCCTCGAGCGTCATCCGCGCGACCAGCCGCGCCTCACCGCTCGCCATGTCGACCATGCCCTGCTCGAGGGTGCGCAGGTTCTCCTGGTCCGACTCCGCCGGGAGCCCGTCGCGGGTCTCGCCCAGGGGTACGGCGATGGCCAGTTGCAGCGTGAAGACCTCGAACGGCACCTGGGTCACCACCCCGCGGTCGA
>CBIHPE010000065.1:0-17764 GCA_966212015.1 uncultured Frankiales bacterium | reverse complement strand
GCAGCGGCTGCCCGTGGTCGTGGACGCCGATCCCGCTCACCTCCGGCAGGCGCTGACGGCCCTGCTGCAGCACGTGCTGCGGTACGCCGGCCCGAGCGATCAGAAGGTCGTGCTGCAGGTCGTCGGCGGCGCTGCCCTGCTCACCGTGCGGGCGTCGGGCGTCCAGCTCACCGCCGACGAGGCCGCCGCTCTCTTCGAGCCGTTCGGAGCCGCAGCCCGCGGCGACGGCAACGGCCTCGCGCTCTACGTCGTCCGCACCCTCATCGTCGCCTCCGGCGGCCAGGTGGGGGTCGCCGGCGACACCGGAGCCACCGTCTTCTGGGCACGCCTCCCCCTGGCGCCCTGAGAACCAAGGAAGGAACACCTGCCATGCCCTGGACCCTCGCCTGCGGTGACGTCATCCCCGGCTGCTCGTCCGTGCTCACGGGAGACACCAAGGAAGCGGTGCTGTCCGCCGTCGGCGCGCACGCCGCCGCCGACCACGGCGTCGTGGACATCGACTCGGCGACGCTCGCCGCGGTCGAAGCGGCTCTCCGCTCGAGCTAGCAAGGGCTCACCCTGGAGTGAGCACGAGCACACGCCGCTTCCCAGCGCCCTCGCGCCGTCGTGCGGGAAGATGGGACCAGCCGCGGCTGTTGTCCTGACCCGACAGCCGCTCGACGGACAAGGACCCTCGGCTCGTGCCCTCCGCGAAGAAGACGACCGTCATCGCCGCCCTGCTCGCAGGTGGCCTGGCGTTCGGCGGAGCCGTGGGGTGGAGCATCGGGCACGGGCGTACGCCCGCAGTCTCCGCCTCCGACGACACGCCGGTCGCGACACCGACCCTCGTCCTCGCCTCCACGGTGCCCTGGGACCAGCCGCTCGCCGTCTCGGTGACGGACGGGACGCTCACGGACGTCATCGCCACGGACGCCGACGGCCGGCCCGTCGCGGGCACCCTGACCGGCGGGTCGTGGACGTCGGCTGACACGCTGCTCCCGTCGTCGACGTACCAGGTGCGGGCCACGGTCCAGGACGCCGCAGGCAAGACCCACGAGCTGCAGCAGGCGCCGCGCACGACCGCCGCGACGAAGGTCCTGAAGGCGGTGCTCTCCCCCGGCGACGGCAAGGTCGTCGGCATCGGGCTGCCGGTGATCATCACCCTGAACCGCGCCGTCAACGGCCACGCCGACCGGCAGGCCGTGGTCGACCGGCTGAGCGTCACGTCGACGCCGTCTGTCGCGGGCGCGTGGCGCTGGATGAGCCCGACCGAGCTGCACTACCGCGGGCCGACGTACTGGGCCGCCGGCACGAAGGTCACGGCCCACCTCGACTTCGCGAGGCTCAAGCTCTCCGACGGCACGTGGGGCGAGGGCCAGCGGGAGACGTCGTACTCCATCGGCGACGCGATCGTCAGCACCGTCGACGTCACCAAGCACGTCATGACGGTGAAGAAGAACGGCGTGGTGCTGCGGGTCGTCAAGGTCAGCACCGGCCGCGACAAGTACCCCACCAAGGGCGGCGTCCACCTTGTCCTCGAGAAGACGAAGCTCAAGGTCATGGACTCGAGCACCGTCGGGATCCCGCGCAGCAGCCCCGACGGCTACTACGAGAAGGTCCCCAACAGCGTCCGGATCTCCTACGGCGGGGCGTTCGTGCACTCGGCGGACTGGAGCGTGCGCGACCAGGGCGTCCGCAACGTCAGCCACGGCTGCGTCAACATCTCGCCGTCGGACGCCGCCTGGTTCTTCGACCTGGTGAAGCGCGGCGACGTCGTCGACATCATCCACGCCGGGGTCGGCCCGAAGCTGTCCGACCCGGGCATGTCCGACTGGAACGTCCCCTTCTCCGACTGGGCGAACTCCTGACAGACTCGCGCGCGTGAAGATCGTCGGCGCGGTCCTGGGCGGGCTCCTCGTGCTGCTCACGTGGGGCTCCGTCATCCGCACCCTCGTCGTGCCGCGGCGCCGCCGCGACAAGATCGCGCTGACCGTCGACCGGTTCGTCGACAAGGGCTACAAGCTCGCGACCAGGCACGTCCGCGACTACAAGACCCGGGACGACCGGCTCGCCTCCCAGGCCGCCAGCACGATCCTGTGCCAGCTCGCGGTCTGGCTGGTGCTGTTCTACACCGGCTTCGCGTTCCTGCTGCTGCCGTTCCACGACCTGACCGTCGAGCACGCCTTCGCGCAGGCAGGGTCCTCGCTGTTCACCCTCGGCTACGCCGGCCCGGACGGCGTACCGCTGACCGTCATCGACTACCTCGCCGCCGCCTCCGGCCTCGTCGTGGTGGCGCTCCAGATCGGCTACCTCCCGACCCTCTACGGGGCGTTCAACCGGCGCGAGACCGAGGTGACGCTGCTGTCGTCGCGGGCCGGCACCCCCGCCTGGGGCCCGGAGATCCTGGCCCGCACGCGGTTCGGCTTCGGCGCGGACGAGGACGGCGCCGTGATGGACGAGTTCTACCTCGACTGGGAGCGCTGGGCCGCCGACCTGTCGGAGTCGCACACCAACTACCCCGTGCTGACGCGGTTCCGGTCTCCGACGAAGCTCGGCTCGTGGGTCGTCGGCCTGGTCGCGGTCCTCGACAGCGCCGCGCTCTGGATGGCGCTCGCCCCGGCCGGCGCGCCCGTCGTGCAGGCCCGGCTCTGCCTGCGGATGGGCTTCCTCGCGCTCCGCTCGATCGCGGAGACCGTCGGGCTCGACGTCGACCACGACCCGGACCCCGACAACGAGCTCCTGCTGACCTACGACGACTACCTCGCCGGCATCGCCCGGATCACCTCGACCACGTTCCGCGTCGAGCGGACTCCCGAGGAGGCGTGGCCCGACTTCCGCGGCTGGCGCATCAACTACGAGGCCGTCGCGTACGCGCTGATCGACCGCCTCGACGCCGTACCCGGCCCGTGGACCGGCGTGCGGTCGAACGGCGACGCGAAGATCGAGCCGATCCGCCCGCCCAACCGCTTGCCCAGGCCCTACCAGCGCCGTCCCTGACCCCGGAGTCCCTGGGACATCGTGGCGGGAATCGTCGGCGTGTCGCGCCCGGAAGTCCCAGGGACCGCCGTCAGTAGGTGGGGCGGAGGGGGAAGCCGCTGACGCCGTCGACGGTCTTCACCGCGAGCACCTGGTGCAGCTGGATCTGGTTGATCTCGAAGCCGATCCGCGACCCGGCCAGGTAGAGCGCCCAGACCCGCGCCGTCCCCAGCCCGACCTCGCCGACCGCCTCGTCCCAGTGGTCGTCGAGGTTGCGACACCAGTCGCGCAGCGTCAGCGCGTAGTGCTCGCGCAGGTTCTCCTCGTGCCGGATCTCGAGGCCCGCCCGCTGCAGCTCGCCGATGATCCGGCCGACGCCGGGCAGCTCGCCGTCCGGGAACACGTAGCGCGGGATGAAGCCGCGCTTGGCGATCGGGGCGGAGTGGTCGTCGTTGCGGGTGATGCAGTGGTTGAGCAGCCGACCTTGCGGCTTCAGCTTCGCCGCGAGGAAGGAGGCGTACGACGACAGCTGGTGGATCCCGATGTGCTCGGTCAGACCGATGGAGCTGATGGCGTCGAAGCCGGTGTCGTGCACGTCGCGGTAGTCGCTGAAGCGGATGTCGACGAGGTCGGTCAGCCCGCGCTCGGCGGCGGCCTTGCGACCCCACTCGGCCTGCTGCCGCGAGAGCGTCGCGGCGACGACGGAGACGCCGTAGTTCTGGGCCGCGTGCATCGCCATGCCGCCCCACCCGCAGCCGACGTCGAGCAGCCGCATGCCGGGCTTCAGCGCGAGCTTCTGGCAGACCAGGTCGAACTTGGCGTACTGCGCCTCTTCGAGGGTCGCGTCGGCCGAGGTGTACGTCGCGCAGGTGTAGGCCATCGAGGGCCCGAGCACCCACTCGTAGAAGGTGTTCGACACGTCGTAGTGGTGCGCGATGGCTGCCGCGTCCCGGCCCTTGGAGTGGGCCCGCAGACCGGACAGGTAGCGCTTCGCGCCGACCTCCTGCGGCGGCGGCTCCACCCAGTGCAGCGCCTCCTTGCCGAGCGACTTCAGCACCTGCCACCGCTCGCCCCAGGTGAGGTCGCCCATCTTCGTGCGGGTCAGGGCGCGCAGCAGCGTGTAGTGGTCGGGAGCGGTGACGTCGAGGTCGCCCGAGATGTAGGCCCGCGCCATGCCGAGCTCCCCCGGCGCGCTGACCAGGTGCGAGATCGCCTGGGGCGACTGCACCTTGAACACGATCGGCGCCTCGGGGGGACCGGCGGCGGAGCCGTCGTAGGCCTCCACGCGAGTCTGCTCGGGCAGCACAGCGGCCAGTGCGTCAGCGACCTTCAACGTCATCGTCCCCTCACGGTCTTGTCGTACAGGTCCAGCAGCCGGGAGTCCGGGTCCCACCGCTTCTTCAGCAGCTCGTAGACCGGTCCGTTGTACAGCTCCCAGAAGTGCTCCCGGTCGTAGAACACCGTGCTGTACAAGGACTTCCGGCCGCCCAGGCGGTCGACCTCGTCCTCGATCAGCCGGTTGTGCGTCGAGGGGTCCTCGCCCGGCTCGAGCGCCACGCTCGACCAGAAGCCGACGTTGACGTAGAGCTGGGCCGGGTCGAACCGGTAGAGCTCCCAGACGTCCTCGGCCGAGCGCTGCTTCATGGGGCAGAACCAGACGGGCTCGATCGGGATCTCGCGCACGAAGAAGTCCATGAACTCCTCGAGCCGGTCGATCGGCACCTCGACGTCCTGCACCACGTCCTCGCGGTCGGGCAGGCCCTTGCGGCTGTCCCACCTGGCCTTGAACCGGTGCTTGCGCTCGAGAGCCACGAGCTTCCACCACACGTCGGAGCGCAGGTAGCGCCTCGGGATCCAGCGCCGGACGGCGGGGTTCTGCACGCCGAAGGCGCGGCTGCACCAGAACCAGTCGGTGTCCCAGCGCCAGAGGTAGTCGCGGACGGTCAGCCAGTCCTCGGTCTTCTCCTGGATCGACCGGTAGTAGATGCCCATGCCGGTGTAGTCCGACAGCAGCGGCGGCCGGTCGCACCACCGGCCGAGGGTCACGTAGACCTCGGTGGGCGAGAACCACGTCCCGTCGCAGAAGTCCGCAGTCCTGTCAGCGCAGTGCGTCGCCATCACCTCTGCGGCCTCAGCGACCGAGGCGCAGCGGACGTGCTGCAGGTGCACGTACTTGTGCACCCGCTCCAGCTCGATCCGCAGCCGCAGCGCGTAGCCGAGCGTCCCGTAGGAGTTGGCGAACCCGAAGAACAGGTCGCTGTTCTCCGTGCGCGAGCACGTCACGACCTCGCCCGAGCCGGTGAGCACGTCCAGCTCGACGACCGACTCGTGCGGCACGCCGTTGCGGAAGCTCGAGCTCTCGATGCCGAGCCCGGTGACGGCCCCGCCCAGCGTGATGGTCTTGAGCTGCGGGACGACCAGCGGCATCTGCCCGGTCGGCAGGGTCGCGTCGACGAGGTCCTCGTACGTCGTCATGCCGAGCACCTCGGCGAAGCCGTCCTCGACCGACAGCACCCCGGAGAACGCCGACACGTCGAGCCGGTGCGACACCTCCGCCCGGGGGCGGAACAGGTTGGACGTCTTCTTGCCCAGCCGCACCGGAGCGTCGGCGGGCAGCGCCGCCAACTGACGGCGGAGGTCCGCCACCGCGTCGTCGTACTCCTTGCGCGTGACCACGTGCCGACCCTACGTCTGGCATGTTGCGGAGTCATGACAGGACCTCGGATCGACGGCATCAACGTCCTCTGCCTCGACAAGCACGCCCTCTCGGCCTTCTGGTGCGCCCTGCTGGGCACGACCCCGCGCGGCGAGGCCGAGCAGTACCTCGGCCTGCACCCCGTCGAGCCCGGTCAGCCGCGGCTGCTGTTCCAGCAGGTCGATGAGCTGCCCACGACCGGCCGGCTGCACCTCGACCTCGACAGCGAGGACCTCGCTGCCGACGTGGCGAGGGCCGTCGAGCTGGGTGCCACGGTGGTCGCGGAGGTCTCCGAGATGGGTCAGCACTGGACAGTCCTGAAGGACCCCGAGGGCAACGCGTTCTGCCTGGTCGCCGTGGGATGATGGTGGCGTGAGCGACGAGAAGGACCACGGGCCGGACCTGTCCATCGAGGAGGCGGCGGTCCACCTGGGGATGTCCCCGACGGCGGTGATCTCGCTGCTCGAGTCCGGCCAGCTCCCCTCGCACCTCGGCGCCGACGGCCGGCGACGCCGGGTGCGCGTCGCCGACGTCGAGAAGCACCGCGAGGACCGCTTCGCCCTGCGCCAGAAGCGGGTCCAGGAGCAGCGGGCTCGCCGCTGGGCCGACCCCGAGGCCCACCTCGACCTCGACGACCTTCCGGCCTGACCCTGTCCACAGGGTCGGGGCGACCCGTCCGACCCGTCGCCTAGCGTCACCCGGGTGAGAGAGCGCGCAGAGCAGGTCCTGGAAGCACTGGCGGGTGCCGGTGCCCGGCTGCGCGACGACCAGTGGACGGCGATCAGCGCGCTGGTCGAGGACAAGCGCCGCGCCCTCGTCGTGCAGCGCACCGGCTGGGGCAAGTCGGCGGTCTACTTCGTCGCGACGGCGCTGCTGCGCGAGCAGGGCGCCGGGCCGACGGTGATCGTCAGCCCGCTGCTGGCCCTGATGCGCAACCAGGTCGCGGCTGCGGAGCGCGCCGGCATCCGCGCCACCACGGTCAACTCCAGCAACGTCGACCAGTGGCAGGAGGTCTACGACGACGTCAAGAACGGTCACGTCGACGTGCTGCTCGTCAGCCCGGAGCGCCTCAACAACCCCGGGTTCCGCGACGAGGTGCTGCCCCAGCTCGCGGCGACGGCGGGGCTGGTCGTCATCGACGAGGCGCACTGCATCAGCGACTGGGGGCACGACTTCCGCCCCGACTACCGCCGCATCCGCACGCTGCTCGAGGATCTGCGCCCCGGCGTCCCGGTCCTCGCCACGACGGCCACCGCCAACGCCCGCGTCGTCAACGACGTCGCGACCCAGCTGGGCGACGACACCCTCGTCCTGCGCGGCGCCCTCGAGCGCGAGTCGCTGCACCTGTCCGCCGCCGTGCTGCCCGACCCGGCGCACCGGCTGGCCTGGCTGGTCGACTGGCTGAAGCGGTCTACCGGCTCCGGCATCGTCTACACGCTGACCGTTGCCGCCACCGAGGACGTGGCTGCTTTCCTTGCTTCCCAGGGGATCTCGGCCGTCGCCTACTCCGGCAAGAGCGACGACGCGGAGCGCCGGCAGGCCGAGGAGGACCTGCTCGCCAACCGCATCAAGGTGCTCGTCGCGACCAGCGCTCTCGGGATGGGCTTCGACAAGCCCGACCTCGGCTTCGTCGTGCACCTCGGGGCGCCGGCCTCGCCGATCGCCTACTACCAGCAGGTCGGCCGTGCGGGCCGCGGCGTCGAGCGTGCCGAGGTGGTGCTGCTCCCGGGGCGGGAGGACGAGGCCATCTGGCAGTACTTCGCGTCCCTCGCCTTCCCGCCGGAGGAGCAGGTACGGCAGGTGCTGGCCGCCCTCGACGGCGTGACGCTCTCGACGGCAGCCCTCGAGCCGCGGGTCGAGCTCCGCCGCACCCGGCTCGAGACGATGCTCAAGGTGCTCGACGTCGACGGGGCCGTCCGCCGCGTCCAGGGCGGCTGGACCGGCACGGGTCAGCCGTGGTCGTACGACGCCGAGCGGTACGCCCAGGTCGACGCCGACCGTCAGGCCGAGCAGCAGGCGATGCGCGACTACGTCAGCACGAGCGGCTGCCGGATGGAGTACCTCCGCAAGCAGCTCGACGACCCGTCGGCCGCGCCCTGCGGCCGCTGCGACAACTGCCTCGGCACCCCGCTCTCGACCGACGTCGACCCGGCGTCGCTGCAGGCCGCGCAGGAGGCGCTCGGGCGCCCCGGCATCGTGCTCGAGCCGCGCAAGATGTGGCCGACCGGCCTCGAGGGGCTCAAGGGCAGGATCGGCGCCGGCGACCAGGCCGCCGCGGGCCGCGCGCTGGGCCGGCTGTCGGACCTCGGCTGGGGCACCCGGTTGCGCGAGCTGCTCCGGGCTCCCGACCAGCAGGTGCCGCAGGACGTCGTGAACGCCGTCGTGAAGGTGCTCGCTGCCTGGGACTGGGAGGAGCGGCCGACCGTGGTCGTCGCGATCCCGTCCCGCAGCCGCCCGCAGCTGGTCGGGTCGCTCGCCGCGAGGCTCGCCGAGCTCGGCCGGCTGACCCCGCTCGGCACCCTCGAGCTGGTCGGGCAGCCGTCCCAGGCCGGCAGCAACTCGGCGCAGCGCGCGCGTTCCGTGCACGGCGCCTTCGCCGTACCCGCCGACTGGGAGCTGGCCGGGCAGCGGGTGCTGCTCGTCGACGACCGCACCGACTCCGGGTGGACGCTGACCGAGGCCGCGCGCGTGCTGCGACGCGCCGGGGCCGACGCGGTGCTCCCCCTGGTGCTCGGGCTCGACGGCTGACGGTAGGTTGTCAGGCATGGCAAAGCTCTGGATCACCGCCGTTCTGGGCGTGGTCGTCTACTCCGTCGGTGTCTGGGCTGTCACCGAGCAGGCCGGCGGGACGAAGGTCGAGCCCGGCTACAGCAACACGCCCAACGCCGTCACCTCCGCGCCGCCCGACTTCAAGTGACCTGGGACGGCCGCTCGGTCGTCATCACCGGAGGAAACTCCGGCATCGGCCTGAGGGCCGCGCAGGCACTGAAGAAGCAGGGTGCGAGGGTCATCCTCGCGTGCCGCGACGTGGCCCGCTCGCAGCGCGAGGCTCCCGGCTTCGAGGTGCGCGAGCTCGACCTGGCGGACCTCGACAGCGTCCAGCGGTTCGCCGAGCAGACCGGTGAGGTCGACGCCCTGGTGTGCAACGCCGGCGTCATGGGCGGCCCGATGCTCATGACGACCCAGGCCCTCGAGCGGCAGATGGGCACCAACCACTTCGGCCACGCGGCGCTGATCGCCCGGCTGTTCGACCGCACGAAGCGCATCGTCATCATCAGCTCGATCGCCGCCCGCGGCGGCCGCCTGCACCCGGGGATCACGGCCGAGGAGCTCGTGACCCCGCCCGCCTACGACCCGATGTCCGTCTACGCCAACACCAAGCAGGCCAACCTGCTGCTCGCCCAGGAGCTGCACCGGCGCGTCGGCGACCGGGTGCCGGTCGTGGCCGCGCACCCCGGCGTCAGCTGGACGAACCTGTTCCTGCGGCAGATGCGGGAGAACGGCTACGGCTGGCTCGTGCCCGCCGCCAAGGTCGTCGGCCCGCCGTTCATGCAGTCCGCGAAGGCCGGCGCGCTGCCGACCCTGATGGCCCTGGACGCCCCCAGCGGCTCGTTCGTCGGACCGAAGCTGCTGAACCAGTGGCGCGGGAAGCCGCACCTGCTCGACGTCTACACGACCGGCAGCGACCCGGCGACCGCCGCGCGGCTCTGGGAGATCACCGAAGAGGTGCTGGGCATCCCGCTGCCCTCTTAGGTCCCCCGCTGCGGACGCCGATGCGGGGACCATGGGGTCCGTGCGCGTCTCGCCGAGGGTGCTGAAGGCCCTCCCCGTCGCGCTGCTCGCCCTCGGGCTCGTCGTCGCGGGCGGTGGCCTCGTCCTCGCGCGCCACACGACGACCACCCCCGCCAGGGTCGGAGCGACGCCCACCGTCACGGCCGCCCCGCCTGTCGCGCCGCTCACGAAGCGCATCCCGACCAGCGTGCTCGTCACGTCCGACCAGCCGTTCACCGACGCCCAGGTGACGAAGCTGGTCAAGGCCACCGGCGCGAAGGCCTCGCTGCTGGTGAGCGCCGGCAAGGTGTTCGTCGAGAAGGGCAAGACCACCGCGCTCGGCGTCGACCCGTCCACGTTCCGCGCCTGGACACCGAAGGGCACCGCCGAGTCGACCGCGGTCTGGCAGTCGGTCGCCGCGGGCGCCGGGGCGGTCGCCCACGTCGTCGGCCGCGCCTACGAGCTGCCGCTGGGTGGTGAGGTGCTCATGCAGGGCACCTTCCCGGCCAGGCTGCGGGTCGGCTCGTTCACGACCACGGCCATCCCCGGGATCGGCCTGGTCGTCGACAGCCAACGGGCCGAGGAGCTCGGGCTGACGGCGGGCACCGGCCTGCTGCTGAGCGCCCCGCAGCGGCTCTCCGAGGACAGCGCGAGGCTCGCTCGCGCTGCCGCCCCGGGCACCTCCGTCGTCGCGGTCCAGTACACCCGGACCACCAAGGTGATCCGCGGCGGATGGGTCTTCCCGATCGTCGGCGGCCACCTGAGCTCCCCGTTCGGCTACCGCATGCACCCCATCGAGCACGTCGTGAAGTTCCACGCCGGCATCGACATCGGCGCGCCCTACGGCACGCCCGTCTACGCGATGTCCGACGGCGTCGTCCTCTACGCCGGCCCGGCCCGCGGCTTCGGCCAGGAGGTCGTCCTCAGCCACCCCGGCGGCGTCACCACCGTCTACGGCCACGTCTCCCGGATCATCGTCGAGAGCGGCCCCGTCCGGGCGGGCCAGGTGATCGCGCTCGTCGGCTCCGAGGGCGAGTCGACCGGCCCGCACCTGCACGCCGAGGTCCGCGTCGACGACCGGCCCGTCGACCCGATCGCCTGGCTGAGGGCCCACGGCGTCAAGCTCTGACGCCCTCCCCGCGCCGACGAAGGGGGTTCGACGGCGTCCCCACGACGCCCCTCCCCCATCGTCCCCCGGCCTCGGGACCGTCTCCGAGATGTCCACAGGTTGGGGACGGCGCGGTGCACAACCGGTGCACAACCCGGATGAACTGGGGACGACACGCGGGCGTCCTGGGGACAACTTGTGGGTGGCGAAATTGGCCAAAAGTTCTTTGTTCCCAGGTCTTGTGCTGCTCGTCACAGCGGACTAAACATCCCCCAGCCAGAAGGAACGACGAACCACCCGGGGGGCGACTCCCGGAGCCGCGCAGGACCGGGAGACCGGACCGGCGAGGGGGTACGACGAAGGCCGCTGGCGGTCGGACCGGAGGTCGGTACCAGCTCGCAAGAGCAGGTGCTGGACACGGAGCGGCGTCGCGAAGGACCGAGGTCGGCAGACAGTGCGGACCGCGACGGCTGGGGCAACCCAGGCGACACGGGAAGCAGAGGTCACCGGCAGCGGGACCAGCGACATCGGGCCACCGGGCAGGGCAGCCGCAAGGCAGGCCGGCACCGGAGCTCGGGGCCACCGGACGCACCACCGCAAGGCGGAGCGGCACCGGAGCCCAGGACCGGAAGGCAGGACAGCCGCAAGGCAGGTCGACCCGAAGGCCCAGGACCGAAGGCCAGGGCAGTCGCAAGACCGGCCGGTCACCAGGTCCACCGGACCTCCAGGCAGGGCGCCCGCAAGGGCAGCCGGCGGGCAGGTCCACCCGGACCGCGAGGACAGAGCAGCCGCAAGCATCTGCGAGCAGCCAGCTGGGACTCGAGGGCCACGGGATCGAGAGACACCGGCAGCCGCAAGGCCGCCGAGGCACTCAGACCCCCACCGGACCAGGCGGGCACCCGCAAGGGCAGCCACCAGGACCGGGGACCGAGAGGCAGGGCAGCCGCGAGGCAGGCCGGCCAGCAGGTCCGACCGGACGGAGCAGGGCACGCCGCAAGGCGCAGCCGGCACCGACCGGGGACCAGGTCGGCAGGGCACCCGCAAGGGCAGCCGGCGAGACGGGTCCACGCGGGCTCGGAAGGCCAGGGCGACGCCGCAAGGCAGCGCCTGGGGCACCGGGACCGTCACGAGGCCCCTTCCATCTCCTACATGGAAGGGGCCTCGTCCTATGTTCGGGGAGCCAGGTACCCGGGTACGGGACCGACACGCCCGTGCTGACGCAGAGTGACCGACCTCTCACCACGCCGGGCGGCCAACCTTCGCGCGCTCACAGGTTTCACCTGGCACACTTGATCCACGAGTGCCGCCAGCGTGGGTGGCAACGGTCCAGTGGAGGTGCGCGGTGCCCCGTGCGCGCGCACGAGCGACCTCTGACGTGCCTGCCGTCATGATCATCAGCGCCGCCATGGGCGCTGGCCACGACGGGGTCGCCTACGAGCTGGAGCGGCGGCTGCACGCCCGCGGCGCCGAGGCGAAGGTCTTCGACTACCTCGAGATGCTGCCGGCCCGGATGGGCCCGTTCTACCGGTCCTTCTACCAGGGCCAGCTGAAGTACGCCCCGGCCTCCTACGAGTGGCTCTACGGGAAGATGGACCGCGGGATCATCTCCCCCATCGCCCAGTACCTCGGCCAGATGGGCAAGCGCCGCGTCCGCAAGCTGGCGCGCGACTACGACGTCGTCATCTCGACCTACCCGCTCGGCTGCCAGGCCACTGGCGCCCTGCGCAAGGCAGGCAAGCTGCCGATCCCCGCCGTCGGCTTTCTCACCGACGTCGACGTGCACGCCCTGTGGCTGCACAAGGGGCTCGACAAGAACTTCACCGTCTGGCACGGCAGCGCTGTCGAGTCGATCAACCGCGTGGGCGTCCATGCCGAGGCCGTCGGCCCGGTCCTGCCCGACACCTTCCTCGAGCCCGCGACCGCCACCGAGCGCGCCGAGGGTCGGGAGATGCTCGGCCTGACCGACGACCAGCACCTGGTGCTGCTCGTCGGCGGCTCCTGGGGCGTCGGCAACATCGGCGACACGGCGCGCGCCATCCGCGACGCCGGCGTCGGCGTGCCGGTCGTGCTGTGCGGCCGCAACGAGGACCTGCTCAAGGAGCTCGACAACGAGGCCGGGATCATCGGGCTCGGCTGGACCAAGGAAGTACGCCGCCTGCTGGCCGCCTCCGACGTCATGGTCCACAACGCGGGTGGCCTGTCCTGCCTCGAGGGCTTCGCCGTCGGCGTCCCCGTCATCGGCTACGCCTGCCTCCCGGGGCACGGGCACCGCAACTCCCTCGCCATGAAGGAGGCCGGGGTCGCCGCCGACGCGACGTCCCAGGACGAGCTCATCAGCGAGATCCGTCGCCTGTCGCGGACGGACGAGGGCGCGGCCATGGTCGCTGCTGCCCGCGGCATGTTCCTGACCGACCCGACGGACGAGCTCCTCGAGCTGGCCCAGGCGCCGGTGGTCGTGCCGCAGCGCCCGGCGACGCGGACGTGGGCGACCCGCGTCGGGGCAGTCGCTGCCGGCGTACCCCTCTCCATCACGGCCGTCTCCTTCGGTGTGGCCCAGGCCAGCGAGCACGGCGTCGGCGTCGCCAACAGCAAGCGCGCGGTCTACGTCGCGGCGCTGGTCGACCACGACCAGGTCGCCGACACCAGGGTCGTCAGCGCCCTCCGCAGCTATGCGACGACCGTCGCGGTGCGGCACAGCGCCAACGCGCCGACCCCGACCGACGTGCAGTCCCTGGTCTCCCAGGGGATCAGCGTCGTCGGCGCCGACACCGGGGTCCGCAGCCGCAACCCGCGCACCCTGCAGCGGTCGATGAGCTACGCCGCCCAGGCCGCGTCCTTCGCGCCCGGGGAGCGCCCGCGGGTCGTCTGCCTCAAGGCCCCCGGCATCGTCGAGTGGACCGTCGCGCGTGACCACAAGGTGCAGCTCGCGCTGAGCAAGGTCATCGTCCGCAACGGGGTGCTGCCGACCAGCGTCAAGCTCGGCGACGTCGTCATCCTCGACGAGCGCGGCCGCACGGCCACCCAGGTCGAGCAGGACCTCAAGGCCCTCACGGTCCTGACCACCGGCCAGGCTCTGCCCCAGCGCCCGCTCGCGGACGTCTTCACCGACGAGCGCTGATGCTCGGGAAGGCCCTGCTCGCCTGCGGGGCTGTCGCCGCGGCCGTCCAGGCGGCGCCGATGAGCACGTTCGTCCCGGCCGGGAAGCGGTTCGCGCCGCGCATCAACGGCCGTGGACGGGCCGGCCACGTCGCGCTGACCTTCGACGACGGCCCTGACGCGCAGAGCACGCCGCGGTTCCTCGAGGCGCTGAAGGCCGTCGACACGAAGGCGACGTTCTTCCTGCTCGGCGAGATGTGCGAGCGCTACCCCGACGTGGCCAAGCAGGTCGTCGACGCCGGTCACGAGGTGGCCGTCCACTCCTGGGACCACCGCAACCACCTGCGCAACCTCCCGGGCCCCCGCACCCGTGACCAGCTGGCCCGCACGGCCGAGATCATCGAGAAGCAGACGGGAGTACGGCCCGAGTACTTCCGTCCGCCCTACGGCGCGCTCACGACGGCCGACCTCGTCGAGGCAGGCAGGCTCGGGCTGCGGACAGTGCTGTGGACCGCGTGGGGCCAGGACTGGCAGCGCGACCTGACGCCGTCGTACGTCGTGGACGAGGTGCTCAAGGGCGACCTCGACGGCGGCACGGTGCTGCTCCACGACAGCGACTGCACCAGCGAGCCCGGCTCGTGGCGCGCGACGCTCGGCGCCCTGCCGACCCTCGTCGACAGCCTCCGCGAGCGCGGCCTCGAGGTCGGGACCGTCGGCGCGCACGGCCTGCTGTGATCGGGGCCGTCGCCGCTGCGCTCGGCGCCGCCGGCCTGTTCGCGGTCGCGTCCGCGCTGCAGCACCAGGAGGCCCACGCGGTCGACCCCGGACCCTCCGCCAGCCTGCTCGTGCGACTCGCCAAGCGTCCGCTGTGGCTGCTCGGGATGGTCTGTGACGGCGGCGCTGTGGTCCTGCAGGGCGTCGCCCTCGGGCTCGGGTCGGTCGGCCTCGTCCAGACCCTCCTCGTCGCCGGTCTGCCCCTGGCAGCCCTGCTCTCGGCCGCCCTCGCCAAGAGGTCGCTGCTCCGGCACGAGGTCGTCGGCCTCGCCCTGTGCTCCCCCGGCATCGCCCTGCTGGCGCCGGCGCTGTCGTCGACGCCCTCGGGCGTCGACCCCGCGCGGGCCGCTGCCGCGGTCGCAGGCGCCGTGATCGCCGCCCAGGTCGTACCCCACCACGCCCAGCGGGGGCACCCCCGCTTCGGCGGTGCCGCTGCCGGCGCCGGGGCCGGAGCGGTCATCGGTGCCGGGTCGGTGCTGCTCGCCGTCGCCGCGAACCGCTGGGGCGACTGGTCGGACCTGCTGACCTCCTGGGCCCCCTACGCCGCCCTCGCCGTCGGGGCGCTGGGCCTGTTGCTGGCCCAGGTCGCCTTCCAGACCGGCGACCTCGGCGCACCGCTGGCCGCCCTGTCGATCGTCGAGCCCGTCGTCGCGGTCGTCCTCGCGGTCAGCGTCCTGCACGAGGACCTGCCGACCAGCGCCGCCAAGGTCGCGATGGTGATCGCCGGGACGGTCCTGTCCGTCGCCGGTGTGCTGGCGCTGTGTCGCCCGGACAGCCGCTCAGACGAGCGGGACCCCGTGGGCGTCCACGTCTGACAGCGCGGCGCGCAGCAGCTGCAGGCCGTTGCGTGTGAGGGCGTCGGCGTCCTCGACCTCGAGTCCGAGCTCCATCGCCGCGCCGACCGAGCCACCGGCGTAGCCGATCGCCGCGATGACCGCCGTCCGCTCAGCGTCCGGCAGGGTGGCGAGCGCCTTCTCGAGCCGCGACACCAGCTCCGCCTCGAAGTGACCCGCGGCGGCGGCGTGCGCGTCGACCTCGACCGGCGGCATGCACCGGACGCGGGACGGTCGCTCGGTCCTTCGCTCGGTCACTGAGGCTCCTGTCGCTCGTAAGAACGGCCGCCCCAGGGTCTCCCCTGGGACGGCCGGTGCACCAGCCCTCAGGTCGCCTCACGGCGGAATGTCGCTCGAAGCGACGAGTTTGGGTCCGGGGGCCATGTATGGACTGGTGCAGCACCCAACCTAACAAGCGATCGAGGGTTCGTCTTCCCGCGAACGGGCGCAGTGTGGACAGTCCGGACAGCCCCTTGAGTCCCCGCCCGTTCATGCCGACAGACCTTGCACAGGGGAAGGGAAACAACGATGGCCGTAGCAATCACCGTGTTCGTCGGAGTGGCCTTCCTGCTGCTCTGCCTGGCCGTGGCGCGCTTCTGCGCGGCCCGCAACCTCGAGAACGTCATGGAGGAGCTGGACGAGGTCTACGCCGAGCTCCCCGAGGGGCACCGCCCGCCTCCCGGCCTCGGCCCCATCTCCCCCAGCGAGCGCACCCTGTCCGCCGAGGTCGAGCGCGGCCTGCGCGACCTGCAGGTGTACCTCCTCGACGCTGCGTAGCTCCTGTCGCGACGACGTGACGTCGGCAGGGTCGAGCTCGCGTAGACGCCGGCTCATCGCCGTACTCTGAAGGCATGACGACCCCCCACCTCGGCACCAGCACCCTCATCGAGGAGCGCACCGAGGAGCGCGAGCTCCAGGATCCCGGCTCCTGCGCCCACATCGTGAAGGACCCGGGCAAGGTCACCGAGGCCTACATCCTCGGCACGCCCGTCGAGGCCCTGTGCGGCCACGTCTTCACGCCGTCGAAGGACCCGAAGTCGCTGCCCGTCTGCGACACCTGCAAGGACATCGCCGACATCCGCACCGACGGCAAGGGCGGCGAGATCGGCTAGTCGCAGCCGCTGGTGTCCAGCGGCACGACGACGGTGCCGATCGTCAGGGTCATCTTCGGATAGCTGCCCCGCGCCTCGGCCGCGTGCTCGCCTGCGGGTACGCCGTGAGCACGGCCGACGTAGAGGTGACCGTCGACCGCGACGGGCCCCACGTCTCCGTCACGGCTCACGGTCACGGTCAGCGGCCCTCCCGCGTGCTGGTTCCGCTCGCCGCACACGGTCGCGCTGTGGCCACCGCTGGAGCAGGCCGCGGCCAGGAGCAGGACAGGAAGGAGCTTCACCGGTCGGCCAGCTTGAGCGCCACCCGCAGCGCCAGGAGCGTCGACAGGACGAAGGCGGTCCACGCCATCAGGAGCAGCCAGTTGCGCTGGTTGTCCTGGTACGGCCGCGTTTCGTACTCATACCAGGCCGCCCCGGATGCTCCCGCGCACAGCACGAGGGCGACGAGCGTCGGGATCGGGACACGTCGCATCACCTGAGTCTGACCGAGACGGGGTGCAGAAGGTTCGCGCGTTCCGTGATCCTTCGGTGATGACCCGCCGTGGCCGTCGCGCCGCGCGGGTTGCAGCGAGAATGGACGAGTGCCGAGGAAGCCGGGGATGACGGGCGGCAGCTGGCCCGTCCGCTTCGGCCTGGCCGAGCTCGCCCTGGACCTCGACCGCCCCACCGGCTGGCAGCTGATGGTCGACGGCACGCCCCAGTCCTACGTCGACCTCGAGGACCCGACGCACCTCGAGTTCGAGTACGTCCGGCTGCTCGCCGACCTGGTCGACGGCGTCGGGAAACCAGGTGCCCCGATCACCGTGGTGCACCTCGGTGGTGGCGGGTGCACGCTCCCGCGCTACGTCGCGGCGATGCGTCCCGGGTCGACCCAGGTCGTCGTCGAGGCGGATGACCTGCTCGTCGAGGTGGTCCGCAAGCACCTCGGTACGACCGGCTTCCGGCTCAGGGTCGGCGACGGCCGCGAGGCCCTCGCGCACCTCTCCCCCAGCACCAGCGACCTCGTCGTGGCCGACGTCTTCGGCGGCGCCCAGGTGCCGAGCCGGTTCGCGACCGGCGAGTTCGCGCGCGAGGTCAAGACGGTCCTCAAGGAGGACGGCGTGTACGCCGTGAACCTCGCGGACACCGGAGTCCTCCCGTTCGTCCGAGGCCAGGCCGCGACCCTGCTCGAGGTGTTCGAGCACGTCGTCGTCCTCGCCGACCCGGGCGTCCTGCGCGGACGCCGCTTCGGCAACGTGATCCTCGGGGCGTCGGACCACCCGTTCGACCTGGATCACCTTCGTCGAGTCACGGCGCGCGCCATCGGCAAGGCGCGCGTGGAGGACGGCGCGAGCTTCCGTCGTACCGCTTCTCCTTGCTGGGACGCCGATCCGCCGGTTGCCCCGCTACCTCCACCAGAGGTCTTCAGCGGCCGCTGACC
>CBIHPE010000064.1:0-17792 GCA_966212015.1 uncultured Frankiales bacterium | reverse complement strand
GGGTGTCCTCACCGCCACTGCTCCGTGCGGACGTACAGCCGCCCGTCACCCGGGTCGACCTACGTCGTTGCACGGCACAACAGAACAGTCGAACGTCCAGATCGCATTACCACGAGCCGCCCGTAAGGCGCATCTCCTTCGAACCGGACATTTATGCCACTTCCTGGCAGGAATTGTGGGACGCGCGAGGAAGTAAGACCTGAACCGTTGTCACATCTGTACGGCACCGCCCCCACCCTGCCCCAGCCCCGATCGCGTGCCGTCGTCAGGGGATCGAGTCATGAGCAGTCAGCCCGTTGCGGCCCCCGCCGCCGCTCGCACCCAGCAGCACGACCCGGCCTGCCCCGCGGTCCTGCCGCTGGCGCCGCGCGTGCGCCTGTTCGGGGTGGCCGTGGACCCGCTCACGATGGACCAGACCGTCGGCGCGGTGCACGCCTTCGTGCGCTGCGGCCTGCCGCACCAGCACGTCTGCCTGAACGCGGCGAAGGTCGTCGAGCTCGACCGCTCCCCTGAGCTGGCTGCCGCGATCAGCGGCTGCGACCTCGTCAGCGTCGACGGCCAGGCCGTGGTGTGGGCGTCGCGGATCCTGAACGCGCCCGTCCCGGAGCGGGTCGCGGGCGTCGACCTGTTCACCCGGCTGCTGGCCGAGGCTGCGGAGCACGGCCTGTCGGTGTTCCTCCTCGGTGCACGGCAGGAGGTCGTCGACGCGGTGCGCGAGCGGGCGGAGCGCGAGCACCCGGGCATCGTGGTCGTGGGCTCCCGGAGCGGCTACTGGACCGACGAGGAGGAGGCCGACGTGGTGGCCGAGGTCGCGGCCACGAACGCGGACCTGCTCTTCCTCGCGATCCCGAGCCCGCGCAAGGAGCTGTTCCTCGGGGAGTACGGCCCCGCTCTCGGCGTCCCGTTCCGGATGGGCGTCGGCGGCTCGTTCGACGTCTACGCCGGCCTGACCAAGCGGGCGCCGGCCTGGATGCAGCGCAGCGGCCTCGAGTGGCTCTACCGCCTGCGTCAGGAGCCCCGGCGCATGTTCAAGCGCTACCTGTTCGGCAACTCCGCATTCGTCCTGCTCACCCTCCGCTCCCGTCGCACGGCCCACCACCACCCCTCGCAGAAGGCCCCCCACTGATGCGCATCGTCTTGGTCGCCGCAGCGCGCCCCAACTTCATGAAGGTCGCGCCCGTGCTTCGGGCGCTCGAGCGGCGCGGCGCCGAGGTGATCCTCGTCCACACCGGTCAGCACCACGACGAGGCGATGTCGGACGCGTTCTTCCGGGAGCTCGACCTGCGCAAGCCCGACCACCACCTGCACTGCGGTGGCGGCAGCCACGCCGTCCAGACCGCCAACGTCATGATGGCCTTCGAGCCGCTCCTCGCCGAGCTCAACCCGAGCGCCGTGGTGGTCTGCGGAGACGTGAACTCGACGCTGGCCTGCGCGATGGTCGCCGCGAAGGCCAGCATCCCAGTGGCACACGTCGAGTCCGGTCTGCGGTCGCGTGACCGCGCCATGCCCGAGGAGGTCAACCGGATCGCGGTGGACCACCTCTCGGACTGGCTCCTCACCCCCAGCGCCGACGCCGACGAGAACCTCGAGAAGGAGGGCATCACCGGGCCGCGCGTGTGGCGCGTCGGCAACGTGATGGTCGACTCGCTGCTGCACAACCGCCGTCGCGCGCAGGAGTCCGACGTGCTCGAGCGCCTCGGCGTCCCGGGTGGCGGCCACGCGCTGCTCACCCTGCACCGCCCGTCGAACGTCGACGTCGCACCGGTCCTCGCCGATCTGGTCGGTGTCGCCCTCAAGATCGCGACCGAGCGGCCCGTCGTGTTCCCCGTGCACCCCCGCACCCGGCTCCGGCTCGAGGAGTTCGGCCTGCTGGAGCTCCTCGAGACCACACCCGGGATCGTGCTCGCGCCGCCGCTGGGCTACCTCGACTGCATCCGGCTCCAGGACACGGCGCACGTCGTGCTCACCGACAGCGGAGGCGTGCAGGAGGAGACGACCGTCCTCGGCGTTCCCTGCCTGACGCTGCGCGAGTCCACCGAGCGCCCGATCACCGTCACCGAGGGCACCAACACCGTGGTGGGCACCGACCCCGAGGCGATCCTCGCCGCGTACCGCCAGGTCGAGGAGGGCCAGCGCTCCCCGAGCCGGCCCGAGGGCTGGGACGGGCTCGCGGCCGACCGCATCGCGGCCGTCCTCACCACCGTGCAGCCTCCGCTCGCGGCGGAGCGGCCGGGCATCCCCGTGCTGCCGGTGGAGCTCGACCCCTCGCGCGCACAGGCCGCGCTGCTGCACGACGCCCCGCGCCACCTCGTGCCGGCCCAGCACGAGCTCTTCCTCGTCGAGGACGAAGACCGAGTCAGCGCATGACCGCCCCGGCCTGCGTGGTCGGACTCGGGTACGTCGGACTGCCGCTCGCCGCGGCGCTCGTGGAGTCCGGCCAGCCCGTCATCGGCTACGACGTCGACGCGCGTCGCGCCGCGGCCCTCAACGAGGGGCGCTCCGGCATCGAGGACGTGTCCGACTCCGAGCTCACCGCCCTGCTCGCCAAGGGGCTGGCCATCACGTCCGTGCTGGAGGAGACCCTCGAGGCCACGACGTACGTCATCTGCGTGCCGACGCCGCTTCGCGACGGCATGCCCGACCTGACGGCGGTGGAGGGTGCCTCCCGTGCGGTCGCCGAGGTGGTGCGCGCCGGCGACCTCGTCATCCTGGAGTCGACCACCTACCCCGGCACGACCGAGGAGGTCGTGCTGCCGCTGCTGCTGGCGGGCTCGGGCCTGGCGGCGGGCGACTTCCACCTGGCCTACTCGCCCGAGCGCATCGACCCCGGCAACCCGACGTTCGGCATCAAGAACACGCCGAAGGTCGTGGGTGGCACGACCGCGGAGGCATCCAAGGCCGCCGTGGACTTCTACGAGCAGGTGTGCGAGCGGGTCGTGACGGTGCCCGGTCCGCGCGAGGCCGAGATGGCCAAGCTGCTCGAGAACACCTTCCGCCACGTCAACATCGCCCTCGTCAACGAGATGGCCGTGTTCTGCCGCCAGCTCGACATCGACCTCTTCGACGTGATCGACGCCGCAGCGACGAAGCCCTTCGGGTTCATGCCCTTCTACCCGGGGCCCGGCGTGGGTGGCCACTGCATACCGGTCGACCCGTCCTACCTGTCGTGGCGGGTCAAGAAGCTCGGCTTCAGCTTCCGCTTCGTCGAGCTGGCGCAGGAGATCAACGACCAGATGCCCACCTACACGGTGTCCAGGTTGGGTGACCTGCTCAACGACGCGGGCATCGCGCTGAGCCGGTCCCGGGTCCTGTGCCTCGGTGCCGCGTACAAGCCGGGCATCTCCGACTGCCGCGAGTCCCCAGCCGTCGAGGTGATGCACAAGCTGCGTCACAAGGGCGCCACGGTGCTCTACCACGACAGCTTCGTGCCGGAGCTCCGGCTGGAGACCGAGATCCTGCGCAGCCAGGAGCTGACGCCCGAGCTGCTGCAGCTCGTCGACGCGGTCGTCCTGCTCACACCGCACAAGGACATCGACCTCGAGATGGTGACGTCCCACGCCGCGCTCGTGCTGGACACACGGGCAGCCGTCACCGAACGTTCGGCGAGTGTCCACCGGCTCTAGCCCCGCTCGACCGACGTCCCAGCGGCCCACCGTGCTCACGCTGCTCACGCACGACGCCCCCTGGCCGGTGCTGAACGGCGGGCGGGCGCGCCTGGTCGGTCTGCACGCGGTGCTGTCCCAGCTGGGCGACGTGGACGTCCTCGTCGGGGTGAACGCCCACCGACCGGTCGACGTGACCGCTCCGGCTCGTGCCCTTCCTGCCTGCACCCGCGCCAAGCTGACGGCGCTGGTGGGACGGCGGCCGCGGCTGGGCCGAGGGCTGCTGGGACCCGCGGCGGTCGCGCAGGTCGCCGGTCACGCGGACGGCCTGCTCCTGGTCTCCCACTCCTTCCTCGTCCCCGAGCTCGCCCCGGTCCGTGGCGCGCTCGTCGTCGACTTCCCGAACCTCGAGGTTGATCGCCAGGCGTCTCTGGGCAGCCTGCTCGGGCGGGTCGAGAGCCTGAAGGCCCGTCGGTGGGAGCCGCGCGTCGCCCGCGACGCGGCGCTCTGCATCGCGGTCGACGAGGCGGACGCGGACCGGCTGAGGGCCTGGGGGGCGCGCCGGGTCGTGACGATGCCCAACGCCGCGGAGGTGCCGGTGGCGCCGCCGTCGCCCGTCGACGGCTACGTCCTCGCGGTCGCGGACTGGGAGTACGCCCCCAACCGCGCCTCGGCCGAGCAGCTCCTGGCGCTGGACCTGCCGCTGGTGCTCGTCGGCCGGGGCTCCGAGTCCCTCCCCGGCGGGCGGGGCTACGTCGACGACCTCACGCCTGTCTACGAGGGCGCAGCGGTGGTCGTCGCGCCCGCCACGCACGGCGGGGGCACGCAGCTCAAGGTCGCCGAGGCCGTGTCCCGCGGTCGGGTCGTCGTGACCACCGACTACGGCATGCGGTCCGTGCCCGCGCCGGCCCGCGACCTGTGCCTGTACGGCGACCTGGAGGCCGGGGCCCGCCGGATGCTGGCGGACGTCCCGGACCGGCACCGTCGGGAGCAGTGCCTCCGGGACGCTGACCTGCCGCGGACCTGGGCCGACGCCGGTGCCGAGCTGCGCGAGGCGCTCGAGGAGCTGCTCTCCGAGGTGGCCGCGCGGTGACCGTGCTCCTCACGCCCTGCCACGCCGGCGACCTCGCGCGCTTCGCCTTGCTCCGGCAGACCGTGGAGCGCCACGGGCTGTCGTTCCACCACGTGGCCGTCGTGCACGACGAGGACGTCGACGCGTTCCGGCCGCTGGCCGGACCAGGGCTCGACGTCGTGCCTTCCAGTGCCGTGCTCGGCCGGGACCTGGACCGCCGTCGTCAGCGCGGTCGGCAGCGCTGGCGTCGCGCCGTGCCACCTGCCCTCGGAGGCGGGGTCGGCGGCTGGTGGACGCAGCAGGTCGTGAAGCTGGCTGTGGGTGAGGCGCTCGGCCTCGACGAGTGGCTGTGCCTCGACGCCGACGCGGTGTTCCTCCGGCCGCTCTCCGAGAGCGACCTGCACAGCGCTGACGGGCGGCTGCACCTGCAGGAGCACGTCGGTCTCGGCATCGGGAGGTCCGTGCGCGACTTCCACGCCGTGAGCGCCCGCTTCGTCGGAGCACGTGACGTGGATCCCGCCCTGAGCTACGTCGCCTGGCCCGTGCCCGTGTCGGGTGAGGTCGTCCGGCGGCTGCACGCGCACCTCGAGGCGATGCACTCGCGCCCCTGGGTCGACAGCTTCCTGCGCGCCGGCGCGACGGAGTACCCCACCTACGGCTACTTCGCGCGCTACGTCGACGGGCTGTCGTCCGTGGTGCCCGTCGACAAGCGCTGGTCCGTGCACGTCTTCGACACCGACCCGGCGGTCGTGCGCGAGCGCGTGGGGTCCGCCGCCGCGGACCCGGAGATGGTGCTGGCCATGGTGCACGGCGGCCTGCACCTCGACCCCGCGTGCTACCGCGACGTCGTGCTGCGCGGTGCGGCGTGACCCCACAGCCGACGCAGCTGCTTCACGGGCGACCGCAGCAGCGCCAGCAGGCGGCGGCGCTGCTCGCTGCGCAGCAGCTGCTTCAGCTCGGGGTCGAACGGCCCCGGACCGGCGCTCGCCCAGGCACGGGCCATGGCGACCGCTCCCGTCACGTAGGGAGGACGGGCGAGGTACCGGAGGCAGCGCAGCAGGAAGTAGAGCGGGTCGTAGCCGCACCACCGCGAGACGATGCCGCCGCGGCGCCGGCCCTCCACGGAGCCCTCGGACGAACCGGTGCGCCGCGTGACCTCGGCGTGCGCCCCGGGCACGGTCTGCACGGCCATGCCCGCGCGGCGGACGGCGACCTCGTCGAGCACGTCCCAGCCGAGGGCCGCGGGCAGCTCGCGGATCACCTCGTACGCCGCACGGCTGTAGCACTTGAGCGGCCCGCGCGTGAAGGTGGTGCGCTCCCGCTCGCCCACCACCAGCCCGGCGAGCAGACCACTGCCCGAGGCCACCTCGCACTGCTCGGTGTAGTCCGGGGCGAGCACGATGTCGGCGTCGCACTTCATGACGCGATCGACGTGCGGGTGCTGCACGACGCCGTGGTCGGCCCCGTGCAGGAAGGCCTTGAACTCCGACGCGAGCAGCAGGCCGCCCTCGTTGACGTGGTCGAGGACGTGCACCGGGAAGGGCAGGTCCAGCCCCCGGACCAGGTCAGCCGTGCCGTCGGTGCTGCCGTCGTCGACGACGACCCAGGCCGTGATGTGTCCCGCGCGCTGACGGGCGAGCGAGGCGGCCAGGGCTCCGATGCGGTCGGCCTCGTCGCGTGCGGGGGTCACGAGCAGCCAACCCATGCCGACCATCCTGTCAGGTCAGGCGCGCAGGGCCGACTCGCCGGCCGCGCGCAGCGCCGCCGCGCGGGCCGGGTCGAGCCGACCGGTGCGCGCGCGCAGGGCCCAGGAGGCTCGGGCGCAGGCCAGCCAGAGCCGGGCACGCCGGTCGCCGTGCCAGCGGCGCAGGTAGGTCACGTGGCTCGCCACCAGGTGGGATCCGCCGCCGTGCTCGATCTGCGCCGTCGAGGCTCCCATGGCGTGCTCCACGACGGCCTCGGCGCACAGGTGCACCTCGAGCCCCACCTCGGCCAGACGCCGGGCCAGGTCGAGCTCCTCGAAGTAGAGGAAGTAGCGCTCGTCGAAGCCGCCGACCCGCGCCAGGGCCTCGCGACGCACGAGGAAGCACGCGCCCTCGACGTATCCCACGGGACCGGTGACCGCGTACGACGGCGGGTAGCGGCGCCGCGGCCCGACGGACGACAGCGGTGCCGGCAGCAGCGGCCGCACCTCGGTGGCGAACGAGTCCAGCCGGCCGGCCGCGTAGGTGGGGACGCCCCCGCTGCGGACCAGCGGGCCGACGACGGCGCAGGCCGGGTGCGCGTCCAGGTGCGCGACCAGTGCGAGCAGGTCCGCGCGCGCGAGGACGGCGTCCGGGTTGAGGAACAGCGCCAGTTCCGTGCGGAGCTCGGCGTTGCCACGGTTGTTGCCGGCTCCGAAGCCCAGGTTGTCCTGCCGCACGACCGTGGCGCCGTGGGCGCGGGCCACGCCGGCGCTGTCGTCGGGCGAGCCGTTGTCGACGACGACGACGGCGCCGAGCTCGTCGATCGGCAGCGCGTCGAGCGTCGCGGGGAGCGTCGCAGCGGACGCGTAGGCAACGAGCACGACGCCCACCCGCTCCAAGCCCATGGCCGCATCCTGGCAGGTGCGGCGTGACCGACGTGGTGGTGGTTCTGGGCAGCCGGTTCGCCGACCTGGAGGCGATCGGTACGCGATGGGCCGCGGTGATCGCCGCCTGGCGCGACGATCCGCGGGTCGGCCGCCTCGACGTCGTCGACTACCCCCGCTTCGGCCGCCCGTCCCTGTCGGAGCAGCCGTCCTGGGTCGACGGCGTGCGGTCGTGGACGCTGCACGTCGCCGGGCGCCGCGCGGCGTCGCCCCTGGACCCGCTGCTGTGGCGCGCCACCGGGCGCGTGGTCCGGCGGGCGCTGGGTCGGTCGGACGGACTGGCTGTCGCGGCGACCCCGCTCGCGGTCCCGCTGCTCGCCCACCTGACCCACGGACCCACGGCGTTCGACGCGGTCGACGACTGGCGGCACCTCGGGCCGGCACAAGCGGTCGCGGCGCGCATCGCGGCCGGCTATGCCGCGGCGCGGCGGGTCGACTCCGTCACGGCCGTCTCCGAGACGCTGGCAGCACGCCTGCGCGCCGACTTCGGCCTGTCGGTCGTCGCCGAGCAGAACGGCGTCCACCTCGCGGCGCATGCCGCGCCGGCACCCGCCTCGCTGCCGCCCCTGCCGGAGGAGCCCTTCGCCGTCTACGTGGGGTCGGTCTCGGACCGGGTCGACCTGGACCTCGTCGAGGCAGCGGCCGCGGCCATGCCCGTCGTCCTCGCCGGCCCCGTCCAGGCCGAGCTCCAGGAGCGCGTCGCCGCAGGTCCGGTGCGCAGCATCGGTGTGGTGCAGAAGCGCGACGTGCCCGCCCTGCTCGCCCGCGCCTCGGTCGGGCTCGTCCTGCACCACGTCGACGAGCTCACCCGCAGTATGGACCCCATGAAGCTCAGCGAGTACGAGGCGTCCGGCTTGCCCGTGGTCGCCAGCGCGCTCCCGGGGCTCGACCGACGGCCGGGCGTCACCACGGTCACGACGCCGGCGGAGACCAGGGCCGCGGTGCTCGCCGCGGCCGCCGCCGGCCGCCGTGCCGTCCCGGACGACCTCGCGCGCCGGGACTGGCCGGCCGTCGCGGACCGGCTGCTCACCCGCTACCTGGGAGGGTCGTCGTCATGACGTCGGTCGGTCAGCGCCTCCAACGCCGCCCGAGCCTGCTGGGGCCGGCCCTCACGGTCCTCGTGCCGGTCCTCGTGCTGCTGCTGGCGAGCGGTCGGGTCAAGGTGCAGCCGGTGCTGGTGGCGGTGGTCCTGGTCGCGGCCGTCCTGGCCCGGGGAGCCGCCTCCCGGCCCCGCGCAGCCCTCGTCGTGCTGCTCGTCGCGGGTGCGGCCATCCCCTACTACGACGGTCGCTACGTCACGCGCGCCCTGGCGCTGACCCCGGTCGCGGCACTGTGCCTGCTGGCCCTGCCGGCGG
Source organism: uncultured Frankiales bacterium (assembly GCA_966212015.1). Lineage (GTDB taxonomy): Bacteria > Actinomycetota > Actinomycetes > Mycobacteriales > SCTD01 > RYN-111. Next base: position 9,134 of record CBIHPE010000064.1, on the reverse strand, counting down.
CGCTCAGCGGACAGCGCTCGCTCCGGCCGGTGGCTCTCGACTGGGTCGTCGGTACGTACCTCCTGCTGCCCGCGCTGTCCCTCGTCCTCAACTTCGGTCGGGGGATCGGCGCGGCCGTGGGCGTCCTGCTGTCGAGTGCCCTGCCCTACCTCGTGGGGCGGCTGCTCGTCTCCTCGGCGGACCGCGCCAGGCTTGCCGCCGTCGCGACGGTGACCGTCGCGATGGTGCTCTCGGTGTTCGCCCTGGTCGAGCACTCGAGCGGGCAGAACCCCTTCTTCACCTTCCTCCGCCCGACCTACCAGGCCGACGAGTGGGCGAAGTCCGAGTACCGCCTCGGGAGCGTGCGGGCCGAAGCCAGCTTCGGGCACCCGATCGCCTTCGGCCTGTTCCTCGTCATCGCCGTCGTGCTCGCCCTCGGGCTGTACCTCACCTCGGCCGGTCCCCAGCGACTGCTCTGGCTGACCGGCGTGGGCCTGACCGCGGTCGCCCTCACCAGCACCCTGAGCCGGGGGCCCATGGTCGCAGCCGCGGCAGCCGCGGTGCTGCTGGTCGCGCTCGGAGCCTCCAGGATCGACGTGCGCCGACTCGCCCTGCTGGTCGTCCTGGTCCTGGGTCTCAGCGCCACGACGTCGGTGCTCTCGACGGTGTCCGACCTGCGCAACAGCAGCTCGTCCGCAGGCTCCCGAGAAGCCGCGTCAGCGCAGTACCGCTTCAAGATCCTGGACGTGGTCCTCGACCCCCAGCAGTTCTCGCTGCTCGGCAAGGAGGCCGACCTGGAGCAGGGCCAGTCGGGGGTCGACGCCTCGACGAGCAACCGCACCTCGTTGAAGAGCATCGACAGCCAGTTCGCGCTCGTCTACCTCGCGGCCGGGCTGCTGGCCCTGCTCGCCTATGTCGCGGTGGTGGCCCTCCTTGTCGCTGCCATGGCCCGCCGCGGCCTCGACATCCTCAGCCAGGCGTGGGCTATCGGCGTCGCAGCGGTGGCCCTGGACGGCCTCACGGTGGCGCTGCTGACGCAGCAGGGCGAGCTCTGGTGGTTCGCCGTGGCGATCGTCGCAGGAGTCGTGCAGCGCGCGAGGACCGAGGCGGCCCCGTGACGCAGCTGGCGATCGTCATCCCCGCCTACCGGGAGACCGCCTCGCTGGCGAAGCTGCTGGCGTCGGTCGCTGCGCTCCCCGAGCGTCCTCGGGTCGTCGTGGCGGTGGACGGCGGCCATCCCGCGACGGTCGAGACCGCCCGAGCGGGCGGGGCGGAGGTCGTCGTCCTGGCCACCAACGTCGGCAGCTACGGAGCTCGGAACGCCGCTCTCGACGTCGTGATGCCCGATCGGCCCGACGTCGTCCTCTTCACCGATGCCGACTGCGTCGTGACACCGAGCTGGATCCCCGAGCACCTCACGGCCCTCGCCGGCGCGGAGCTGTCCGGAGGCGGTGTGGCGTTCACCTTCCGAGGCGCCCGGCCGACGCCCGCCGAGTGGGTCGACTCCTGCCGCCACCTGAACCAGGACGTCTACGTCGCCCGCGACGGCTACGCCGCCACGTGCAACCTCGCCGTGCGCGGCTCCGTCCTCGCGGAGGCCCGCTTCGACGCCAGCCTGCGCACGGGTGGCGACGCCGAGTTCTGCCGCAGGGTCGTCGCCCAGTCGGGCGCCCGCCTCGTCTACACGCCGGCAGCCCTGATCGAGCACCCCGCACGAGACCTCCGGGAGCTGCGGGTGAAGGTGGACCGGCTCGTGAGCGGCATCCCGCGTCAGGCGGACCGCTGGAAGGACCGGCCCGTTCCGTCCCGCCGACTCACTCGCGGCATCTGGCGACGAGCGCAGCGGGCCGGCCACGACGTCGGTCCCGTCTGGGGCGTGCTCGCGTGCGTCCTCGACTGGTCCTTCAACGTGCGCGTGGCACGTGCCGTCGAGAAGGTCCGATCGGCATGAGCCGGGCCGTCACCTACGTGCTGACCAAGCACGTCCAGCTGTCCCAGACCTTCGTCACGGGCGAGATCGCCGAGCTCCGTCGTCGGGGCGTGCAGGTGCAGGTCGTGTCGATCGAGCCCGGCGCCGAGCGCGACGAGGACACGATCTACCTCTCCGACCTTCACCCGAGCAGGGCAGCGCTTCTCGCGAGCCACGCCGGACTCGCCGCGCGTCACCCGCTCCGCTACGCCCGCTTCCTCGTGGACGTCCGCGCCATGAGGGGGGAGATGGGCACGAAGCCGGAGCAGGTGCCGTGGCGGCTGCTCCCGCTCGTCGTCGCCGCCGTGCGACGGCACGGCAGCACGGCCCTGCACGCCCACTTCGCGTGGTCCGGCGCATCAGGGGCCCGGCTGCTGTCCTTGCTGACCGGCGTCCCGTGGTCGGTCACCCTGCACGCCAAGGACATCTTCTCGAAGCAGCGCTACCTGGAGCACAAGCTGCGCACGGCCGACCGGCTCGTGACCGTGTGCGACTACAACCTGGCGTGGATGCGGGAGCACCTCGGCCTGGAACGCCCGGTGTCCCTGGTGATCTGCGGTGTCGACGTCCCGGACACCTGGGAGTCCAAGGGGAGCGCTCACGTCGTCTCCGTCGGCCGGCTGGTGGAGAAGAAGGGCCTCGACACCCTGATCCGCGCCGCGGGCCTCCTGGTGCGGTCGGTCCCTGACCTGGTCGTGGACGTCATCGGCGACGGGCCGGAGCGAGCGGCGCTGCAGGAGCTGGTGGACCAGCTGGGCCTCCAGGCCCACGTCCACCTGCTGGGCAGCCTCCCGCACGAGGAGTCGCTCGCCAGGATCGCCGGGGCCGAGGTCTTCTGCCTGCCCGCACGCGTCGCCGCTGACGGGGATCGGGACTCGATGCCGGTCGTGATCAAGGAGGCCATGGCCCGAGCTGTCCCTGTCGTGGGCAGCGACGTCGTCGCCATCCCCGAGATGCTGCGCGACGGTTGCGGCGTGCTCGTTCCCCCCGACGACCCCGAGGCGCTCGCCGCCGCGCTGCTCGACCTGCACGCCGATCCCGGCAAGCGCCGGGCGATCGCGACGGCAGCCAGGGCCCGCGTGCGAGAGCGGTTCACGATGCAGGGAGAGGTGGCCAAGCTCGACCGGCTGCTCCTCGGGAGCGCGCCATGACCCTCTCATCGTCACTGGTTCAGGCCTTCTCGGGCCCTCGTCCTGACAGACTCAGCCCTCGCCCGGTGCCGCCAGGTCCCGGACGCGTCCCTCCCACGCCCCTCCCCCCCTTCACCAAGGAGACCTCCTGATGGACGTCGTAGCCCTCCTGCACGTGCTGCGCCGTCGCGCGATCGCCCTGGTGCTGTGCCTGCTCGCAGGCATCGCCGGAGCACTGGCACTGACGCACCAGACCACGAAGCTCTACCGGGCCGACGCCACCGTCCTGGTCAGCGTGCCCGCGTCGACCTCCAGCCAGCAGGGCAGCGCGGGCGTGCAGCTGACGAGCCAGCTGCTCCCGACGTACGCCGACATCGCCACGTCTCGCAAGCTGGCCTTCGTCGTCAAGCAGCGGCTCGGCCTGCCGGAGTCGCCGGAGACCCTGCGGCACAAGATCAGCGCCGCCCCGGAGACCGACAAGCTCGTCATCGACGTCAGCGCTACGGATCCCGACCCGGTGCGGGCGCGATCGCTCGCGGACGCGGTGTCGGCGGCGCTCACGGATGCCGTGGCGGACCTCGAGAAGGAGCGCACCGCGGGCAGCCGCATCAAGGTCGAGCTCCTCGACGGAGCGCTCACCCCCCGCAAGCCGATCGAGCCACGACCGGTCTACAACCTCGCCATCGGTGTGCTGCTCGGGCTCGCCGCCGGCGTCCTGCTCGCGCTGGTCCTGGACGCGCTCGACCGGTCCGTGAAGACCGGCGCGCAGACCGAGGCCTCGACCCACGCGCCCGTGCTGGGCATCGTGCCGCGTCGGATCCGAGGCGGTGGCAAGCTCGCGGCTCTGGGCAACGACCCGGTCGCGGAGACCTACCGCACCCTGCGCACCGGCGTCACCTTCGCCGACCCCGACAACCCTCCGCGCGTGATCATGGTGACCTCTGCCTCGGAGGGCGAGGGCAAGACCACCACGGCCGTGAACCTGGCCATCGCCCTGGCCCAGAGCGGTGAGCGCACCGCCATCGTGGACGCAGACCTGCGTCGCGCTAGCGTCGCGAGCATGCTCGGGCTCGAGGGCGCGGTGGGCGTGACCAGCGTGATCACCCGGACCGTGGCGCTCGAGGACGCCCTGCAGGTCTGGCAGGACGGGCTGATCGTGCTGCCCTCGGGTCCGCTTCCCCCCAACCCCAGCGAGGTCGTGGGGTCGCAGGCGATGGGGCGGTTGCTCACGGACCTCCAGGCCTTTGCGGACGTGATCGTCGTCGACGCGCCGCCCGTCCTGCCCGTGACCGACGCCGTGGTCCTCTCGACGCAGGTCGAGGGCGTCATCCTCGTCGTGCGCGCGGGCCGCACCCAGCGGGCGCAGGCCGCCGAGGCCCGCCGCCGCCTCGACGGCGTCCAGGCCCCGGTCATCGGCTCGGTGCTCAACGCCACGAAGCGCTCGTCGGCGGCCGGTTACTACGCTGCCTACCACCCAGGCACCGGCGTGCGCGCGGGCACGTGAGCGGCGCGGAGCGAGAGGGTCCACCAGGGTGACGACTGCGACCGATGCGCCGCGCATCGACTCCCTGACCGGGCTGCGCTTCCTGGCCGCCGGTGCGGTGCTCCTGCACCACACGTTCGCGCCGACCATCATCAGCGGCGGCGTCGTCCACCTCCAGGGCACGCGGCGGCTCGCCTTCGTCGGCTACATCGGCGTGACGACGTTCTTCGTGCTGTCCGGCTTCGTGCTCGCGTGGTCCTGGGACGACCGACGCACGAAGGCCGGCTTCTACGGCAGGCGGTTCGCCAGGGTGTGGCCGCTGCACGCCCTGGTCTGGGTGCTGGTCGCCCTGTTCGTGCTGCCGTTCACAGCCATCGGCATCGGCCACCAGCGCGCCACGCTGCCGCAGAACGTCGCGGGGCTGGCCCTGGTCCACGGCTGGATCCCGAGTCCCAGGTGGTACTTCGCCGGCAACGGCCCCTCGTGGTCGCTCGCCTGCGAGGCGTTCTTCTACGCCCTGCTGCCCTTCCTCGTGCCGACCCTCCGGCGCGCGGGTCGGCGTGCGGCCCTGCTCACCGTGGCGAGCTGCGTCGTGCTGCTCGCCGTGGTGCCCGTGGTCCTCCAGCAGACCACGCACGGCACCTACACCCTGCTGTCGCTCGCGGTCTTCCCGGCCTACCGCGTCGGGGAGTTCCTCATCGGGGTCGTCATCGGCTGGGCGGTCCGTTCCGGGTGGCGGCCCTCCTGGCAGCTGCCGCACGCGGTCGTGGCCGCGGCGTTCGCCTACGTCGCGGCGGCGGTGCTCGCCGGCGGCCTGTTCACGTCGTCTGTCCGACGTGACCGTGCGCTCGGCAACATCTTCGCCGACCTCATCGTCCTGGTCCCCGTCGCGGCCCTCATCGCCTCCCTTGCCAGCCGCGACCTGGAGGGGCGTCCCACGTGGCTGGCGAGGCCGTTTCCGGTCCTGCTGGGCGGTGCCTCGTTCGCCTTCTACCTGATCCACACGTCCGTCATCACGTGGGCGGGTCAGCTCCCGCACGGGGTGCTGCGCGCGGCGCGCGGCCTCCCGGTCTTCGCGGGTGTGGTCCTCGTCTCGCTGGCCGTTGCGCTGGCGCTGCACCGCTTCGTGGAGCGCCCCGTCGAGCGGGCGCTGCGCCGCCGGATCGAGCACCGGGAGGCCGCGAGGTCTGAGGCGCTCGCACGTGGTCTCTCATGACAGCCCGTCCGCAGCACCGAGGAGCCCCGACGTGACACCAGCCGTGTCCGTCGTGTGCGCCACCTACCGCCGGCCGCAGGCCCTGGGTCGACTGCTCGCCGCCCTTGCCGAGCAGGACCTGAGCGAGCCGTTCGAGGTGATCGTCAGCGACGACGGCTCCGGTGACCTCGCCGAGACCCGGGCTGTCGTCGCGGCCAGCCCCCTCGACATCAGGTTGCTGGAGCACCCGACCAACCGGGGGCCCGGGGCCGCCCGCAACGACGGGTGGAGGGCGGCCCGCGCGGACCACATCGCCTTCACCGACGACGACTGCCAGCCGACGCCGGGCTGGCTGCGGGCCGGCCTCGCCCGGGTCCGCGAGGGCGGCGTCATCGTGGTCGGCAAGGTCGATCCCGACCCCGCCCAGCAGGACAAGGTCAGCCCCTGGTCGCGGAGCCTCACCATCCGGGACGCGCGGTTCATGCAGACCGCCAACACCTTCTACGCCAAGGCCGACCTCGAGGCCGTCGGCGGCTTCGACGAGGTGTTCCGCAACGGAGGCGAGGACACCGACCTCGGCATGCGGGTCATCGAGCAGCTCGGGCGGGAGCGGGTCTTCGAGCCTGCGGCGTACGTCCTGCACGACGTGCACCCGGGCACGGCCCGCAGCCTCGCCCGGTCCAGCGCCACCCGGTGGACGGACCTCCCGCTCGTCCTGCGCCGCCACCCCGAGATGCGCGCGGCGACGCACCACGGCGTCTTCTGGAAGCGCACCCACCCGGCGACGCTGCTGGCCCTCGCGGGCCTCGCGCTTGCGCCCGTCCAGCCGCTCGCGGCGGTCGCGCTCGCGCCCTGGCTCGCCGACCGCGGCTGGCGCCACCCCGCGCCGGGTGCTCGCCTCCGCAGCCTTCCTGGCACCTTCCTCGTCGACTCGGCGGAGGTCGTGGGCTGCCTCCGCGGCAGCCTCCGCCACCGGAGCCTGCTGCTGTGACCACCGTGACCGACGAGCTGCCCCTGGCCACGGACAGGGAGGGCAGCCTGGCCCACTGGGCCGGCATCACCTGGCTGCTGGCCAAGCGCACCTTCCGGCTGCGCTACCTGGGCAGTCGGCTCGGACTCGGGTGGGCCTTCGTGCAGCCGGTCGTGCAGGCGGCCGTGCTGACCTTCCTGTTCACCGAGGTCTTCAAGGTGCACAAGGTCCCCCACTACCCGCTGTACGTGCTCTCGGGGATCATGACCTGGCAGGCCTTCTCCGGCGGCGTCAACAGCGCGACGACCTCCGCCGTCGACAACGCCGCACTGCTGCGCAAGATCCCGATGCCTGCCCTGGTCTTCCCGCTGTCCCAGGTGCTCTCGGTGCTGCTGGTGTTCTCGCTGCAGTGCGTGGTGCTCATCGCCGGAGCCATCGCCTTCGGCACCCTCGGCGTCGAGATCGTCCTGCTCCCGGTCGTCCTGCTGCTCGTCGCCCTCATCGGGACCGGCATCGGCAGCTTCACCTGCGCCTTCCACCCCGCCGTCCGGGACGTGAAGTTCGTGGTCGAGTCGGGGCTGCTGATGCTGTTCTACGCCACCCCGATCCTCTACGACCCCTCCCGCGTGCCGGCGACGCTGCGCGGGTTCCTCGCCGTGAACCCGATGTACGGGGTCGTGTCGCTCGCCCGGACGGCCCTGCTGGGCCAGGCCTTCGACGGAGTGGCGCTGGCGATCTCGTTCGGTGCCTCGGCCGTCCTCGTGACCGTGGGTCTGCTCGTCTTCCGCCGTCGCAGCGCCTTCTTCGCGGACCTCGCATGACGCGCCGCCTGCAGATGTCGGGTGCGGGGAAGCGCTACCCCCATCCCTCGCTCCGGAGGAAGTCAGCCGACGCGTGGTCGCTGCGCGGTGTCGACCTCAATGTCGACGCGGGCGAGGTCGTCGCCGTCGTCGGTCGCAACGGTGCCGGGAAGTCGACGCTGCTCAAGCTGGCCGCCGGCGTGACCCACCCCAGCGAGGGCGAGGTGCGCAGGGCGCGTCGGGTCGCCCCGCTCATCGAGGTCGGTGCGGGGTTCCACCCGGACCTGACCGGCCGCGAGAACGTCGCCCTCAACGGTCGGCTGCTCGGCATGTCCGAGGCCGAGATCGACCGCAAGCTCGAGGGCATCATCGACTTCGCCGAGCTCCGGCACGCGATCGACTCCCCGGTGAAGGTCTACTCGTCAGGCATGTTCATGCGCCTGGGGTTCTCCGTCGCGATCGCGACGGATCCCGAGCTGCTGCTCGTCGACGAGGTGCTCGCAGTGGGCGACCTGCCCTTCCAGGTCAAGTGCCTCGACCGCATCCGGGAGATCCGCGAGGCGGGGGCCGGCATCCTGTTCGTCAGCCACAACCTCGCGGCCGTCCAGTCGCTCTCCGACCGGGCGCTGCTGCTGGAACGGGGCGAGCCGCTGCTGTCCGGTGGGGTGCGCGAGGTGATCGGCCGCTACCACGAGCTGCTGGCCATGGGCGGCCGCGGCGGCGAGCTCGGCTCGGAAGGCGGCGGCGACGCCGCCGTGCAGCTGGTGTCCGCCCGTGCCCTCTCGCCCGACGGGCAGCCTCGCGAGCTCTGGGACCCGGGCGACAGGGTCCTGCTCGAGGTCGTGGTGGAGGCTCGTGAGGACGTCGGGCCCTCGATGGTGGGCTCGACCCTGCACAAGGAGGGCGGCGGCATGATCGGCAGCTGGCTCGGGATGAACGCCCCCCGGCTGGCTCCGATGCGCGAGGGGGAGCGGCGCACCTTCGTCCTGGACCTGGTGCTCAACGTGGGTCCCGGCAGCTACGTCATCGACGTGGGGCTCGGCAACGAGGACCTGTCGGTGACGCACTTCGAGCAGCCCGTCGTCCACCTGGCGGTGAGCACGAGGATCGGGAGCTCCGGGCTCGTGCACTTCGCGCCGGTCCTGTCGGAGGGCGAGCATGCCGGCTGACGACGCGATCACCGTCGTGGCGCCGGTCGGCGCCGACGTGCAGGCCGCCCGTCGGGTCCTGGCCAGCACGCCCGGGGTCGGTGTCGTCGTCCTCCCCGAGGGCTACGTGACCTGGCGGCACCTGCAGGACAAGGCCGCCGCCCCCGGCCTCGACGCCCTGGCCGCCGTGGCGGCCCGGCTGTTCTACGGCGTGGTCGACGTCGACCTCAAGCCGGGCCTCCCTCAGCCGCCGAAGCCGGTCTCCCCCGTCCGCGTCGTCCTCCGACGCGCCCGCAACCTCGTGCGGGTGCCGCTGCGGCAGCGGGCGGCGAGCGCGCGCCGGCGCTACTGGCGCCGGCGGTTGCTGGTCAGGCGCAGGGGGGAGGCGTGGCTCGCCGGCACCGACCGGACCGTCCGCGGGGCCCGCGACCTCTACGTGGAGCCGGGCACCCGCGTCCAC
>CBIHPE010000063.1:0-17823 GCA_966212015.1 uncultured Frankiales bacterium | reverse complement strand
AGGTCCAGGCACTCCTGTTGCCTGACCTCGCCGACGATGACGCGATCGGGCCGCATACGCAGGGCTTCCTTCACGAGCCGGCGCAGCTCGATCTCGCCGGTTCCCTCGAGGTTCGCCTGGCGGGTCTGCATGGCGACCACGTCCGGCAGCCCGAGCTTGAGCTCGAAGACCTCCTCGCAGGTGATGACCCGCTCACGCCCGGGAATCGCGCCCGCAAGGCAGTTGAGCATGGTGGTCTTCCCGGCCTGGGTCCCTCCCGCGACGATGATGTTCAGCCCGGCCACGACCGCGGCCTCGAGGAAGCGCGCCGCCTGCGGCGTGATCGTCTGCAGTCCCACGAGCTCGTCGAGGCTGTTGGCGCTCAGCACGAACTTGCGGATGTTGACGGACCAGTGCCGCCGGGTGATGTCGGGGATCACGACGTGCAGCCGGCTGCCGTCGGGCAGCATGGCGTCCACGAACGGCGTGCTGAGGTCGACCCGACGCCCGGTGGTCTTCAGCATCTTCTCCACCAGGTCCCGCACCTGGCCCTCGTCGAGGATGGTGGTCGTGAGCTCGGACCGGCCCTTGCGCGCGACGAACACGCGCCCGGGTTCGTTGATCCAGATCTCCTCGACCTCCTTGTCGTCGAGGTGCCGCTGCAGCGGACCGAAGCCGGCCACCGCGTCGTAGACCGCTCGGGTCGCCTGTACGGGGTCGGCCAGCGGCGGCAGGTTGCTCGTCAGCGACCGCTCGTCGTAGTCGGCGACCACCTCCTCGACCAGCCGTCGCACGGCGGCGCGGTCGGCGACCGGGTCGATGCCGCGGCGGCGCACGAGCTCGCGCACCTCGTGCTCGACCGTGTCGACCCCGCTCATCCGCCGCAGGTTAGGGCCTTGTGGACAAACCCTGCGCGGGAGGTTGTGGACAAGCCCTGGGCCGGGGGCCGTCGACGGTGCTGGCGCTTACGGATTCTGCCCACCCCGGGTGGGCAGAGTTCGTGGGCGTGCGGGACGAGCGGGCTACTCGTGCGAGCCACCCACGGATTCTGCACACCCCCGGTGGGCAGAATCCGTAGGCGCTGGCACCGCACCGGGCGCCGACGGGTCCCGTCAGCCGTGGGCTACACAGATGCGGTCCGGCGCGCGTTACTAGTGACGTGACCTTCGGGGAGTTCGCGGCCGCCCGGCTGCCGGCACTGCTGCGCTACGCCGTGGTGCTGACCGGCGACCGCGACCTCGCCCAGGACATCGTGCAGGAGGTGCTCGCGCGGGCTCAGGTCCGCTGGGGCTCCATCTGCAAGACGCAGGCGCCCGACGCCTACGTCCGGCGGATGGTGCTCAACGAGTACCTGTCCTGGCGCCGCAGCTGGACGTTCCGCCACGTGCGGGCGGCCGGCGACCGGCTCATCGACCTCAGCGACGGCAACCTCGCTGCCCGCGACCACGCGGATCGGGTCGCCGACGCGGACGACGTCTGGAACCGCCTCGCGACGCTGCCCCGCAGGCAGCGCGCGGTCCTCGTCCTCCGCTACTACGAGCAGCTCCACGACGACGAGATCGCGTCGCTGCTCTCGTGCAGTCCGGCCACCGTCCGCAGCCACGCCTCGAAGGCGCTCGCCTCCTTGCGCCTCCGCACTCCCGTAGGAGACCCCACATGACCGACGACCTCATCCGCTCCGCGCTCACCGACCGCGACGACGACCTCCCGACCGAGAGCGAGGTGCTCGCGAACGCAGACCGGCTGGCCGGCCGCTACCGCCGCCGTCGCCGTACTGCCCAGGCGACCACCGCCGCCGTCCTCGGCGTCGGCGCCGTGGCGGGGGCGGTGAACCTGCCCTCGCTGTTCCACGCGGACCCCAAGCCCCAGACGCAGCTCTACGGCGACAGCCCCACAGCGACGCCGACGCCGACGTACACCGACGAGCAGGCTCGCAACGAGTACTTCAACGACGGGTACGACTGGCACAACGCCGAGGACCTCGCCCGGCTGTGGCACGAGAGCGACATCACCCAGGTCAAGACGGACGCCGGCTACAAGCTGCTCAACCACGAGACGCTGCCGGTCGAGCCCGCCAACCAGCCCGCGTCACCGGAGGACAAGGACGCCGAGCAGGCCACCCTGGCGTTCTTCAACGCCGGCTACACCTACGACGACGCCGTCGAGCTGGGCAAGCGGTGGAACGTCCCGGACACCTACCAGGTGAAGGTCAAGGCCGGGCACAAGATCGAGAACGGGGAGACCCTCCCGGTGCAGCCCTCCGGGAAGTGACTCTCCGGACCGGGTTCGAGGTCGAGCTGCTGGCCCCTCCCGGGCTCAGCCGGCTCGACCTCGCCGTCGGCCTCGCCCGCCGCTGCGGCGGGTCGGTCGTCCCGGTCTGGCACCGCGACAGCGAGCCGTCCCTCGTCGAGGGCCTCGGGAGGTTCCTGCACCTGACGCAGGGCTTCGAGATCCGGCGGGCGGACGGCTCGCTGCTGTGCACGCTGGTCGACGACATCACGATCGTCGACGAGCTCGACCGCGCCGCTCCCCCGCTCCCCGGCTGGCACCGGGTCCTCACCGACGACGCCCGGCTGCTCGAGCTGCTCGCGGTGAGCTGCCCTCCCGCCAGCCCGTTCGAGGAGCTCCTCGACGACGTCGCCGACATGTGGGACGTGCCGGTCAACCGCTACGAGCAGATCCTCCAGGTGAACGACCGCACCGGCGCGACGGTCGCTCTCGCCTCCACCCAGGGCAGCGAGCGGGAGCGGCCGTGCGAGGTCGTGACGCCACCGCTCGTCGACGACCACCTGGGGTCACTCGAGGAGCTGCTCGCACCGGCCCGGGAGCTCGGCTTCACGGTCCCCGTCGAGGCGGCCGTGCACCTGCACTTCGACGGGGCGCCGTTCCGCGACCCGGCCGTGCTGTCCGCGGTCATCCGGCTGTTCGCCGGTCGGCGCGACGAGCTCTGGGAGCTGCTCGGCACCAACCCGCGCTGCCGCCGGCTGGCTCCGCTGCCCGACGACCTCGTGCGCGTCGCCCAGGGCGAGCCGACGTGGGAGGAGCTGGCGAAGGCCGCGAGCAGCCAGCCGGGTCGCCTGACCAAGTTCCACGACATCAACCTGTCGCAGCTGTTCGCCCGCCGCCCGCTGCGCGACACGGTCGAGATCCGCATCCTGCCTGGCTCGATCCACGGCGCGGACATCGTCGAGCGGGCCGCGGTCGTGGAGCGACTGATCGCGGACTGCTGATCGCGCCGTAGAGTCTTGCGGATCGTGGGACCTGAACGACCGGTACGAGCTGCTGAGGGAGCTCGGGTGACCGACGACGTCGTCACCCGCTTGCGGGCAGCGGGGTGCGTCTTCGCCGAGGAGGAGGCCGCGCTGCTGCGCGACGCCGGAGGCGGATCGCTGGTCGACCGCCGGGTGGCGGGTGAGCCGCTCGAGCACCTGCTCGGCTGGGTGGCGTTCGCCGGCCTGCGACTCGCGGTCGGGCCGGGCGTGTTCGTCCCCCGACGACGTACCGAGCTGATGGCGCGCGTCGCTGTTACCCGAGCGCCGAGCGTCCTGGTCGAGCTCTGCTGCGGGGTGGCACCGGTGGCCGCCGCGGTCGAGGCGGCGCTGCCCGTCGAGGCGCACGCGAGCGACGTCGACCCTGCGGCCGTGCTCCTCGCGGCCCGCAACATCCGGGGTACGGCGACGGTCGGCGACCTCGACAGCGCACTGCCCGCCTCGCTGGCCGGGCGGGTCGACGTGATCGCCTGCAACGCCCCCTACGTGCCGAGCGACGAGGTGCGGCACCTGCCTCCGGAGGCGCGGGAGCACGAGCCGCTGACCGCCCTCGACGGCGGAGCGGACGGGCTCGACTTGATCCGCCGCGCAGCCGGCTGCGCCCGCCGCTGGCTGCGCCCGGGGGGTGCGCTGCTCGTGGAGGTCAGTCCGCACCAGGTCGCAGCGGCATCGGAGGCGTTCCTCGCTGCAGGCCTGCGTCCGGAGGTCGTCGAGGACGAGATGTGCACCGTGCTCGTCGGTGTGTCCACAGCCGAGATCGCCGACGCCCCACGGGACGTCGCGCGCTCGTAGCGTCCGCGGTCCTGTCGAACGGAAGGACCGCCCTCATGCTCCGCGCCCTGCTCGCCCCGCTCGCCCTCGTCCCGCTGCTGGTCGCGCCCGCGGCGTCCGCCTCCTGGGTCGTCAGCACCCCCGGGAGCCCGCTGCCGCTGCTCCGCTCGCTGCACGTGCACGGTGCGCACGCCTTCGCCCATGGCTTCGCCGCACGGCTGGAGCCGGGGCAGGTGGCGCGATTGCGGAAGCTGCGTGGGGTCGTGGCCGAGCGGGACGCCACGGTGCGGCTGAGCGCGGACACGAGCAGCTGGGGCCTCGACCGGATCGACCAGCGGTCGTTGCCGCTGAACGGCCACTACCGCTGGGCCAACACGGCAAGCGACGTGCACGCCTACGTGATCGACACGGGGATCGCGACGTCGCACCCGGACTTCGGCGGTCGGGCTGCGGTCGGCTTCGACGCGCTCGGAGGCAACGGTCAGGACTGCAACGGGCACGGGACGCACGTCGCCGGGATCCTCGGAGGGGCCACCTGGGGCGTGGCGAAGAGGGTCAGGCTGGTGGCTGTCCGGGTGATGGACTGCAGTGGCCGCAGCACGACCAGCGCGGTGCTGGCCGGCATCGACTGGGTGCGCCAGCACGCGGTCCGCCCGGCGGTCGTGAACCTCAGCCTCGGAGGCTCGTTCTCCACGGTGCTCGACAGGGCCGTCGACGACCTCGCCGACAGCGGGGTCTTCGTCAGCGTCGCCGCCGGCAACAGCAACGCGAACGCCTGCCAGTCCTCCCCTGCCGCCGCGGGACGCGTGGTGACGGTCGCCGCGTCCGACCGTCGGGACGTCCGTGCCCCATGGAGCAACACCGGCAGCTGCGTCGACGTGTTCGCCCCCGGCGTCGACATCACGTCCGACTGGCCGGGCGGCGGGACGAGGGTCCTGTCCGGCACGTCCATGGCCTCGCCGTTCGTGGCCGGCGCCGCGGCGATCTACGAGTCCAAGCACCCGTCCGACAGCACGGCTGCGGTCAACTCCTGGCTGCTCAGCCACGCCAGCAGCGCGAAGCTCACCCGCGTGCCGTCGGGCACGCCGAACCGCTTGCTCTACACCGGGAGCATCTGACCGCACACTGGAGCGGTGCTGCTCCTGCTGCTGCTCCGACGCAAGCTCGTCTGGCTCGTGCTTCTCGTGCTGCTGGCCCTGCCGCTCATGCCGCAGCTCGTCATGCGGATCGGCACCTGGGGCGACCGCTACTCCGACGCGTCCAGAGTGCCGACCCGCTCCGTGGCGATCGTCTTCGGCGCGGGCCTGCACCCCGACGGCACGCCGTCGGCGTTCCTGCAGCAGCGGCTCGACCTGGCGGTCCAGCTGTTCGAGAAGCACCGGGTGCGGGCGTTCCTCGTGACCGGGGACAACGGCACCTCGTCGCACGACGAACCGGCCGCGATGCGCACCTACCTGCTGCAGCACGGGATCCCCGCGAACGACGTGGTCGTCGATGACGCCGGCTTCTCGACGTACGACTCCTGCTACCGCGCCAGGGCCGTGTTCGGCGTGAAGGACGCCGTGCTGGTCAGCCAGGGGTACCACCTGCCGCGGGCCGTCTTCACCTGCCGCCGGCTCGGCCTCGACGCCGTCGGGCTCGGCGGGTCCGAGCTCTCCGCCCACACGGGCAAGACGGTGAAGTTCTCGATCCGCGAGGTCCTGAGCAGCGCCAAGGCCTCGTGGCAGCTGCTCACCGAGCCGAAGCCGCACTTCCTCGGGCCTCACGAGACGGGTCTCGACGCCGCCGTCTCCGCCGGCCGCCCCTGACCCCGCGGTCAGATCAGGTAGAGGGCGGCCGTCACGAGGGCGAGGAAGAGCAGGACGCCCGCCAGGCCGATGAGCGACTCCAGCCAGTCGCGGTCGTCCTCCTGCGAACCCGCGCCCAGGAGCTCGGGCAGCGTCTGGTCCTGGTAACGGTCGGGGTCGAGCGCCGGGTCGAGGGGACCCGTCGGCTCCGCCGCACGGCCGGCGTCGAAGCGGTCGGGGTCCTGAGCCGGGTCGAGGGGGCTCATCCCAGGTGCGGGTAGCGGTGGTCGTGCGGCGGGACGAACGTGGTCTTGATCGTGCGCGGGGAGGTCCACCGCAGCAGGTTCAGCGGCGAGCCGGCCTTGTCGTTCGTGCCGGAGGCCCGGGCGCCACCGAAGGGCTGCTGCCCCACGACCGCACCGGTGGGCTTGTCGTTGACGTAGTAGTTGCCGGCGGCGAACCGCAGCGCCGACGAGGCCTCGGCGACGGCGTAGGGGTCGTCGGCGAAGACGGCACCCGTCAGGGCGTAGGGCGACGATGAGTCGACGAGCGGCAGCACGTCCGACCAGCTGTCGTAGACGTGCACGGAGAGGATCGGCCCGAAGAACTCGCGGGTCATGACGTCGTGCAGCGGGTCGGTCGACTCGAGGACGGTGGGCCGCACGAAGAAGCCCTCGCTGTCGTCAGCCGTGCCGCCGGCGACCACCTTGAGTGAGCTGTCGGAGGCCGCGCTGCGCACCACGCCCGAGAGCCGGTCGAAGGCTCGCCGGTCGATCACGGCTCCGCCGAAGTTCGAGAAGTCGGTGACGTCGCCGTAGGTCAGCGACTCGGTGCGGGCGGCGAGCGCGTCGCGCAGCCCGCCCTCCCAGATCGCGCGGGGGACGTACGCGCGGGAGGCGGCCGAGCACTTCTGCCCCTGGTACTCGAAGGCACCGCGGACCAGCGCGACCTCGAGGGCGGTCACGTCGGCCGACTCGTGGGCCAGCACGAAGTCCTTGCCGCCGGTCTCGCCGACGAGACGGGGGTACGAGCGGTAGCGGGCGATGTTGTTGCCCACCTGCTGCCAGAGGTGCTGGAAGGTGGCGGTCGAGCCGGTGAAGTGGATGCCGGCGAGCGACGGGTGCTCGAGCGCGACGGCGGAGGAGGCGCCGAAGCCGGTGACCATGTTGATCACGCCGGGCGGCAGACCGGCCGCCTCGAGCAGCCGCATCGTGAAGTGGGCCGCGAACTGCTGGGTCGGCGAGGGCTTCCAGACGACGGTGTTGCCCATCAGCGCCGGAGCGAGCGGCAGGTTGCCGGCGATGGCGGTGAAGTTGAACGGCGTGATCGCGAGGACGAAGCCCTCGAGCGGCCGGTGGTCCATCCGGTTCCAGACGCCGGGCGAGGACACCGGCTGCTCGGCCAGGACCTGCCGGCCGAAGGCGACGTTGAACCTCAGGAAGTCGATCAGCTCGCAGGCGCTGTCGATCTCGGCCTGGAAGCAGGTCTTGCTCTGACCGAGCATCGTGGCGGCGTTGAGCGTGTCGCGCCACGGGCCGGCCAGCAGGTCGGCGGCGCGGAGGAGGACGGCGGCCCTGTCGTCGTACGACGTCTCCCGCCACGCGGGCGCCGCAGCGAGCGCCGCGTCGACCGCGGCCTGCCACTCGGCGACGGGCGACTCGGCCGTGACCCCGAGGACGGCGCTGTGGCGGTGCGGCTGGACGACCTCGATGCGGTCACCGGCAGCGAGCGCCGACCTGCCGGCGATGGTCGTCGTGAGGTCGACCCGCTCCGAGCCGAGCTCCTTGAGCCGGGCCTCCAGCGAGGCGCGCTCGGCCGACCCCGGCGCGTAGGAGCGGACCGGCTCGTTGACCGGGCTGGGGACGGAGGTGGTGGCGTCGAGCATCCCCCCATGCTGCCACTCGTCCGGCCTTAGTCTCGGTCCCGTGGAGCAGGTCGTCGCGTTCAGCCGGTACGTCGGGCTGGTCGTGGCGGTCTTCGCCGCCCTCCTCGTGGCCCCCAGGGCGACCTCGGCGGCCTGGGCCTTCGCCCGGCGCGGGTTCCGGGTGGCCGAGGAGGACGACGTCACACCGGTGCGGGTGCGCGAGGGCGTGCGGACGGGCGGGCCACGGCACCTGCAGCACTTCCACGGTGACTCCCCGCTCGACGAGGTCGAGGTGCTCGAGACCCACGGGCCGCGGCACCGGACGCGACGGGATCGCCCCGACCTCGCTCCGCTGCTGGAGCTCGTCGACAGCCGGGCCGTGCTCGTGCTGCTCACGGGGCTGCTGCTGGTGTTCGCCGGCGACCTGGTGCAGTCGCTGCCCGGTGGCGCGGTGATGGGGGGCGACCTGGTGCTGGTCGTCATCACGTTCCTGGTGATGCGGCACGTGATCTACACGTACGTCCCGGTCGAGCGGATCGACCTGGGCAGGCCCCTCGAGCGCGCACACGCGCCCTTCGACCAGCTGATGCGACTGGTCCTGCTGTCGGTGGCGGTGACGCTGCTGGCCACCTGGCCCAGCCAGGTCGGCTGGCAGCTGGCCACCCACAGCCTCGGCGGCGAGCTCCACGACAACCGCGTGCTGATCGCGTGGGCGTGCGAGCTGCCCTGGCTGCTCGGCATCGCGTGGTTCCTCGTCCGGCTGCGGCTCGGCGCTACTTCTCCCGCCAGGCACTCACGCTGACCGGCTGGTCGAAGGCGAGCTTGCCGACCTGCGTGTCGTAGTGCACGTCGATGCCACTGGGGGCGGTGATCTTCCCGCAGATCATGGCGCCGTAGAGGTCGACGTGCGCCGTGGCGGCACAGGTCGCGTTGGGCGCGTAGACCACGGCGGACAGGCGGCTCGGGAGCGCGAGGCCGGCGTTGAGGTTGACCCTGGGCGATCCCGAGGTGCTGATGAGGATCAGCGTCGACGGGGCCCTCGGGGCCATCCGGCCGGAGAGCACGTCCGTGATGACGCCGTTGAGCGGCACGGTCGGGACCACGTCGAGCGTGCCGCTGAAGCAGATCACGAGCGTCGAGCCGCTGACGTTCGCCAGGTTGGCGATCGCCGTCGCGTTGAGGGTGACGTTGGTGAAGCTGTAGACGGCGTTGGCGGCGAGAGCGAGGGAGCCGTCGTACGCGGCCGCACCCGCACCGATGCCGCTGGCGCACTGGCTCGACAGCGGGAAGTCGAGCGCGTCCGGGTAGGACACGACCTGCGCGCTGTTGCACGTCGTGGCGTCACCGGCGCACGAGCCGGTGTCGAGCGGGTCCGGGTAGCCCGGCGTGCCGGCCGCGTAGATGTCCGCACCGGCGACGTTGGCGAGCACCTCGTGGGGCAGGGTCAGCGGGCCGTTCGTCCCGACGCGGCCCTGGGCGCCCGTCGCGGCGTGCTGGCACATCCGCACCGTGCTGCCGCCGAGGTTGAGCATGCTCGACGCGACACCGGTCGGCGTGCACACCGACGAGTCGACCGAGGAGTCGTAGGTGTCCACTCCGCTGGCCGATGCCCCGCCGACGGTCAGCTCGGTGGTCGCGAACAGCGGGTGCGCCAGCAGGTCGGCGACGTCGACCTTCTGCGTGATCGTGCGGGTGACGGGCGTGGCGCTGCCGTTCGCGGTGCCCGAGGCCTGGAGCACCCAGTGCCCGCTGCCCCCGGTGGCGCTCGCGGTCCAGCTCGTGCTCGAGGCCGCGTCCGACCCGGAGAGGGGGGTGATGGTGCTCGCGTAGGGCGTCGCCTTGACCTGCGTCAGCACCCTGCTGAGGCCGGTCTCGGCCGCGTTGAGGGCCTGTTCGAAGTTGCGGTCGTGGCGGGTGACCCGCTCGTTGACCAGCATCTGCGCAAGCCCCACGAACGCGATCGACGAGATGACGATGATCCCGAGCAGCGCGACCATGATGTTGCCGTCGTCGGGAGTGCGCCGCAGCCGGTTCACGAGGGGTTCCTCAGGTCGGTCTGGGCGTCGACGGAGACCGGTGTGTGGCCGGTGGTGACGCGGCTGAGCGACAGGGTGACCGCCCCGATGCAGTGCCGGCTGTAGGTGGCGGGACTGCCGCTGCCGATCCGGCAGGTGGTCGCGCTCACGTTGCTGCCCGAGGGCGCCGCCCACTGGTCCTTGGGCAGGTAGCTGAACGGGGACACGCTCGGGTCGAGGCCGTCGATCACCTTCTGCGCACCGGTGAACGTCACGCAGTCGGAGGAGGTGGACTGCTCGAGGTAGGTCGTCGAGCCCGCCGTCTTGAGCTCCCACTTCATGCAGTAGCTGGCTCCGCCGTCATCGCGCACGATGATGAGGGCGGAGTTCGACGCCGAGTCGATCCGGGTCGACTCGCGGATCTGGCGGAGCGTCCGCTGCGCGGCGGTCCGGACCTGGTTGAGGGCGTCGCCCCGCTGCTGCAGGCCGCGCTGGGCCTTGAAGCCGCCGACGATGCCGTCGAGGACCACCACTCCGATGACGCTCATCAGCACCATGCCGACGAGGAGCTCGACGAGCATGACGCCCTCGTCCCCGCCACGGGCTGCGCGCCGCGTCACGCGAGCACCGCACTGACGCTCGCCGTGGCGCTGACGCTGTCGGACGCGCGGGTGGCGGTGAAGGTGAACGACTCCGACAGCCCCGTGCTGGCCATCAGCGTGCCCGCCGGGAGCGTGGTCGACCAGCTGGTGCCGTTGCTCGACGACAGCGCCTTCGACGCGGTGCCCGTTCCCGACGCGTAGGTCGCGGTGACGGTGTCGGTCGCGGTGATGCCCGTGGTCGTGCAGGTGAGCGTCTCGACGAGCGAGGTCTTGCGCGTCAGGACCGTCAGGACGATGGGGTTGACCGTCACGCTGCAGCCGCTGATGGTCACCCCCGGCTTGAGCACCACGTCCGCCGTCGAGAGCGCGGAGGTGCCCGGGACGGTGGCCGCGAAGCGGAGCGTCGAGCTGCCCGAGGCGACGACCTTCGTGATGCTCGCGGCAGGGATGGTGGCCGTGAAGGCGGAGGGGCCGCCGGTCAGCGTCCACTGGTGGCTGCCGTTGTCGTCCGTCCAGGTCACCGGGATGGAGGTGACGGTCGCGGCGAGTCCCACGGCGTTGAGGGTCAGCACGACCGGACCTGTCGGGTGCCCGTCGGTGCCGACGCCCATCTGGGCGCTCGCAGCGCTGAAGCCGCTGACGCTGACGCCGTTCGTGAGGGTGCCCGTGCCACCGACCAGCGTCGAGAGCGAGCCCGAGCCCGTGGGGTTGTAGTGCCCGGTCCCGTCGTCCGCGAGCGAGGTCGACGTGGTCACCGACCGCGTAGTGGCGCCGTCCGGCCAGGTCACCGTGATGCGGACCCGGGTGTCGAGCACCGCTGCGCTGGAGGGAGTCGTGCACGTGCCGGCGGCGTCACCGATGGTGCAGCGCTGGAGGGTCTCGGTGGTGGTGAAGGTGATGCCGCCGATCGTCTTGGGCGCGACCGTCACGGTGCCGCTCGGGATCTGCGACAGGGCGTACGCGGACAGTCCGCGGGCCGTCTCGACGGAGGTGCTCATGTACCGCACGGCGCTCGTGCGGGCGCGCTCGTTGGCCTGGTGGTGCACGTAGGTCGCGAGCTCGGCGGTGAGGGCGAGGATGGCGACCGTCACCAGCATCAGACCGACCAGCGACTCGACGAGGGTGAAGCCCGCCTCGCCGTCGTCCTGCCCGCCCGCGCCCAGCCGTCGCCGCATGCACACCTCCTCACTCTGAGTGATGATCGACGTGATCCTTAGCGGCATTGACCACTCGAACGGGTCATCCGAGAGATGACTCGAAAGGGCTATCCCTTGAGGCAGCTGGCGAGGAAGCCGCTCACGTCGGGCGCCGGCTGCGGCGCGGTGACGACTCCCGGCGACGGGCTCGGCGCGGGGGTCGGGGCGGTCGGGAGCTCCCCCGCACACGCGAAGACGTCGTTGACCCGGCCCTGCTGCTCCAACCGGGCCGCTGCCAGGCGTCCGCGCGCGGCCATCGTCATCGACGGGTCGTCGGCGACGAGCGGGCGCCGGACCTCGTTCTCCGCAGCCGGGGGTGCGGAGTGGTTGTGGTGCACCAGCCGCACGGCGCCGACGGCTGCCAGCACGGCGATGACGACGAGCACGGTGCGGGACGTGAGCGTCGCCCGCTTCTTGCGGGTCTCGATGACGACCTTGCGGGCCGCTGCGACCTCGGGCGCCACCTCGACGCGCGGCGACGGGACGTACGCGACGACCCGCAGCTGACCACCGCAGCCGCAGCTCGCGAGCCGGGACAGCTGGCCGTCGGTGGTGAAGGCCACGGACGTGGTGGCGCAGTCACCGCAGATCGCGGGCACCCAGATCGAGGTGCACGACCGGCAGACGTGCCGCAGGAACGGGACCCGGACGGGCTGCTCCTCACGGCAGATCCCGCAGTGCTTGCGCATGTCGACCGCAGGGCCGATGCCGGCCCACGCGCGCTCGACGTCCGACGCCAGGTCGATGGCGCGCGCCAGCGACTGGAGCTGGTCACGCGTGTCCATGGGTCGGTTGTCGACGGGACTACGTTCGATATGACCACTCGTGTGGGTGAACTCGATCGGGTGAACGGGTCAGCCGAGCTCGAGCAGCGGTCCGATCTCCTGCGTCGCGAACCACTGCAGCTCGTGCCCGTCCGCCTGCTCGACCTTGAACGCGGCGTCCTCCGAGCCGAGGTCGGCCTCGATGACCGCGTCCGCGGCCACGGTGACGTCGGGTACGGCGGACGGGTCGTCGACGTGCACGGCCTGGACGAGCCTGAGGGCGACCGCATCGGCGACCTTGACGGCAGCGCGGTCCACGTGCGGGGCGGCGCTCACGACGGCGTCGGGCACCTCGGCGACGACGACCACCCGGCGGCGCACCGCATCGGGGTCCGCGTCGAGGAGCCGGACCGAGGCACGGGCGGCGAGCGACAGCGCGACGTACTCGAGCTCCTCCTCGTCGCCCTCGGCGTACCACTCCCGCAGGGCGGGCGTCACCGCGTACGCCGGCAGCGGCGGCTCGCCCACGACCCCGCTGTCGAGCAGCCCACGCAGCTCGGTGAGCGTCGACGGCAGGTAGACCCTCACGCCGCGAGCACCTGGGCGGACGTGGTGAGCGAGGTCTTGAGGACCGCTGCGCGGCGGGTGGGGTCCATCAGGTTGGCTCCGATCACCTCGAGGTCCTCGGCCGTGGGGCCGAGGAACGTGACCTTCGTGCCGGTGGCGGCCACCTTCTTGATCTCGTTCATGACGCGGCGCGTCACGATCCGCCGGAACTGCCGCTCGATCCGGGCGGCCACCTGGGTCGGCGCGTCGAACGACAGGGAGGTCATGGGTGACAGCACGTAGACCTCGTCGAGCCGCAACCGGCTCACCAGGTCGACGGACGTGGGCGAGCAGACGCCCCCGTCGACGTACCGCCGCTTGCCGATCCGCACCGGCTGGTACCAGCCGGGGATGGCGCACGACGCCATGACCGCGTCGCGCAGGTCGGCGAGCGGCTGCCCGATCTGGCCGAAGGGCACGCGGCGACCGGAGTCGTAGTCGGTCGCGACGATCCAGGTGCGGCGGTGCGGCGCCCAGCCGCCCCCGGGGAGGGCGTTGTCGACGAGCCGGCCGATCGGCTCGATCTCGCCACGTCCCTGCGGCATCGCCAGCGACAGCGCTGCGAGCGGCGGGGTCTTCAGCGGGTGCAGCGCCGCTGACACCAGGCCCCGGGCCGACCCGATGCCCAGCCGGGGCAGCGGCGGCAGCGCGCCACCGGCTTCGTCGTCGTAGCGGAGCCGGGCGTCAGGGCGACCCTGCTGGGTGTCGACGAGGTCGTCGACGCCGAAGCCGCACGCCAGCGCGGAGGCGAGGACCGAGCCGGCGCTGGTGCCGATGAGGACGTCGGCGCTCTGCGGCTCCCAGTCGAGGTGCTCGCGCACGGCTGCGAGCGCGCCGATCGTCCACGCCGCGCCGAGGACGCCGCCCGCGCCGAGCACAAGGCCGCGGGTCGTCATCGCGAGGCCGCCACGAGCTCGGCGAGGGCGTCCTCGAGGCACGACGTGAGCACGTCGAGGTCGGGCATCGCGTCCCGGTCGGCGTTGACTCCGTAGAAGACACCGCCGTCGTAGGACGTCAGCCCGATGCTCACCGCCTGGCCGGCGGTCAGCGGGATGACGGGGTACATGGACAGCATGCGCGCGCCCGCTGCGTACAAGGGGAACTGCGGTCCCGGAACGTTGGTCACGACCAGGTTGAACAACCGGCGGCTCATGACCGATGCCGTGCGCGCACCGAGAGCGTGGATCGTGGGCGGGGCGAACCCGGTCAGCCGCACGAGCGCGTCCGCCGCGATCGCGTCGCCGCTCTCCTTGTGACCGCGCATCGCGAAGCTCACCTGGTGCAGCCGCATCACGGCGGACCCCTCGCCGACGGGCAGGTCGACGAAGTAGGACGAGACGCGGTTGCCGAGCTCGCCGCGCGCCGCGTCCGGGCGCACGGACACCGGCACCATCGCGCGGACGACGGTCGTGGGGGCCACCTTCTCCCCTCGCGTCATCAGCCAGGCCCGGAGACCCCCGCTGACGGTCGCGAGCACCACGTCGTTGACGGTCCCGCCGTGCGCCTTGCGGACCAGCTTGTAGTCGTCGAGCCGGGTCGCCAGCATGCCGAAGCGGCGCTGCTCCGACAGCGTGGTGTTGAAGGGGGTCTCGGGCGCCTGCAGGGCCAGCAGCCGGGCCTGGGTCAGCACCCCTCCCGCCAGCGAGGCGACCTTCCCGGCGGTGCTCTTCACGTCACCCAGGGCGGCCCTCGCCGTGTCGAACGCCGCGGTCGGACGCGTGGCGAGGTCGACGACCGCACCGGCGAGCAGGTGCACCGCGCCGGGCTCCTTGCCGGGCCGCCAGTCGTCCTCGGGCACCTCGCGCGGTGTCGGTTCGACGTCGAGGATCACGGTGCTGAGGTCGACTGCGCTGACGCCGTCCACCATCGCGTGGTGGGTCTTCGTCACGACGCCGATGCGGCCACCCTCGAGTCCCTCGACGAGATAGATCTCCCAGAGCGGGCGGTCCCTGTCGAGGGTCCGCGCCATGAGCCGGCCCACGAGCTCCTGCAGCTGCTCCTCGGTGCCCGGCCGCGGGAGGGCGGAGCGGCGCACGTGGTAGCTGATGTCGAAGTCCTCGTCATCGACCCAGACGGGACTCGCGATCCGGCCCGGGATCGACTTCACCTTCTGCCGGTAGCGGGGCACCAGGCTGATCCGCTGGCTGATCAGCTCGACCAGACGGTCGTAGTCGAACCCGTCCTCCGGCGGCTCGAGGACGCAGACCCCGCCGACGTGCATCGGCGTCGTGGGCGTCTCCACTGCGAGGAACGACACGTCCAGCGCCGAGAGCCGCTCTGCCTGCCCCCTCGTCAGAGCCGAACGCGTCACGCTCGACAGGGAAGCACAGACGCGCTCGGCGAGGGTGCAGAAGTGGCGATCGGGACAGGTCCGCGCGCCGCGGCCGCCGCCTCGGCGGGGGTCGACAGCCGGGTGAAGCTGCTGCCGAGGACCAGCTGCACCGAGCCTCGCCGGGCCCGTGGGGCGGGGACGACCGTCGACCCGCGGACCCACGCGCTGAGGGTCCTCGCCGGGAGCGACGCTCCCGGTCCGTAGACGACCTGGCTCGGGCCGTCCAGGGCCGCGCGGTTGTTGCCCTGCCCCGTGACGTGGAAGCCCTGGGCTGCCAGCGCGTCGCCGACGCGCTTGGCGAGCAGGGCACGGTTGGTGCCGTTGAGCACGGTCAGCGTCACGCTGCCGGGCGGGGGCAGGGCGACGCGCCGGGTCGTCACGGGTGCCGCGCTCGTCGACGGGGTCGGCGTGACGGGCGAGCACGTGGGCTCGGCCGACACCCGGCTGGGGGCCCTGCTGTCGTCCTGCCGCAGGTACCACGCCCCGGCAACGCCGAGGCCCACCAGGAGCACCGCCGCGATGACCCGGCGGTTGCGGCGGCGACGACGGCCGTAGCCACCGCCGTAGCGGCGGTGGCGCGCCGGCATCAGGTCGCCGCCAGGGATCCTCACGCCGGAGAGCCTAGAGGGGTATGGAAGGGTGCCTGTTGTCGCAACCCTGACGCAGCACCACTGAGAGGAAGCCACAGCGTGGACTTCGAGCCGTCTCCCAAGGCGAAGGACTACCTCGAGCGCCTCCAGGCGTTCATGGACGAGAAGGTCTTCCCGGCCGAGAGCGTCTACGAGGACTACCGCCGCGCCGCCGGCCCCGGCGACCACACGCTGCCGCCGGTCGTCGAGGAGCTGAAGGCGGAGGCTCGCAAGCGCGGCCTCTGGAACCTCTTCCTCCCGGACGTGTCAGGCCTCACGAACCTCGACTACGCCTCGCTCGCCGAGGTCACCGGCTGGGCCGCGCACATCGCCCCCGAGGCGATCAACTGCGACGCCCCCAACACCGGGAACATGGAGGTGCTGCACATGTTCGGCACCCCCTCGCAGAAGCAGACCTGGCTCGACCCGCTGCTCAACGGCGAGATCCGCAGCGCGTTCGGCATGACCGAGCCCGACGTCGCGTCCTCCGACGCGACCAACATCTCGACCCGCATCGAGCGGGACGGCGACGACTACGTGATCAACGGCCGCAAGTGGTGGACCACCGGCGTCAACGACCCCCGCTGCAAGATCATGATCGTCATGGGCAAGACCGACCCGAACGAGTCGGTGCACCGGCAGCAGTCGATGATCCTCGTGCCGACCGACACCCCCGGCGTCGAGGTGGTCCGTGCGCTGCCGGTGTTCGGCTACCACGACCAGCACGGCCACGGCGAGGTCCGCTTCACCGACGTCCGCGTCCCTGCCTCGAACCTCATCGCCAACGAGGGCGACGGCTTCATGATCGCCCAGGCCCGCCTCGGTCCCGGCCGCATCCACCACTGCATGCGCGCCATCGGTGTCGCCGAGCGCGCCCTGAAGTACATGTGCGAGCGCGCCGCCTCCCGCACCGCCTTCGGCAAGGAGCTCGCGCGCCAAGGCGTCGTGCAGCAGCAGATCGCCGAGTCGCGGATGGAGATCGAGCAGGCCCGCCTGCTCACCCTCAAGACGGCCTGGCTCATCGACAAGGTCGGTGCCCGCGGTGCCCGCACCGAGATCGCCGCGATCAAGGTCGTCGCCCCCCGCGCCGCCCTCAACGTCCTCGACCGCGCGATCCAGGTCCACGGCGGCGGCGGTGTCTCCGACGACTTCCCGCTCGCCCGGATGTGGGCCGGCATGCGCACCCTGCGCCTCGCCGACGGGCCGGACGAGGTGCAC
This sequence comes from uncultured Frankiales bacterium, assembly GCA_966212015.1. Taxonomy (GTDB): domain Bacteria; phylum Actinomycetota; class Actinomycetes; order Mycobacteriales; family SCTD01; genus RYN-111. Next base: position 791 of record CBIHPE010000063.1, on the reverse strand, counting down.
ATCCGCACCGTCGCGCGCCAGGAGCTCGGCAAGTACCTGCAGCGCTGACCGCTTGCGTCCTTCTTCTTGAGCCTGAGTCCCCTGCACCTCTGAGGACGTTGCAGGGCTCAGCACCCAGGGCTGCGCCCGCTAGCTCCTCGCGAGCCCCTTCACGCGATCGCTTCGTCGATCTCGGTGCCGATCAGGCCGTACACCGCGGTGTCGAGCCGCTCGCCACGCAGGACGTACGACGAGCGCAGCGTGCCCTCGTGCTGGAAGCCGAGCCGGACCGCCAGCGCCCCCGACCGGGTGTTGCGCGGGTCGCAGTGCCACTCGACCCGCTCGACGCCCCAGGACCGCGCGAGCCGCAGTCCCTCGACGCACGCGGCCCGGACGACTCCCCGGCCCTCGACGGAGCTGAGCGCCCAGCACCCCAGCTCGATCTGCGCCGACGCCTCGTCGTGGAAGAACAGCACGATGCCGCCGACGAGCGCGCCGTCGTGCCAGATCCCTGCCGCGAGCCGCCGCCCGCCCTCGCCGCGGTCGTAGCGCCCCAGCCACTCGGCCGCACCCGCCGGCTCCGACGTCGGGTCCGGCCAGGGCAGGTACTCGCGGAGCCGCGGGAGGTCGGAGGCGACATGGGCCGCGAACACGGCGGCGTCCGCCCCCGCCGCCTCGGCGGGGGGGGCCGCAGGGCTACCGCGCACGCAAGCTCGCCGAGCTGGACCAGAAGTACAGCAACGGCGAGCTCGCCATGGAGGAGTACATGGCCCAGCGCGCGGAGATCATGAAGGGCTAAAGCACCGACGTGA
>CBIHPE010000062.1:0-17915 GCA_966212015.1 uncultured Frankiales bacterium | reverse complement strand
TAGACGTAGAGCCAGCCGTGGTCGCGGACAGTCGCGGCGCCGTACTGGCCCTGCTCCTCGCTGCTGGTCGTGGTGGGGGTGGCCGCCATCCGCACGAAGCGGGGCATCCGGGACGTCAGGTCGAATACCGCGACCTCGGTGCCAGTGGTGCGGAAGTCGAAGGGACCAGAGCCGGTACGGACGACCCGGCCGCAGAAGACGAGCAGCTGCGTGCCGAGGACGGCCGCGGACTGCGGCCAGTACCACTGGCCGTCGGCGCGCGTGGGGATGACCTCGTCCTTGGCCGGCACGGCCGTCAGGCAGCCACCGCGCTGGAGGAGCAGTGAGTTGTGAACGAGGCGGTTGCCCCGGAGGGTGTCGCCGAACAGCCACAGCTCCCGGCCGTCGGGCAGCGCGACGGTGGCGGCCTGGTCGCCGCCGGCCCAGGTCGCGTCGTCCTTGGCGTCGAACATCGCCTGGTAGCCGGCCGCCGTCGTGGGCGCGGGCGCGCTGCAGTGGGCGCGCGGGGGGACCGCGCGGGCGACGGGCTCCTGGGCGTCGGCCGGGTGCCCGGTGAGCGCCACGCCGACCCCGATGGCCAGCACGAGCGCGATGAGCGCGACGTGCAGGTGACGGAGGCGGGGCATGCTCGGTCAACGACCCGCCCGCAGAACGGTCACTGTGCGTGACAGGGCTCACCGAGATGTGTGCCGTTACGCACCCTGTTGTCCGATCGCACCGCGCCCCCGAGCGCGCTGTGCCCCTGGCGGGACGTGCCGCGCACACCGGCGCGCGCGGCCCTGGACAGGCCAGGACCCCCGGTGCCGTCCGTGGCTCCGGGGGTCCTTGTCCGTGCGGGTCCTAGCTCGAGGGGAGCGGGGACCCCGTGTTGTCGCCGGCTTGGCGCGGCGCGGAGATGTCGACCGTCGGGGCGGCCAGGCGGCGCAGCTCGGCGTCGAAGGCGGCCTCGCGGGCCTCCAGCTCCTCCCGGGCCTTCCTCGGGCTCCACGGACCGCGGAGGACGAAGACCATCGGGATGAAGAAGAGCTGGCCGAGGGCGCAGACCAGGAACCAGTCCTGCCACTGACCCGGAGCGTCCGACTGCGCCTTGCTGACCTGGGTGCCGTACTTGGTCAGCGCGCCGTTGGGGCCGAAGTCGGTCTTGGCCGGCTCCTCCTGCAGCTTGATCGCGACCGCAGCACCGACGGCTTCGACGACCTGCTTCTGCACGTCGGCGGGGACGTTGCCGTCGGGGTAGCGGGCGGCGACGGAGTTGAGCAGCTTCTGGTTCGCCTGGACCGTGGGCAGGATCTGGGCCTCACGAGCGGCCGCGGCCTTCACCTCGGCGCCGTGGTTGACCAGCGGGCTGACCGAGCTGATCACCTGGGGCAGCAGCAGGAAGCTGATGGCGACGATGGCGCGGAGCAGCCAGCCCCACACGGCGAGGCCGTGCGCCGTGAGCGCCGGGTTGATGTCCTCGACGGTCTCGGTGAACGACGCCATCCAGCACGCGAACGCGAAGCCGCCGTAGATGCCGACGAGGCAGAGCACGAAGGCCCACGCGCTGTAGGAGGTGTCGGTGTGCGGCGTCAGGTAGCGGATGAGCATCGTGACGCCGACGGCACCGATGGCACCGAACAGCATGAACGGCTTGCGCACCCGGAGCCGGTCGGACAGCACGCCGGCGACGACGAGCGCGATCGCGTTCGACGCCCAGTAGTAGCGGAGCAGGCCGTTGGCCTGGTCAGCCGTGAAGCCCTGGACCGTCTGGAAGAAGATCGGGAAGAAGGCGACGGCCGTGTAGTAGCTGAGCAGGAACAGGCCGATCGCGATGGCCGAGCCGACGATGCTCGGGCGGACGACCTGGCTCCAGGGCTTCGCGATGGCGGCCTCGACGTCGATGCCCTTGGCCTTGGCCTCGATGAGCGCCTTGTCGTGGGTCGACACCATGAGCTGATCGCGCAGGCGGGGCGTGAGCTCGCGGAGCGAGAACAGCGCGATGACGGCCACGACGATGCCGACGACACCGCAGATCACGAACTGGTGCTGCCACTCCGGGTTGTCCTTGAGCGTCGCCGTCGCCACCTGGCTGACGACGAGCGACCCGACGACCGGGCCGAGCGTCCAGAAGCCCATCGCCGACGCACGGCCGAGCTGCGGGCTGAAGTCGCGGATGAGGGCCGGCGTCGCGACGAGGACGATGCCCTCGACGATGCCGAGGACGGCGCTGACGGCGGCGAACTGGAACTTGGTCTCGACGTTCGGGAACGCGAACGCGGTGAGCAGCCCCGTGATGATGAGGCCGTAGGCCACGAGGTTGGCTCGACCGGCCTTGTCGGCGAGGCCCGCGGCGAGCGACGCAAACGCACCGATGCCGTTGGCCACGACGAGCAGGTAGACGTAGTAGCTGAACGACATGTGCAGGTTCGACAGGATCTGCGTCGCGACCGAACCGCCGACGTAGTTCTCGTAGTAGAGGATGACCGTCGAGAGGACGACGATGCCCAGCAGCGTGTAGCGGTGGGCGTTCTCCGGGTAGTGGTGGAGCTCGCGCCGCCAGAGTCGCTGGACGGCGGTGGGCGGGGTCATGGGCGCGTCGAGCGCAGCGGCGGTCATCAGCGTGACCCGTACACGGGGGCCTGGGAGGTCGACTTCACCCGGTCTGGCGAGTGACTCTGCACCGCCTTGACCACTCCGACGCCCGTTGCCACAGCCAGCACTGATGCCAGCACCCCGGCTACCAGGGTTGTCGTCATGCATCTCCTCCTCAGAGCGGGCACGCGTCACACCGTCGTGACGACGCCCTCGAGGACATGCAACACGAATGACCCACTTCGGGGCAGTAGTCACTTAGAGGGGTTTGTTGTCACCCGTTTTGAGACGACGAGGGCGCAGTCAGGGCGAACGGTGCCGGGTAGTAGGCCGGGTCGAGGCCGGTGGGCTTCGCGAACACGGTCGCGGCGTACTCGGGGGTCGAGCGCACGCCGGTGCGCACCCAGTGGTCGAGCGCGGTGACGAGCCCGACCTGCTCCGTGGTCGTGAAGGTGCAGTGGCCGGCACCGTAGGGCGCGTCGGTGTAGGTCGCCGGCGGCTTCGTGAAGAGCTGGACCAGGTTCTTGATCTGCCCGTTCTGGTAGACCCGGTCGCCGAGGACCCGCTCGTTCTGCGGGACGACGAGCGGGTCCTGCTCGTCGTGCAGGGTCACCGTCGGGTGCGCGATCTTGCCGGTGGTCTCGCCCTGGTCCTTCGCCTTCGCGCGGGCTGCGGCGTCGACCGGCGGGCGGGCCCCGGCCTTGAGCATGGCGAGGTAGGCGTCCAGGTCGCCCTTCGGGAAGGCGCTGACCGTCGTGCGGTCGTCGGCGGTGACGTTCTTGCCGAAGTCGAAGCCGGTGATGTCGAGCCCCTGGCCGCCGACCCGGGACGCGAACTCCTGCTGCCCGAACGTCGCGAAGCCCATCGCGGTGAGGATGTCCTCGACCTTGGCGCTGATCTGGGAGACGGCGTCGTGACCGTCGTAGGTCTTGGTCTGCGCGGCGAGTCGCGCGATGGTGGCGATGGCGACGACCTTCGCCGTGCCGCCGCCGTTGACGTCCTGCGCCGCCGCGACGACCGACTTCTGCGCCTTCTGGAACGCGGCGACAGCCTCCGCCTGCGAGGCGTAGTCCGTGATCTTCAGGGACGGGTCGATGAGCGTCTTCACCAGGTAGGCGATGGCGAGGGCGCCGTCCAGGTTCTCGGTCGTCCCCGCGACGGCGCCGCACTCAGGAGCCGCACCCGTGACCCACTCCGGGTGCTTCTCGCTGATCAGCTGGGTGATGAGACCGCCGAGCGAGGCGCCCCAGACGTAGGTGCGGCGCGGCTTGCCGACGTTCGTCGTGAACCAGGCCTGCAGGTCCTCCCCCGCCTTGACCCCGTCCTGCACCGCCCAGCCGTTGCTGGCGTAGGCCGAGCCGGCGAGGGCGTATCCCTGCGCCAGCAGCTGCGTGGCGGTCGCGTCGTCCGGCGCGTCGTCGGGCGTGCGGTCCGGGGGCGAGAAGTCGGGCGGCGACGCGGCGGCGTCGCGGTAGCCGTGCGACCACAGCAGGAGCGTCCCGTTCCAGGTCGTCGGCATCTCGACCTTGTACGGGGCCCCGGCGAGGGTGCCCGTGCACGGCGTGCCGCAGGCCTTGTAGGACAGGGAGGTCACGTCGTCGTTGAGGACCGGCTTCTTCGTGCCGCCGCCTCCGGACGAACAGGCTGAGGCACCCAGGACGAGGACAAGGCAGAGCATCCGTGCACGCATGGGTGCAACGTAGGCGTGCCGTCCGTTCCGATCCCATGGCCCGAAGGGGCCAAGTTCATCGCTTCCGCATCACCAGGAGCAGGTTCCACGTCCCGACCTCGCGGATCACCGGGACCCGCACCACCCACCGCGCCCACGACGGGTGGTAGCGGGGCAGGACGGAGATGACGTCGACCTCGGTCTGGCGGTCGAGCCAGCGCAGCATCTGCGTGACCGACGTCTTGAAGAGCGACGACCCGAAGTCGTTCTTGGGCCGGTGCCCGTGCGTGCGGGTGTAGCGCTCCGCGGCCCGACGGCCGCCCAGGTAGTGCCAGGGCGCGGTCTCGTGCCCTCCGTTGGGGGCGTACCAGTTGTTGTAGGACAGGAAGACCACACCTCCGGGCTTGGTCACCCTCACCATCTCGTCAGCCATCCTTTCGGGCCTGGGCACGTGCTCGAGGACGTTGCTGGAGTAGGTGATGTCGACGGAGCCGGTGAGGAACGGCAGGTCCATGCCGCTGCCCAGGACGGTGCCCTCCGCGACGTCGCGACCGTGCAGCGACAGCTCTCCCGCGTCGGCATCGAGCCCGACGTAGCGCGCACCGAGCGCCCGGAACGCGTCCGCGAAGTAGCCCGGCCCGCCTCCGACGTCGAGCAGAGTGCGTCCCGACAGCGGCGTGTAGTGCGCGACCTGCCTGGCGCTGTCCGTCGCGAGCAGCGTGTAGAACCGGGCCGGGTCGGTCTGCTCGTACCGGAAGGCGCTGAAGAGCTGCCGGCTGCGCGCCAGCGTGCCGAGCGGGGCGAGCTCCACGCCGAGTTCCACAGCGAGCACCCTACGGGTGGTCCGGAAGGACCACGCATGTCTGGTCCTGACGGCTCATGTCCGGAAAGGCACCGTTCCTGCAAGGTGAGTGCAACAGACGCTGCAACGGCGCAGCCGATGAGAGGACTCCCACGCTGAGCACCATCGCGCGCCCCCTTGAGCCGGGCCACGACCTCCAGGTCCTCGTCCCGGCGCCGCGCCCGGCCACGGATCCGCTGGCCCCCGGCCGCGACGTGCTGCTCCTCAACTGGCGTGACCTCACCAACCCCGAGGGCGGGGGGTCCGAGCTCTACGTCGAGAGCCTCGCGGCACGGCTGGTCCGGCGCGGTGACCGCGTGACGCTCTTCTGCGCCGACCACGGCGCTGCGCCGAAGGACGAGGTCAAGAACGGCGTCCGCTACGTGCGCCGCGGCAACCACGTCACCGTCTACCTCTGGGCCGCCCTGCTGATGGTGCTGGGCCGGCTCGGACGCAAGGGGGTCGTCGTGGAGGTGCACAACGGCGTGCCCTTCCTCGCCCGGCTCTTCACCCGTCGCCGCGTCGTCGTGCTCGTCCACCACGTCCACCGCGAGCAGTGGGGCGTCGTGTTCGGCCCGAAGCTGGCCCGCGTCGGGTGGTGGCTCGAGTCGTGGGTCGCTCCGCGGGTCAACCGCCGCTGCCCCTACGTCGCCGTCTCCGAGGTCACGAAGACCGAGCTGGTCGGGCTCGGCGTCGACGCGAGCCGCATCAGCGTCGTCCACAACGGCACCTCCCCCGCGTTCCCCGTGCTGTCGACGCGCGCCACGGTCCCGACGATCGCCGTCCTCGGCCGCCTCGTCCCGCACAAGCGCGTCGAGCTGGTCCTCGAGGCAGCCGCGCAGCTGCGCCACGACATCCCGGACCTGCGCGTCGAGGTCGCGGGCGACGGCTACTGGCACGACGCGCTCGTCACCCGCGTCGCCGAGCTCGACCTGCAGGACGTCGTCACGATCCACGGCCGGGTCAGCGAGCCCGACAAGCACGAGCTGCTCGCCCGCTCCTGGGTGCACGCCGTCCCCTCCCTCAAGGAGGGCTGGGGTCTCTCGGTCGTCGAGGCCGGTGGTCACGCCACGCCGTCGGTCGCCTTCCGGTACGCCGGTGGGCTCGCCGAGTCGATCGTCGACGGTGTCACCGGTGTGCTGGCGGACGACGAGGACGAGTTCCGCGACGCCCTTCGCGCCTTGCTCACCGACTCCACCGAGCGGGTCTGCCTCGGCCGCGCGGCCCGCGTGCACGCCAAGCGCTTCACCTGGGCCGCGACGGCCGCCGGCTTCAGCGACGTGCTGGACGGATCACGCGGCTGATCGCCAGCAGCGCGAAGGCCAGCGCTGCCAGGTCGGCGAGCACGACCGGCCACGCCGCGAGGGGCTCCGGGCCCGGTCGGGTCATCGTCACGTCGAACAGCATGAGCTCGGGCGTCTCGGCGACGACGGTGAGCCCTGCGACCTGCTGCTGCGCGAGCCGCTCGTCGTAGCCGGACGTGGTGCGCTCGAGCAGGACCTGGTTCACGCCCTCGTGCCGCAGGACCGCCTCCAGGGAGTGCCCTGACCGGATCTCTGCGTCGAGGCGCGCGGCCAACGGGTCCTCACCCCTCACCGCTGTGCCGGGCAGAGGGAGCGCGTCGTTGACGACGGGTCGCTGCAGCAGCTTGGTCGCGGGGTCGAGCATCGTGGTCCGGTCGTCCCACGGGAAGGCCCGGTAGAGCGACCAGGGCAGCACCAGCACGGTCCCGTGGGCCTGCCGGGTGACGCGCTCCCAGTCGGGCGGGTAGTGGCTGCTGGTGAGTCGGCCGTTCTCAGCCCAGGCGGCACCGGGGAGCGCTGCCAGCGGTGCGAGAGCGAGGACGCTGACGAGGATCCGCCTGGCGCCTGCCTCCCTCACCCGCTGCTCCACGAGGTCGACCGTGCAGGCCAGTCCCGCAGCGGTGAGCAGGACGAGGGGCGCGATCCACTTCTGACCGTCGCGCAGCAGGCCGCTCGCGGGCACGTGCTCGACGGACCAGCGCAGCAGGCCTGGCGTGACGGGGCCGAGAAGGGCCACGACGAGTCCCAGCGCGGCAGCGACCAGCAGCCGGTCGCCGAGGCGTCGTCGCAGGAGGGGTACGCCGACAGCTGCAGCGACGAGCACGGCTGCTGCCACCCAGGAGCCGGCGTGCCGGCCGTCTGGGAAGGCAGACCGGGCCCACACTCCCCCGCCCGTCAGCAGCGAGCCGACGACCCCGAAGGGGCTGTCGCTGTTGGCCGCGAAGGCCGCGACGCCGCGCGGGTCGCCGGCGACCTGGTCCTGCAGCAGCCCGGGCACCGCCCAGGGCAGCGCCAGGACCGCTGTGGCACCGAGGGCCCTGAGCGGCTTGCCGCAGACCACGACCGCGAGGCCGACGAGCAGGAGCGAGTTGGCTCCGCCGAGCGCCGCGACCGAGAGCGCCGCGACCGCACGCCAGCCGGGTTCGCCCTGCCGCCAGTCGAAGGCGGCCCGGACCGCCCACGGGAGGACGGCCCAGCCGAGCAGCAGCGCCCACTGGCCGAGGAGCAGCCGCTCGTGCAGGTACGCCGACCACCCGTAGGCGGTCGCGGCGGCGACCGCACCGGCGGTGCTCGTCGTGGGCGCGAGCCGTGCTGCGCCCCACGCCGCCGTGACGACGAGCCCGACGAGGACGAGGTCCTGGAACCACCCGGCGGCGAGGACGTGGGTCGCGAGGGCGACGACGAGCTCGCTCGGCACACCGCGCGGCACCCCGTCGAGACCGAGCAGCTGGCCACCGATCGGGGTGTGCGGGACGAACGCCATGTCGCGGATCAGCACGTACCCGGGGCCCAGGACCGGCGCGAGCAGCAGCAGGGCCAGACCGGCACCGACGAGCAGGCCCGCGCGCGAACGGACGTGCGGGTCAGCCATGAGGCCGACCGTAGGGCATCTAGTGTGCGAGGCATGGCCACCGCCGTTGCCGACACGACAGCGCCGGTCCGGCGCGGGGGCAGCTATCCCGCGCTCGACGGCCTCCGTGCGCTGGCCGTGGTGTGCGTGGTCCTCACGCACCTCGGGTTCCAGACCGGCGAGACGTTCCGCAGCTCGCTGGGCTCGCTGCTGGGCCGGCTCGACTTCGGCGTCACGATCTTCTTCCTGCTGTCGGGCTTCCTGCTGTACGGCCCGTTCGTCCGCGCCGAGCTCGCCCGCAAGCACGTGCCGCACGTGGCGACGTACTTCCGCAACCGTGCGCTGCGGGTGCTGCCGGCGTACTGGCTGGTCGTGATCGTGGTCCTCCCGGTCATGGCGTCGTCGTACGCGTCCGTCGGCGAGGTCGCCCGGCAGCTGCTGCTGCTGCAGGTCTACGACAAGGGGCACCTGCTGCCCGGCCTGACGCAGATGTGGAGCCTCTGCGTCGAGGTCACCTTCTACCTGGCGCTGCCGCTGATCGCGTGGCTCGGCCGGCGGGTCGGGCACCGCGCCCTGCTGATCGGCCTGGTCGTCGTGGCGGTCGGGTGGACGCTGACGACGCGCGGGCTCGGCGTCCCCGACCCGGCGATCGGCGGCCTGTGGCTGCCTGCCTACCTCGACTGGTTCGCTCTGGGCATGGGCCTCGCGGTGCTGCGGGCGCAGCACGAGGCGACCGGCCGCTGGCCGCTGCTCGACCAGCTCGGCGACGCCGGCGGCACCTGCTTCGGGATCGCGCTGCTGCTGGTCTGGCTGACGGCGACCCCGCTGGGCGGACCCCTCGGCCTCGACCTCGCGACGCCGGGCCAGGCGCTCACGAAGCACCTGCTCTACGCCGTCGCGGCGACCTTCCTGCTCATCCCCGCGGTGTTCGGGACGGACGAGCGGTCACCGGTGCGACGGGTGCTCGAGCACCCGGTCGCCCGCTGGATGGGCGAGGTCTCCTACGGCGTGTTCCTGTGGCACCTGCTGGTGCTGCACCTCGTGTACCAAGCGCTGGGCATCGAGCTGTTCCACGGCGACCTGCTGCTCATGACCGTGCTGGTCATCCCGCTCAGCTTCGCCGTCGCGGCGGTCAGCCTCCGGCTGGTGGAGCGGCCCGCGCTGGCCCAGAAGCACCGCTGGACGACGGCCGGGCGCTGACGGCCGCGGCAGCGACCGACAGGGCCATCAGGACGACGAGCTGCACCTCGGTGCTGAACGCACCCGGTGGGCGCGAACCGGCGAACGGCGCGTACGCCGTGAGCAGCCCCGCCGACACGACGAGCGTGAGCGTGACGACCGTCGTGAGGTCCTCGCGACGCGCCACGAGCACCCCGACCGTCGCGATGGCGAACGTGACTGCACCGGTGACCCCGCCCAGGAGCACCATCACCCCGAGGGCGACGGCGACCCGCACCGGCCGCGGCAGGTCGAGGTCGCGTGACTCGCTCACAGGTCGTGCCGTGGACGGCGCGAGGGCGAGCCCGACCAGGAGCAGCACGAGCAGCCCGCCGACGACCAGGGCGACGTGGAAGGTGCGGCCGGGCGTGAAGTCGAGGTGCACCTGGCCCCCTGCCCCCGCGGGTACGAACCAGGCCTGCTGCCAGCCGTCGACGGTCGTGGCCGTGAGCGCCTTGCCGGCGAGGGTCGCGCGCCAGCCGGCGTTGGCGTTCTCGTGCACGACCAGCAGCGACTGCGCGCCGGACCCGACGGTCACCAGCCGGTGCTCGGTGCCCCACTGGTCGACCGTGGTCGGCCGGGTCGATGAGGGGCTCGGCAGCGGGCTGCCGAGGGTGAGGCCCTGCACCTGCACACCCCCCTGAGCAGCGGCAGCGAACCGGTGCGGACCCGCGGCCAGAGCGGGCACGACGTCGCAGAGGGTCAGGACCATCGTCGCCCCGGTGAGCAGGTCGCGGCGGGTGCCGAGCACCGTCGTCCGGTAGGGCTGGTTGTCGACGACGACGGGCGGCCCGCTCCCGCACGGGATGCGCACCGTGGTGCTCCCCGGCGTGCTCGGCAGGATGCGCTGAGGGGTCGGGCTGGGGATCGTGATCTCGGAGACTCCGACCGGCATCCGGTGGGTGCTGCCGTCGCGCCCGAACGAGACGCGCTTCTCCCAGCTGAGGAAGCGGATCGTGACCGTCTCGCCCCTCGACGAGGGGAAGGCGACCGTGCCGTCGTGCTGCACCGCTGCTCGTGCGGTCACGCTCCCCACGGTGACCTCCACCGTGGTCGGTCGGGCCGCGGGGGCACTGAGCAGCGTGCCCAGCCGGAGGTGGTCGAGCGACTCGGTTCCCCTGAGCCGCAGGGTGAGTGAGGGGTCCTTGTCGTCCGGCCCTGCCATCCACGTCGAGGTCAGGTCACCGTCGACGACAGCGCCCGGCCGCTGCCTCGGGTCGTCGGTCCACACCGAGCTCGCGGTGACGTGGATCGGGCTGCCTGCGTCGAGGAGCGCGTTGAGAGCTGCGCCGGGGACGGACGTCGCGGCACCGGTGATCGGCAGGTTCCCGGGCTGGCGGAGGTCGATGGTCCGGTCGAGGCGGACGACGTCCTCGCCGAGGCGGACCAGGTCGGGCGAGCAGACCGACCCGACGCACGCACGACGGGCCGTCGGGGCGCGGTCGAGCAGGACGGTCCCGTCACGGCTGAGCTCCTGGTCGTCGGGCAGGTTGAGGGTCTCCTGCACGGTGAGGCCGGGGACGGTGAGCGAACGGATGCCGGCCAGCACGGCGTACCCATCGCCCTCGACCGTGTCGAGGGTGACCCGCAGCGCCTTCGTCGGGCCGGGGGCCACGTCGAGGCCCTGCACCCGCTCCGTGCCGTCCGTCCGCGTCGTGCGGCTGCCGCGGTCCGTCGTGACCGTGACGGAGGTGACCTTGCCGGTCACCTCCTTGTCGCGCAGGAAGCGGACGGCGAGGCCGGTCGCGTCGACGGCGTCGGCAAGGTCGACCTGCACCCACTGCCCGGTCGCCCCGGTGAACCCGCCCGTGACCCAAGACGTCTCGTCGTCTCCGTCGAAGGCCGAGAAGGGCTGGTGCGAGGGGTCGTGGTCGAAGACGGCGCCGGCGTCCGACGCGCTGCTCGACGCGGCGACGCTGGTCGCCCCGACGTACGACGCGGTGGCCAGGTGCTGCACCCCGTCGACGGGGAGGATGTCGGGGACGGCCTGCTCCCGGCGCAGGGCCTGGTCCCTCGTCAGGGTCGCCGACGCGTTGTCGCGCACCGCACCGAAGTTGACCTCGCGCCGCCTCAGCGCGTCGGAGATCCCCGATCGCGGGGACGGGCCTGCGTCCCCGTCACCCGTGAGGACCGTCGCATGGCCGTCGAGCAGCCCGCGGTCGGCGAGCTGGAACAGCGACTCGGGGCCGCCGCTCAGCTGCCAGGTCGCGGCCGCGGGGTACGACGTCGCCTGGTCGGCCGCACCCGCGACCGCCCAGACCTCGACGGCGGGGTAGGCGGTGTCGAGGCCGTCGTCGCTGACCAGGGCCCGCTTGGTGCCCTGGCCGCCGGTCCTCGGCCCGAAGCTCGCGACCCGCGTCAGTCCCGGCGAGCCCCCGAGGGCGGCGTGCACGAGGACGGGGCGCGGGGCGCCGGTGCGGGTCGGGTCGAGGTCGTTGCTGACCACGAGGTAGCGCACGCCGGACCGGGCCAGGACAGGGGCGAGGGCCTGCGAGCCGAGCCCGGTCCCGAGCCGGTTCTCGACGGCGTCGAGCAGCCGAGTGAGGCCGGGTGAGCCGAGCGGGACCGCGTCCCGGACCATCCAGTCGGTCTTCGCGAGGGCCTGCAGCGGGTTGTCGAGCGGGCGCCCCCACTGGTACTCGCCGAAGCCCGCCGCGGGCACGACCAGCGCGCGCCCGGACGCGTCGTGCTCGTCGAGCCAGGCACCGGTCTGCTGCCACCAGGCCGGCAGCTGCTCGTACCCGCCCGTCGGCACGAGCTGCCCGGCGAGCGCCGGGATCGAGGAGCCGACCAGGGCGACCGCCGTCGCGCCGACCAGGACCCGGCGGAGCTCGACCGTCGGGAGCCGGGCGAGCAGGTGGCACAGCCCGAGGGCGAAGGGGAGCCGGACGAGCGCGTCGAACTTGTGGACGTTGCGGAACGGCGCCAGCGACCCGTCGAGCAGGCTGCGGAGGGCGTGGACGGCAGGGCCGTCGAGCGGTCCGGCGTGCGCGGCGCACATGGCGAGCAGGCCGATCGCGGTGGCGGTGACGAGCACGCCCTGAGCCGGCATCCGGCGGCGGACGAGACCGACCAGGCAGAGGCCGGCGACCACCGCGGTGTTGAGGATCGCGACCGAGCTCGTGACGAGGGTCCAGCCGGAGCGCCACCACGGGCCGCCGCCGGTGGAGACGTAGCCGAGCCAGTGCGACGTGCCCCGCAGGACCTCCCCCGGTGACGTCGTGCTGGTCGTCGTGGCGGCGGTCTCGATGTAGTTGAGGAAGTCGGGGCTGTATCTCCCTTGGAGCAGCAGCGGCACGAACCACCAGGTGGTCGCGAGCCCGACGCAGAACGCCCACCACAGCGCGAGCCGCCGTCCGCTGCGGCGACGCAGACCGGGTACGAGCCAGAGCGCGGGCAGCGGGAGGAGCGCGAGCACGGCAGTGGCGTTGACCGCGCCCATGCAGAGCACCGCGACGCCGGACTGGGCCGCAGCCTTGCGCGGTCGCGCCTCTCCCCCGATCAGCGGGAGCAGGACCCAAGGCAGGACGGCGAACGGCAGGATCTCCGAGGAGTTGCCGCCGATCTCGGTGAGCACCCGGGGGGCGAGCGCGTACGCCAGTCCCCCGAGCATCCGGGTGCCGTGCGTCCCGAGGCTGAGGCGGCCGGCCAGTCGCACGACGCCGAGGAAGGCGGTGACTAGCAGCAGCGCCATCCAGAGCCGCTGCACGACCCAGCCGGGGATGCCCAGCTCGTACCCGACCCAGTGGAACAGGCCCATCGGGAACAGGTAGCCGTAGGCCTGGTTCTGCAGCTGACCACCGGCCGAGCTCGGGTTCCAGAGGTCGAGCGCGCGGCGCAGGAACCGGCCCGGGTCGGCGGTCAGGTCGAGCTTGGTGTCGTTGCCGATCAGGCCCGCGCTCTGGTGGAACGCGGTGACCACCAGCAGGAGCGAGACCGCGAGCAGCCGCAGCCGCACCACCGGGCGAGGCGGGTCCACCACCTCGACGGACGACGGCACGCCTCGCACGCTAGCGGGTGTCCCAGGACCGCCCCCTACATTGCAGCGCATGAGGCTCGATGAACTTCGTCGCGACTGGACGAGGCTGGGTGAGCAGGACCCCCTGTGGGCCGTCTACGTCGCCCCCGGGAAGAAGGACGGCGGCTGGGACGTCGACCAGTTCTTCGCCACCGGTGAGGAGGAGGTCAGCGCGTCGCTGGCCCACGCCGCTGCCCTCGGGCTGTCGCCCCGCTCAGGAACCGCGCTCGACTTCGGCTGCGGCGTGGGACGGCTGTCGGCTGCGCTCTCGAAGGTCTTCGACGCGGTCGTGTCCGTCGACATCGCGGCCACGATGATCGCCGAGGCGAAGCGCCTGGGCCGTTGCGGCGACAACGTGACGTTCGTCCTCAACGACCGTCCCGACCTGTCGTTCCAGCCGACCGGCTCGGTCGACCTCGTCTACTCGAGCCTGGTCCTGCAGCACCTGCCCGCCGACCTCGCGGCCGGCTACCTGGCCGAGATGGGCCGGGTCCTCGCCCCCGGAGGCGCTGCGATCGTGCAGGTCGCCACCCGCGCGACCCCGTCGCTCAAGGGCCAGCTGTTCCGGCTGCTCCCACCAGGCGTCGTCGGCGTCCTGCAGAGGACCTTCCTGCGCTACCCCGCGCCGATGCTCATGACCGCGATGCCGCGCCCCGCCGTCGACCGGGCACTGGCCGGCTCCGCCCTGCGCGTGGTGGACGCTGTCGAGGAGACCGTCTACGGCGGCCACTTCGTCACCACCCGCTACTTCCTCACAAAAGACTGACCGATGGACCCGGGCACCCCCGTGACCCTCGACACCTGGCAGACGGTCAAAGGCCCCTTCTTCCACGGCACCAAGGCGGTCCTGTCCCCCGGCGACGAGCTCGTCCCGGGCAACCGGTCCAACTTCCAGCCGGACCGCGTCATGAACCACATCTACTTCGCCACCGTCCTCGAGACCGCCGTCTGGGGCGCCGAGCTGGCTTCGGCGCTGGTCGACAACGCTGTTCCCGGCCGCATCTACGAGGTCGAGCCCACCGGCCCCTTCGAGGACGACCCGAACGTCACCGACAAGCGCTTCCCCGGCAACCCCACCCGCAGCTACCGCAGCCGGCACGCCCTGCGCGTCGTCCGCGAGGTCGAGGACTGGCCCCCGCACCCGCCCGAGGTCCTGGCCAGCATGCTCGCCAACCTCGCGACGCTGCGGGAGCAGGGCAAGGACCTCATCGAGGACTGAGGCACGCCTCGGGGCTCGTCAGGCCAAGTAGCGGGCCAGCTGCTCGAGGATGCCCTTGCTGCCCCGCTCGCGCTCCGCGCCGTCCGCCCAGAACTGGTCGAAGAACACGCCGTGCTCGACGTGCGTGAAGCGCGTCCCGTCGTCGATCGGCTCGAACTCGAACGACGCGACGGAGGTCGACATGTGCACGCCGTCGAGCCACATGTCATAGGTCGTGACGATGCGGTGGTGCTCCACGATGTCGGTGTAGGTCGCGACGTAGCGCGAGACCGGCCCGCCGTGGAACTTGCCCTCCGCGACGTCCACGCCGCCGACGCGGAAGTCGAAGGCCCAGTCGCGCGACTCGAACGCGTCGCTCGAGCCCCACCAGCTGAGCTTCTCCTTCTCGTCGGCGAAGGCGAGCCAGGCCCGCTCGACCGGGGCGGCGAAGTCGCGGGTGAGGGTGAAGCCGGAGCGGGCCAGGCGGCGCTCGACGGTCATGCCGTGGCCTTGCGGGTGAAGGTCACGTGGATGGTGCCGCTCTCGGCCACTTCGGTCTTGGCCTCGTGCGTGTGCTCGAGGCCGCGGATGTCCTCCCACACGCGGTGGCCCCGCGCGAGCAGGATGGGCGCGATGCTGACGTGCAGGTCGTCGACCAGGCCGGCGCGCAGGAAGTCGCGGGCGGTGCTGATGCCACCGCCGACCCGCACGTCCAGGTCACCGGCCGACCGCCGTGCCTCGGCGAGCACCTCCTCGATGGGGGCGCTGCGGAAGTGGAACGTGGTCTTGCCGACCGGCAGCGAGGGTCGCGGCGCGGTGTGCGTGAGGACGAAGACGTCGTAGCCGAACGGGGGCTCGTCGCCCCACCAGCCCTTCCAGTCCGGGTCGTCTGGGAAGCTGTGCAGGCCGAACATCGCCGCGCCCATGATCTCCGCCCCGATGCCGTCGTTGTGCGCCGCGGCGAACGCGTCGTCCAAGCCGGTCGTGCCCTCCCCGCTCGTGTCGCCGAGGACCCGCTCGCGGAAGGTCCTGGTCGCCGCATAGGCGGCTGTCAGCGGTCCCCAGTCCTCCCCCATCGGGTGGTCGGAGTCGTCGGGGGCGGCGGTGTAGCCGTCGAGCGAGCTGAAGAGGTCGACGCGAACTCGGGTCATGTCACTTTCCTTTGGGGGCAGTACGGGCGAGGTGGATGCCGAGCCGGTCGGCCATGTGCTCGGCAGGGGTGCGCTGCTGGCTCAGCCAGAGGTGCAGCACGTCGAGGGAGCCGGGCCGCAGGCTCACGGTGCGGACGCGCCCGTGCTTCTCCGACACGACCACGCCCGCGTCCTCCAGCACCCGAAGGTGCTGCAGGAACGAGGGCAGCGCCATCGGGAACGGAGCGGCGAGCTCCGACACGACAGCCGGCGACTGTGCCAGCCGCTGCACGACGGCCCGGCGCGTGGGATCCGCGAGGGCGCGAAGCACGGCGTCGAGCCCCTCGTCATACTTAGGCACATGCCTAACTATTGGGTACGGGGGCAGCTCTCGTCAACTCCCCGCCTCAGGCGAGCGCGTCGCAGGGCTGTGACAGGGTCGCCTCATGCTGCGGCTCACCGACGTCATCATCGACTGCCCTGACACCCTGGCCCTGGCGGCCTTCTACGCCGACGTGACCGGCCGCCCGGTCAAGCCCGGCGGCACCGAGGAGTGGGCCGGCATCCAGTACGGCGAGGTCGAGCTGGCCTTCATCCGCGTCGACGACTTCCGCGCCCCGCAGTGGCCCGACGCCGACCACCCCAAGCAGTTCCACCTCGACTTCGAGGTCGATGACATCGAGGGCGAGCAGGCCCGCATCCTCGCCCTCGGCGCCACCCTGCAGCAGGACTTCCTCGAGCCCGACGGCTACGGCTGGCGCGTCTTCACCGACCCGGTCGGCCATCCGTTCTGCCTGTGCCGCAACAAACGCGCCGTCTGGACCGACGAGGGCCTCACATGGTCCGAGTGACCGCGCACGTGCGCGTCCCATCGATCGTGACGCGCCGCTAGCGTCTCTCGGATGTCGGACCGGCGCAGCGGTGAACGGCTCCCTCCCTCAGGGCCGCCCGCGCAGGACCAGCCTCTAGGCCGACGCCAGCGCCCGCCGCTGTGGCTGCTCATCCCGCTTCCAGGACTCGCAGCCGTGGTCGTCCTGTTGACCACGTGGCCCGACTACTCGACATGTGTGACCTACGGCCCGCTCGGCGGGCTCGACCTGCTCGTCGCCTTCGTCGCCCACGGCCTGGTGCTTCTCGGCGCCTCCTACGGGACGCTCCTGACTCTTGTCAGCGGGAGCATCCGGAGGCGAGCGGTCGCTGCCCAGACCACGCTGTTGCTGGCCCTGTTGGCGGCGGTGCTGCTTGCGTACGTCGCGGCTGTCCACGGCTTCTGGCCGCCGCCCGTCCCCAACTGCAAGAACGCCGACCACTGAGAGCCGGCCAGTCGTGCCGTCGCGGCCGCACACCAGACTCGCGACGGTCTACGTTGCGAGCAACGCCACCGACGAACGAGTATCTCTGCGTGACCGAACCCCTGCTGGGCAAACGCACTCGCGCGCTCCTCTGGGGGCTGCTCGGCTGTCTCGCAGGCGCTTTCCTCCTCGGTACGACCGCGGTGGTGCTGGGCCAGGGTCTGACCGACGCCACCCTCCGACGCGTACAGGACGTCGCGAACCTGATCGGGTTCTGCCTGGGCGGCGTCGTGGGATACCTCTACGGCATGCGGCGGGCGCTACGGCCACAAAGGCAGCCGGACTAGATCAACGCTGGAGCTCTGCGCCCGCAGGAAAGTCCGATCGCGGGCAGCGGAGCACTCGACGGTTCCGCGGCCTCTCGTAGCCTGGCGACGTGCCCAAGCTCATCGCGCTGAACGGACCGCCGGGTATCGGGAAGTCGACGCTGGCACGCCGCTTCGTCGATGATCATGCGCTGTCGTTGGCCCTGGAGCAGGACATCGTGCGAGGGCTGATCGGTGGATGGGCCGTGGTCGGCGAGAACGAGTCCGGTCAACTGGCACGTGAGTTGTGCGTGGCCATGGCGAGGACGCACCTCCTTGGCGGATACGACGTGATCGTGCCGCAGTTCGTCGCGATTCCCGACTACCTCGACCGCCTCGCCGATCTGGCGGACGAGGTGCGGGCGACGTACATCGAGGTCCTGCTGCTCGACAGCGCCGCGGCCTCCGAGCGTCGGTTCCACGCGCGCATCAAGGACCCGATCTGGGCCGAGCACCAACGTCTCGCGGCCGACTTCATCGAGAGGGCGGGCGGTTACCAGCACCAGTACGCCCGGCTGATGCGGAACGTCGAGGGACGTGCGATGTTGCGCCTCCACAGCGCGGAGGACGACATCGACGGCACGTACGAGGCACTGCTCGCGGCCGTGGGTCCGCGCTCGTAGCGACGTGAGGCCGGTTCCACATCTGCGCCACGGGAAGTGGCGCCCTTCAAGACACGACGAACGGTGGAGCGGCGGCGTTCAGGCAGGCGCGCCCGCGGATAGCCTCGCAAGGTGTC
>CBIHPE010000061.1:0-17979 GCA_966212015.1 uncultured Frankiales bacterium | reverse complement strand
CGCGCCGCGAACCCCGACGGGCTGAGCGTGTGCTTCGACAGCCGGGCGGCCAAGGACCCCCGGGGCATCGGCCGCTACGTGCGCAGCCTGCTGGAGGCGCTCCACGCCACCGCGGGGCCCGCCGACGAGATCGTCGCGGGCCACCGCCCGCGCGGCGTCGACGTCTACCACTCGCCGTGGATCGACGGGGCGGCGCTGCGGGCCGCGATCCCGCAGGTCGTCACGCTGCACGACCTCGTGCCGCTCAAGCGCCGCGCCGAGTACCTGCGGACCGGCGTCCGCTTCCGCCTGCGGTACGCCGCCGTTGCCAAGGCGCAGCGCGTGATCGTCCCCACGCGAGCGGTCGCGGCGGACGCCTCCGCCTTCGACGCGCTGGTGGAGGTCGGTCTGGGGCGGGGGCTCATCACCCCGCGACTCGTGCGGGCGCTCGGCCTCGAGGCGGTCCGGTCGCTGCTGCGGCGGTAGTCCACAAGCCCCTCGCGACTCCACATCCTCGGGCAGCAGGCTCTCCGCGCGGGCCGTGCCCTGTTGGCTGGTCGACGTGGACCTCCTCGACCGACTCGACGCACTCGTGGGCGAGCTCGCCCTCGTGCAGCTCGACGACCTCCCGGACTCCGCCCTGCGGGGCCTTGCCCTCGGCGCGGAGAAGGCCGCCGGGCGCCTCTCCGGCATCGCGTCGCAGGCCCTGGGCGAGGTCGAGCGCCGCGTCCCCGACGGGTGCGCATGGTGGTGGCGCGACGAGACCGGCCTCAGCGGCGAGGCGGCGGGGATCGCCGTTCGTCGCGCCCGAGACCTGCGCTCTCTGCCCGTCGTCTCCGCGGCGGTGGTGGACGGACAGATCTCGCTCGAGAAGGCCGGTGCGCTCACCGGCCTCGTGGGAAAGCTGGAGCCGCAGCTGCTCGAGTCCTTCGAGCCCGAGCTGGTCGAGGGCGCGAAGCACCGGACCGTCAGCGGCGTCCACTCCTGGGTGCGGTTCCTCATCGCCCTCAACTCCGAGCAGGACCTCGTCGACGAGCAGGCGGCCGCGGAGGCGGCGCGGAGCTTCCAGTACCGGGTGGGGCCGGACGGGCTCGTGCGCGGGCGGTTCGCCATCCCCGCGGGCGCCTTCGAGCCCATCGCCACCGTGCTCGAGCCGCTGGCCCGCAAGGACGGTGCGCTCGACACCCGCACGGCCACCCAGCGCCGGGCCGACGCCCTCGTCGACGTCTTCGAGGGCGCCGCCCGCTGGATGGACCTGCCGGAGGCGGGCGGGCAGCCGGTTCACGTCAGCTACGTCCTCAGCGCCGAGTGGGCCGCGCAGCAGGAGTGGGCGCCGCCGGCGTCAGGAGCCTGGATGGGACCGGTGACCCGGGCACGCGCCGAGGCCGCGATGTGCGACGTGCGGTTGCACCGCGTGCTGATCGACGAGCACGGCCAGGTGCGGTCGCTCGAGGCCGTGAAGGACCAGATCACCCGCGCCCAGCGCCGGGCCGTGTCCGCCCGCGACCGGTCGTGCGTCGCGCACGGGTGCAACCGGCCACCAGCCTTCTGCGACGTGCACCACCTCCGCGCCCGCGAGGACGGCGGCCCGACCACCCTCGACAACCTGGTCCTGCTGTGCAGGCGCCATCACGTGATGTGGCACGAGGGACGGATCCTGCTGCCCGACCTGCGCGTTCCCTGGCTGCGCAAGCCGCTCGACCCGCCCATGGTGGCGTGACCGGTCAGTCGTGCGCGACGTGACGCTGGACCATCGTGTCCCGCTCGCGGACCTCGTCCGCCCGCCCCGCGAGCGCCCGCCAGTCGTCTGACGCTGCCCGGACATACCTGCCGGTCAGCGCATCGAGCATGCCGCTGTCCATGTCGGCGATCAGGTCGACGGCGCGGTGCATCGGGGTCCAGAGCTCGTCGTCGTCCCAGTCGTCCATGAAGACGGCGGCGGTCATGTCGGTCTTGACCATGCCTGGCGAGAGCGCGAAGACGCTGATGCCGGCCGCGCGCACCTCGGCGGCGAGCGCTTCGGTGAAGCGATTGAGAGCGGCCTTGCTCGCCATGTAGGCAGAGTTCAGCTGTCCGTCGTTGTCCTGCCCCAGCGGATAGGTCGCGGCACCTGACGAGACGTTCACGATGCGTCCGCTCCCGCGTGCGGTCATGGCGGGCAGGACAGCGCGGCAGCAGGCCACGGTGCCACGCACGTTGACCTCCATCACGTGCCACCAGTCGGCTTCGGTGTGTTCGGTCGTGACTCCGCTGCTTCCCGAGATCGCCGCGTTGTTGACCAGCAGGTCGGGGACGCCCACCTCGTCCAGCACGCGGTCGAACACCTCAGCGACGGCTGACGGGTCGGCGACGTCGAGGGAGTAGGGCACGACACCGTCGACGCCCCTCAGCGACTCGGTGTTGCGGGCCAGCGCGACGACCGTCTGGCCCCCGCTCACGAACCGGTCGACCAGGGCACGTCCGATCCCCCGGCTCGCGCCGGTGACGACGGCGATCCGGCTCACGCGAGCACTGCTCGCACGATCTGTTCCTCGGCGAGCGCGATGCGCTGGATCTGCTCGCAGATGAACGCCTCGATCTTCCCGCCGACCAAGGGCACCGGCACGGTGACCTCCGCCGAGGCGGTGTGCCGCGTCCCGCCGGCGGTGGGCTCGATCGTCTGCGTCCCCCGGATCCTCACCGGCGTTCCCGGGATCTCTGCCGTCCACGTGCACGACCGCACACCGTCGACCGCCGGCCCCCACCAGTCGGTCGTGATGATGCGGACGTCCGCGGGAGCGAACTTCGCCACGAAGCCCGGCAACGGCTCACTGCACCGCGACATCACCAGCTCGACCGAACCGTCTGCTCCGACGTCACGCGAGACGAGCGTGCAGTCGTCCTGCAGGGCTGCGGCGACCTGGGCCGCCCACGACGGGCCCGACAGCACCGCGAACAGCGCCTCCACAGAGGTCTCGCCGTCGCTGACGTGCGTCGTCTTCCTGCTCACGTCAGCTGACCATCCCCCGCAGGACATCCGCCTCCGAGGAGGTGAGCTTCTTGGTCATGCCCACGGCGACGTCCTCGGCCTTGCCGCCGATGAGCGGGATCGACGCCTTGATCTCGCCCTCGACGACGTAGGAGCAGCCCGAGCCCGACGGCTCGAGGCGCATGGTGCCCCCGACCTTCACGGGCGAGCCGGGGGTGTCCGCCTTCCAGGTCCCCGACCGCACGCCGCCCGAGGCGGCGCCCCACGTGTCGGTCTGGACGACGCGACCGTCGGCCGGCAGGAACTTCTGCAGGAAGCCGGGGATCCCGTCCGGGAGCTTGCGCGACACGACGAGCGTCACCGCGTCCCCGGAGGCGACGTCCCGCGAGACGACAGCGCTGCCGTCCTTCAGGGCCGATGCCTTGGCGGCCGCCCAGCCCTCGCTGGAGATCGCCGCGTAGGTCGTCTCGACGTCCGCCGGGATGTCATAGCTGACCGAGAACTTCTTGGACACGGGAGCTCCCCCTCTAGGACGCCTCAGACTCCGACGTGGAGACGATAGGCGCAACACGGACGCGACTCACACGACGCCCGTCGAGCTCCGTCACCTCGAGGCGGTGGCCGTCTGCCTCCACGGCGTCGCCGACGCGCGGCACGTGGCCCAGCACGGCCATGACGTAGCCGGCCAGGGTCTCGTAGGGGCCGTCCGGCAGGTGGACCCCGGTCTGCTCCTCGACCTCGTCGAGGTTGAGCAGGCCGTCGGCCTCCATCTCGCCGCCGGGGAAGCTCAGGTCGGACGAGGGCACGTCGTACTCGTCCCGGATGTCGCCGATGACCTCCTCGATGAGGTCCTCGAGGGTGACGATGCCGGCCGTGCCGCCGTACTCGTCGACGACGATGGCGAGGTGGTGCCCCTCCCGGCGCATCTCCGACAGGGCGGCGAGGACCTTCTTGGTCCCCGGCAGCATCTTCACCTCGCGGGTCACGTCCGCGACCTTGGTGGTGCGCGCGCGGGCAGCGGGGATGAGCAGGTCCCGCACGTGCACGAAGCCGGCGATGTCGTCCTGCGACGAGCGCGCCACCGGGTAGCGGGAGTGCGGCTGCTCCGCCGTGAGCTTGGCGGCGCGCGCCACGGTCAGCGAGTGCTCGAGGAACTCCACCTCTGTCCGCGGCACCATCACCTCGCGGATCTGCCGCTCGCCTGCGGCGAACACCTCGTCGATGAGCTTGCGCTCGTCCTTCGTGAGGGACTCGTGCGAGGCCACCAGACCGCGCAGCTCCTCCTCGGTGATGGCGTCGCGCTTGGCCGTGGGGTCGCCGCCGACGAGCCGGACGACGAAGTCGGTGGAGCGGGACAGCACCCAGACGATGGGCCGCATCGCGGTGGCGAACCGGTCGAGCAGCGGGGCCAGCAGCAGCGCCGCACCCTCGGCCCGCTGCAGCCCGAGCCGCTTCGGGACGAGCTCCCCGACGACGATGGCGACGTAGCTGATGACGAGGGTGATCCCGATCAGCGCGAGGACGTCCGCGAGGCCGCTCGAGAGCCCGGCGTCCTCCAGGACCGGCTGGAGGTGCGAGGACAGCCGCGACTCGCCGAACGCCGCCGACATGAAGCCGGCGAACGTGACCCCGATCTGCGCGGCGGCGAGGAACCGGTTCGGCGACGCGGTCAGGGACTTGATCCGCTCCCCCCGCCGGCCGCGCTCGGACAGGTTCTTGACCTGGCTCTCCCGCAGCGACACCAGCGCGATCTCGCCGGCGACGAAGACGGCACCGAACAGGATGAGGACGAGGATCAGCCCAGAGCTGATGAGGATGTCGTTCACGACGGCGCGCTCCCTGCGCGGGGGCGCGCCTGCCTACTCGGAGGGTGGTCCACGTCGGGAAGCCTAGGCGAAGGGCCCGGTACGTCGACGACGTACCGGGCCCTGCGACGCCGGTGCTAGAAGGAGGCCAGCGCCTCGTTGAACGTCGCCGACGGGCGCATGACGGCGTCCGTCTTGGCCTTGTCGACGTGGTAGTAGCCGCCGATGTCCGCCGGCTTGCCCTGGACGGCGAGGAGCTCGGCGTTGATCTGCTCCTCCGACGCGGCGAGCTTGTCGGCCAGCGGCGCGAAGAGCGCAGCCGCCTCGGCGTCGTCGGTCTGCCGCGCGAGCTCCTGCGCCCAGTAGAGGGCGAGGTAGAAGTGCGACCCGCGGTTGTCGATCTGACCGACCTTGCGGGCGGGCGACTTGTTCTCCTCGAGGACGCGACCGGTGGCCGCGTCGAGCGTCCGGCCGAGGAGGGCGGCGCGCGCGTTGGAGGTCTTCTCGCCGAGGAACTCGAAGGAGACCGCCAGCGCGAGGAACTCGCCGAGCGAGTCCCACCGCAGGTAGTCCTCCTTGACGAGCTGCTGCACGTGCTTCGGCGCGGAGCCGCCGGCGCCGGTCTCGAACAGGCCGCCGCCCGCCATCAGCGGCACGATCGACAGCATCTTGGCGGAGGTGCCGAGCTCGAGGATCGGGAACAGGTCCGTGAGGTAGTCGCGAAGCACGTTGCCCGTCACCGAGATGGTGTCTTCGCCGGCCGCCGCACGCGAGAGCGTGAAGCGCGTCGCCGCAGCCACGTCGAGGAACTCCAGCTGCAGACCCTCGGTGTCGAGCGTCGGCAGCACGGCGTGCACCTTCTTCAGGACCTCGGCGTCGTGCGCGCGGGTCTCGTCGAGCCAGAAGACGGCCGGTGCACCGGTGGCCCGAGCGCGCGCGACGGCGAGCTGGACCCAGTCGGTGATGGGGGCGTCCTTGGTCTGGCACGAGCGGAAGATGTCGCCGGGCGCGACGTCCTGCGACAGCAGCACGTCACCGGAGGCGGAGACGACCTGGACGACGCCCGGCGCAGAGATCTCGAAGGTCTTGTCGTGCGACCCGTACTCCTCCGCCTTCTGCGCCATCAGGCCGACGTTGGGCGTAGTACCCATCGTCGTCGGGTCGAACGCGCCGTGCGTCTTGCAGAACTCGACGACCTCGGCGTAGAGCGGGGCGTACGACGAGTCCGGGATGACGTACAGCGTGTCCTGGAGCTTGTCGTCGGCGTTCCACATCTGGCCGCTCGAGCGGATGGCAGCCGGCATCGAGGCGTCGATGATGACGTCTGACGGCACGTGCAGGTTCGTGATCCCCTTGGCGCTGTCGACCTGCGCCAGGTCGGGCCCGGAGGAATACGTCGCAGCGATCGCGTCCGAGATCTCCGCGGCCTTGTCGGCCGGGAGCTTCTCGACGGCGGAGAGGACCGCGGCAAGACCGTCGTTCGGGTTGGCCCCGACGGAGGCCAGGTCGTCGGCGTAGCGCACGAAGACGTCCGCGAAGTAGGCCTTGACCACGTAGCCGAAGATGATCGGGTCGGAGACCTTCATCATCGTGGCCTTGAGGTGCACGGAGAACAGCACGCCCTCCGCCTTGGCGGCCTCGACCTGCGCGGCCAGGAACTCCCGGAGCGCCGCCGCGTGCATGACCGAGCTGTCGACGATCTCGCCGGCCTGGACCTTGAGGCCGTCCTTCAGCACCGACACCGAGCCGTCCGACCCCACGTGCTGGATCGTCAGCGTGTCGTCGGCAGCGATCGTGACCGACTTCTCGGAGTGCCGGAAGTCGCCGTCGCTCATCGTCACGACCCGCGACTTCGACTCCGGTGACCAGGCGCCCATCGAGTGCGGGTGCTTCTTCGCGTAGTTCTTCACCGAGAGCGGCGCGCGTCGGTCGGAGTTGCCCTCGCGAAGGACCGGGTTGACCGCGGAGCCCTTCACCGCGTCGAACTTCGCCTTGTCCTCTGCGGAGGCGGTGTCGTAGTCCGGGACCGCGAAGCCGGCGTCCTGCAGCTCCTTGACCGCGGCCTTCAGCTGCGGGATCGACGCGCTGACGTTCGGCAGCTTGATGATGTTGGCGTCGGGTGTCTTGGCCAGCTCGCCGAGCTCGGCAAGGGCGTCCGGCGCCAGGCCGAAGGCGGCGAGGATGCGGCCGGCGAGGGAGATGTCGCGGGTCTCGATGCCCACGCCGGCCTTCCCGGCGTAGGCCTCGATGACCGGCAGCAGCGAGTGCGTCGCGAGGGCCGGCGCCTCGTCGGTGTAGGTGTAGATGATCTTCATCTAGATGAGGCCCAGCTCGCGGACGGCGTCGCGCTCCTCGCCCAGCTCGGCGACCGAGGCGTCGATCTTGGAGCGCGAGAACTCGTTGATCTCGACGCCCTGGATGATCTCCCACTCGCCGTTGACGGCGCGGCACGGGAAGGAGCTGATGAGCCCCTCCGGTACGCCGTAGGAGCCGTCCGACGGGACGGACGACGACGTCCATTCCGTGCCGTTGACCCAGTCGTAGACGTGGTCGATAGCGGCGTTGGCCGCAGACGCCGCCGAGGAGGCGCCGCGCGCGTCGATGATGGCCGCGCCGCGCTTCGCGACGGTCGGGATGAAGGTGTCCTTCAACCACTCCTCCTCGACGAGCGAGGCAGCGGACTGACCCTTGACCTGCGCCGTGTAGAGGTCGGGGTACTGGGTCGCGGAGTGGTTGCCCCAGATCGTCATCTGCGAGATCTCGGTGACCGGCACGGAGAGCTTCGCCGACAGCTGCGACAGCGCACGGTTGTGGTCGAGGCGCGTCATCGCGGTGAACCGGTTCGCCGGCACGTCGGGCGCGTTCTGCTGCGCGATGAGGGCGTTGGTGTTGGCGGGGTTGCCGACGACGAGGACCTTGATGTCGGAGGCGGCGTGCTCGTTGATGGCCTTGCCTTGCGGCCCGAAGATCGAGCCGTTGGCGGAGAGCAGGTCACCGCGCTCCATGCCGGGGCCGCGCGGGCGCGCGCCGACGAGCAGGCCGACGTTGGCGCCGTCGAAGGCGGTCTTCAGGTCGTCGGTGATGTCGATGCCGGTCAGCAGCGGGAACGCGCAGTCGTCGAGCTCCATCGCGGTGCCCTCGGCGGCCTTGAGCGCAGGGGTGATCTCCAGGAGGCGCAGCCGGACGGGCACGTCCGGGCCGAGCAGGTGGCCGGAGGCGATGCGGAAGAGGAGGGCGTAGCCGATCTGGCCGGCCGCTCCTGTGACGGTGACGTTCACGGGCTGAGCCATAGGTGGTGCTCCAACGATCGAGTGGATTGTCGAAGACAGCCTAGTGAGGTCGCCGGTGAGATCAGTTACGTGCTCGTCGGGATGGTGTTGGCGAGCGCGACCAGGCCGAAGCCGAGCACGAGCAGGACCGCCGCGTCGATCCCCCGGGACCGGACGACGAGCAGGCCCGCCTGGCGAGCGGGCAGCGTCAGCCGCAGCGCTGCGGCGAGGCAGAAGGCGAGTCCGATGACCCCCGAGCCGAGCCGCCACCGGTCGAGCACGGCCGCCACGGCGACGCCGAGCGCGGCGACCGCGATCGACAGGGCGAGGGGCAGCTCCCTCACGGGTTCGTCGTCCCCGGCCGCGGCTCCGGCGCCGGCGACCCCTGCAGCACGGCGACCGCCAGGTCCGCCTGGGCGGCACGGACGAGCACGTGGTCGGTGGTGAACCCCGCCATCGAGGTGAACGGGATCTGCGCGGCGGCGAGCCGGCCCGCGACGTCGGCGAGGAACCCGACCTGCTCCCAGGGCAGCGGCCCGGCGAAGGTGATCCGGCGCCAGCCGCGCTCGAGAGCCGAGGCCCCGTCGGGCACCGCCGCCTCCGCGCAGACGAGCGTGACCTCGTTGTCGTCCTCGACCAGGCCGAAGAAGCCCTCCGGCAGCGACACCGGGCGCCAGCCGCGCGGCCAGCGCGCCACGGCGAGGTGCGTCGGGTCCAGCTGCGGGCCCAGGTCCGTCACGCCCCGAACCCTACTCAAGGGCAAAAGGTGTGAAGGGGGTGTCCTCGGGGGTAGGGGCAGGGTGACCCCCAGTGCGAAGGAGCTCGCGATCATGGACACGCCCCACCTCCGTCTTGAGGAGAGCGGTGAGACGTTCGCCCTGACCCGCGAGCTCACGACGATCGGACGCGGCGAGGGGGTCGACGTCTCGCTCGACGACCCCAGCGTGTCGCGGCTGCACGCGGAGATCATCCGCCGCGGCCCGTGGGTCTACGTCTCCGACCTCGGCCTCTCCGTCAACGGCACCCGCGTCAACGGGCGTCCGGTAGGCAAGCGCGTGCTGCTGGAGGGAGACGTGCTGTCCTTCGGCACCTGTCGCACGCGCGTCGGTGGCCTGGCCGCCCAGGCGACGGCCGACGACACCGTGGAGCTCCGCCGCATCTCCGCCCCCGACCTGACCCGCCGTGAGCACGAGGTGCTCACGGCGCTGTGCCGACCCGCCCTGCAGCAGGACGCGTTCGTCGCACCTGCGACCGCGCACGAGATCGCTGCGGAGCTGGTCGTCACGGAGGCCGCGGTGAAGCAGCACCTGCTGCGGCTCTACCAGAAGTTCCGCATCGCGGAGGGCGTCAACCGGCGCGCCCGGCTGGCCAACGAGGTCATCAGCGCCGGCGTGGTGCGGCCGCTCCCCGGGGATGCCGAGTCGGACGTGCGCCGCGCGGGCTGATCCGTAGCCTGGCTGGGTGCAGCAACGGCCCCGGCTCCTGCTCCTGGGCTGGCTCACGGCCACCGTCGCGTTCGCGATCGACGGCTACCTCCCGGCACTGCCGCAGGTCCGGCACGACCTGCACGCCACCACAGCCGGCACCAACCTCACGCTGACGGCTCTGCTGCTCGGCCTAGCGGTCGGTCAGCTCGTCGGCGGGGCGTGGTCCGACGCCATCGGCCGCAGGCGCCCGATCCTCATCGGCCTCGCGGGCTACGCCGTCACCTCCGCCCTCTGCGCGGTGGCCCCTGACGTGACGACCCTCGTCGCGCTGCGGGGTCTGCAGGGCTTGTCCGGCTCGATCGTCGTCGTCGTCAACCGGGCTGTCGTGCGCGACTGCTGGGAGGGCGCCGAGGCCGCACGGGTGTTCTCCAAGCTGCTGCTCGTCTTCGGGGCGGCCCCCATCCTCGCGCCGCTGCTCGGCGCGCAGGTGCTGAAGGTGACCAGCTGGCGCGGCATCTTCGTGCTGCTCGCCGTCCTCGGCATCGTCCTCGGCGTGGCGGCCGTGCGTGGCCTCCCAGAGACGCTCGCGCCGGAGCGTCGCAAGACCGACGGGCTGGGCGACACGGCCCGGTCCTTCGGGGTGCTGGTCCGAGACCGGCACTACGTCTTGGTGACCGCGGCGGCGAGCGTCGGCTACGGGTCCCTGTTCGTCTACCTGTCGGGCTCCTCGTTCACCCTGCAGCAGGTCTTCGGCCTGAGCCCGGACGAGTACGCGTTCGCCTTCGGCGCCTGCGGGATCGCGTTCGTGGCGACCTCGCAGGTGGGTGCGGCCCTCGTCGCCCGCACCGGGGCTCGAGCGCTGATGCTCGCGGGAGCCGCTCTGCAGGTGGCGGCCGGAGCCACGCTCGTCCTCGGCGACGCAGCCGGGGCCGGGCTCCCCACCGTGCTGGTCGGCTTCGTGCTGATCACCTCCAGCCTCGGTCTCGTCACCCCCAACGCGACGGCCCTCGCGCTCGCCGACCACGCCGCCCACGCGGGTGCGGCGGCAGCGCTGCTGGGCCTGGCTTCCCAGCTCAGCTCTGCCGTCGTCGCCCCGCTCGTCGGCCTCGCCGGTGCTCCGCGGCCGGCGCTGCTGGGCGGCATCGTGCTGGGGTGCGGGACGGGCTGCCTGGCCGCGGCGGTGCTGTCGCGGACGGAGTCTCGCCGAGTACGGCTGCCCGAGGTGCCGATCTAGCCGAAAGCGCGGCGCTCCGCGGCTTCGACGCAGTTCTTGAAGAGCATGGCGATCGTCGTCGGGCCGACGCCGCCCACGCGCGGGGTGATGGCGCCGGCGACGTCGTTGCAGGCCTCGTCGACGTCGGGGAGCAGCTTCTTGCCCTCGTAGCGGACGCCGCCGCCGATGACGGTCGCGCCGGGCGTGATGTGCTCGGGCTTGAGGATGTACGGGACGCCCACGGCGGCGATGACGATCGACGCGCGCCGCGTGTAGTCGGCCCAGTTCTTCACACCGGTGTGGACCACCGTGACGGCAGCGTTGGCGGTGTCCCTCTTCTGGGAGAGCAGCAGGGCGAGCGGCCGGCCGAGGGTCGTACCCCGCCCGAGGATGCACACCTCCTGACCGGCGACGGGGATCTCGTAGTGCGCGAGCAGCGCCTCGATGCCGGCGGGCGTGCACGGCACGGGCCCGGGCATCGACAGCGCGAGGCGACCCATGTTCACCGGGTGCAGGCCGTCGACGTCCTTGTCGGGGTCCATCGCGAGCAGGGCGGCCTCGAAGTCGACCTGTGGCGGGGTCGGGTGCTGCACGAGCATCGCGTCGCAGGTCGGGTCGTCGTTGAGGCGCTGGATGGCCGCGATCACGTCGGCGGTCGTCGCGTCGTCGCCGAGCCGCTCGTGCGGTGAGTGGAACCCGAGCTCCTCGGCCTTGCGCATCTTCATGCCGACGTAGCCCGCGGACGCGTCGTCGTCACCGACCAGCACGGTGCCGAGTCCGGGGCGGTGACCGGCCTCGACGAGCTTCTCGATGCGGGGCGCGAGGTCGGCGAAGACCGCCTCAGCGACGGGGGCTCCGGGCAGCATCCGAGCGGTCATGCGCGGAAGCCTAGTTGGGCCTCGAGCTCGCCTCGATGGGGTATCAGCAGCGCCCGGTCGAGCAGCGCCGCTGCGCCCACGAGGAAGGCGTCGCCGCGCACCTCCTCGGCCGGCGTCGACATCCGGAAGGCGGTGAGCAGCACCCGGTCGGACAGCTCCGCCCGCGAGGGCCGGTGGCCCAGCTGCACCGCGGTCTGCCAGCGCAGCAGGAGCACGAGCGCCCGACCCGCCGCCGCCCGGTCAGGCAGGGACAGCGGGTCGAACAGCTCGTCGAGGGTCAGTGGAAGAAGTGCCGCGTGCCGGTCAGGTACATCGTCACGCCGGCCGCCTTGCACGCCGCGATGGTCTCCTCGTCGCGGACCGAGCCGCCCGGCTGGATGATGACCTTCACGCCGGCGTCGATGAGCACCTGCGGACCGTCGGCGAAGGGGAAGAAGGCGTCCGATGCGGCGATCGAGCCGGCGGCCCGGTCACCTGCGCGGGCGACCGCGAGCTTGCACGAGTCGACGCGGTTGACCTGGCCCATCCCGACGCCGACGGTCGCGCCGTCCTTGGCCAGCAGGATCGCGTTGGACTTGACCGCGCGGACCGCGCGCCAGGCGAAGGCGGCGTCCGTGAGGTCCGCCAGCGGCTCCCCGCACGCGAGGGTCCACGCCGACGGGTCGTCGCCCTCGGCCTGCAGCCGGTCGCTGACCTGCATCAGCATGCCGCCGGAGATCGGCCGGAACTCGACCGGGTCGGTCACTCCGGCAGGCACGACGAGCAGCCTGATCGACGGCTTCTTCGACAGCAGCTCGACCGCGCCGTCCTCGTAGCCAGGAGCCAGCACGACCTCGGTGAAGATCTCGCTGACCGTCTCGGCCATCGCGAGCGAGACCGGGACGTTCGTGGCGATGACCCCGCCGAAGGCGCTGACCGGGTCGCACTCGTGGGCGCGCTTGTGCGCCGTCGCGACGTCGGGCCCGACCGCGATGCCGCACGGGTTGGCGTGCTTGATGATCGCGACGGTCGGCTGGTCGCCGTGGTCGTGCGCCGCGCGCCAGGCCGCGTCACCGTCGACGTAGTTGTTGTAGGACATCTCCTTGCCGTGCAGCTGCTCGGCCGTCGCGATGCCTCCTCGCCAGTGCGTGAAGAGGGCAGCCTGCTGGTGCGGGTTCTCGCCGTACCGCAGCACCGCGGAGCGGTCCCACGTCGCACCTGCCCAGGACGGGAAGCCGTCGATCGCGTCGCTGCCGTCGTACGAGCTCGCGAACCACGAGGCGACGGCCACGTCGTACGACGCCGTGTGCTGGAACGCCTTCGACGCGAGGGCGCGGCGCTGCTCGAACGTGAAGCCCCCCTCGGCGACGGCCTGCAGCACAGCGGGGTACGACGACGGGTCGACGACCACGGCCACGCTCGGGTGGTTCTTGGCCGCCGCCCGGACCATCGTCGGGCCGCCGATGTCGATCTGCTCGACGCACTCGTCGGGAGCAGCACCCGACGCGACGGTGTCGCGGAACGGGTAGAGGTTGACGATCACCAGGTCGAACGGCTCGACGCCGAGCTCCTCCAGCTGCTTCACGTGGTCGTCGAGCCGCCGGTCGGCGAGGATGCCGGCGTGCACCTTCGGGTGCAGGGTCTTCACCCGCCCGTCGAGGCACTCCGGGAACCCGGTCAGCTGGTCGACCGGCGTCACGTCGACGCCGGCGTCGCGCAGCTTGGCGGCGGTCGAGCCGGTGCTGACGACCTGGACGCCGGCCGCCGCGAGCCCCTTGCCGAGCTCCTCGAGACCGGTCTTGTCGTAGACGCTGACCAGTGCTCGCTTGATGGCGATCTGACTCACGGGATGGTGACCTTTCGTCCGGTGACGGTGAAGCCCTCGCGGGCCATGCGCCCCACGGCGTCGACGAGCATCGCCCGCTCCGCCACCTTGATGCGCTCGTGCAGGGAGTCCTCGGTGTCGTCGTCGAGGACGGGAACGGCCGCCTGGGCGACGATCGCGCCGGTGTCGACGCCCTCGTCGACCACGAACAGCGTGCAGCCGGTGACCTTCACGCCGTAGGCCAGGGCGTCGCGCGGGCCGTGCATGCCCGGGAAGCTCGGCGAGAGCGCCGGGTGGGTGTTGAGGGTCTTGCCCTCGAAGCGGCTCAGGAAGTGCTTGCCCACGAGCTTCATGAAGCCGGCCAGCACGATCACGTCCGGCTCGTAGGCAGCCACGGCCTCGGTCAGCGCGGCGTCCCAGTCCTCGCGGTCCACGAAGTCCGGCACCTTCAGCACGAAGGTCGGGATGCCCAGGTCCGCCGCCCGCTTCTCCCCCAGGGTGCCGTCGCGATCGGCACCGACGGCGACCACGGCAGCGCCCCACGACGGGTCGCCCGCGGCGTCGAGCAGGGCCTGCAGGGTGGTGCCGCTCCCCGAGACGAGGACGACGAGACGGGCAGACAGGGGTTCCTCCGAGAACGACGGGAGGGGAAGGCGCTTCACACTAGCGGCCCCGCGATGCGCCGGTTTGTGCTGACAATGCTGCCGTGACCACACCGCCCGACCCGTTCGCCGTGCCGCCCGGCCAGGAGCCGCCTCCGCCCGCGTCCTCCCAGCCGCCGCCGCAGGCCGCCCAGCCGTGGGGGCAGCCGCCGGCGGGGTACGGCCCTCCCCCGCCCGGCTACGGCCCTCCGCCCACCGGCTACGGGCCGCCGCCCGGCCAGCACGGGTACGGGGCGCCGCCCGGGTACCCCAACCCCTACGGCCCGCAGCCCGGTACGAACGGGATGGCCATCGCCTCGCTCGTCACCGGCATCCTCGGCTGCTTCTACGGCATCCCGGCGATCCTGGCCATCATCTTCGGCTTCGTCGCCAGGAACCAGATGAAGCAGCGGCCGCAGCAGGGCGGCGGCATGGCGCTGGCGGGCATCATCCTCGGGTTCGTCTGGATCGTGATCGGGATCGGCCTGATCATCTTCTTCGTCTCCGTCGCCGGCGACTGCTCCTCGAGCGACACCTACTCCGACAGCTGCTGATCCCACCCAACCCACGAAGGAGCACCACGTGACCACACCTCCGCCGCCGCCGGGCGACCAGCCGCCCCCCTACGGCGCCCAGCCCCCGGGGTACGGTGCTCCGCCGCCCGGGTACGGCGCTCCGCCGCCCGGGTACGCACCCCCCGCGGGCTACGGTCCGGCGAAGACCAACACCCTCGCCATCGTCAGCCTGGTGACGGCGTTCCTGTGCACGCCAGCCGGCCTGATCACCGGGATCATCTCGCTCGGCCAGATCAAGAAGACCGGTGAGGGCGGCCGCGGGCTGGCCCTCGCCGGCGTGATCATCAGCGCGATCTCGATCGTGATCGGGATCATCTTCATCATCGCGGTGGCGTCGGCAGCGAGCCACTGCACGACGACCAACGGCGTCACCACCTGCTGATGGCCCTGGCCGTCGCCGCGAGCGACATCGCCCCGATCCGCCGCACGGCGGTCCGGGGCCTCGCGCTGCTCGCGGCGGCGGTCGGGCTGGCGCTGCTGCACCTGCCCGGTCGGCCTCGGACCCTGTGCACCCTGCGCACGCTCTGCGGGGTGCCGTGCCCGATGTGCGGCGGCACGACGGCCGCGGTGCACGTCGGTCGCGGCGACCTGGTCGGCGGGCTGCGGGCCTCGCCCCTGGCCGTTCTCGGAGCCGCCGGCTTCGTCCTGTCGCCCCTGGTGCGGCGCCCGGCCCTCAGCCACCGCGACCTCTGGCTGGTCATCCTCACGGTGGCCGCCGCCTCCGAGCTCTACCAGCTGGGACGGTTCGGCCTGCTCACGTAGCCGGCGGCAGCGAAGGGTCGGGGAGCGCGAGGTCCCCGCATCGCGCCGCGAACCGCGCCATGCTGGCGACCTAGACACCGCCATGGGGGCGGAACGGAGAACAGGGGCAGCTCGTGGACCTCATGACCGCCGTCAACACGGTGCTCAAGCAGAAGTACGCCGACTTCTCGGGCCGGGCCCGCCGATCGGAGTACTGGTACTGGACGCTCGCGGTGTTCGTCGCCGTCCTCGGCCTCGAGATCGTCGGCCTCGTCCTGGCCGCCATCGCCAAGCCGCTCGGCATCATCGTCCTGCTGGCCCTCGTCGTCGGGAGCCTCGCGCTCATCGTCCCAGGCCTGGCCGTCTCGGTGCGCAGGCTGCACGACACCGGCAAGAGCGGCTGGCTCCTGCTGCTCGGCATCATCCCGTTCGGCGGCCTGGTCGTCTTGGTCTTCATGTGCCTCGACAGCACGCCGGGTCCGAACCAGTACGGCCCGAACCCGAAGGAGGGCGGCTACGGCCCGCCCCCGCCCGGCTATGCGGCTCCGACGGCGTAGCAGCCCGTCGACGGAAGGCCGGTTTCCCACCCCAATCGGGAGCCGGCCTTCTGTCGTTCCTAGGCCTGGTGCCGTCGGGCGCTGAGGACGGCCGCAGCGACGGCCGGGAGCAGCACCTCGGCGAGCACGGCCACGCCGACCCGCCACGGGGAGGGACCGACGGCCGCCATCCGGCCGGCGCCGAGCGGACCACCTGACACCAGCGCCAGCGCGGCGACCGCCAGGCCGACGGACGGCGCGAGGAGCGCCGCCTCGAGGGCAGCGCGTGCGCGGGAGGCCGGACCCAGGGAGCGGCCGATGGTGACCCCACCGGCGACGCCCGCGCCGACCGGGATCGCAAGGGCGAGCACGCCGACCCAGGCAGGCGCGGCGCTGGAGGGCAGGGCACCGAGAAGCGGGAACGCGGGCACCGGGCCGAGGGTGTGCGACCACGGGCCCACCGAGGTGCCGACGCCGACGGCGAAGCCGGGACCGGCCACCCAGGACGTACCCCAGATCGCGGCGTTCGGGACCAGCGCGAGCCCGAGCAGGAACAGGGCGAGCCCGCCGACCAGACCGGGGTCCGTCGCGCTGGCGAGGCTGGTGACCCGGCCCGCGTGGGCGACGACGGAGAGGCCCGCGACCAGCGCCCCGCCGGCCAGCAGGGCTCCTGTCGAGACAGCGGTGGCGCGGGCCAGGGTGACCAGCCGCGTCGGCACCCAGTCGGGGGCCGTCAGCAGCCCGGCCTCTCGCAGGATGCCGCTGCCGGCGCCGACGAGGGCGACCAGGAAGCCGAGCAGCAGTCCCTCGACCGGGCTCGGCCGGACCGCGTCGGACGTCGCAGCCGCGGCGAGCACTGCGGCGGTGAGGGCGTACGGGGTGGCCAGGGCGAGCACGAGCTTGCCGGCGTCACGGGATCGCTCGACCCCTGACGTGCGGGCCGCGTGCCGACCGGCGCGGTGCAGCAGCAACACGGCCACAGCGGTGAGACCCAGTGGCGTCAGGTGCACGGGCCCGGAGGCGAGCGTCAGGCCGACGCCGTGCGCGACCAGCCACAGCTGACCGACCGTCTGCAGCGCGGCCGTGGCGCCGGAGCCGGACCGGCTGTCCGTGGCCCAGGCCAGCAGGATCGGCAGGCCCACCAGCGCGAGCCCGGCACCGAGCGCCCAGGCAGCGGACGACGCGCCCGGGAACAGCACGTCGGGCGCAGGTGGCCGGGACGGCGGGGCAGGGCGGGTGAGGCGCGAGCGCTCGACGGTCGAGGTCATGACCCTTCGACTGTCGCAGCAGGCGGTGCTCACGTGCGGTCACCACGCCGTGACGCGGGCGCCGAATTCCCTTTGCGCGCGGGCGATCCGTGGGCGCATGCTTCGAGCCATGAGAAGCGAAGGGCTGCACCCGAGCGCCTCCCCGTAGTCGTCGTCGCACGACGCACGGGAGGGCCGCACCTGCACGCCGGGGGCGGCCCTTCTGCTTGCTCGACAACTCCACAGCGACGAGAGCGGTGCCGGTGCGCAGGCCCGCGTTACTTCCCACTGTTACTGGGGTGGTCGCCGGTTCGAATCCGGCCGCGTCAGGACTCCTCTCCCGACGTCGTAGCTCAGTGGCCAGAGCACCTACGTACGTGCGCCGACTCCGATCTCGGCACCTCTCTCGTCGTCCCCGGCCGGTGCGCCGGCAGCGGTTACTTCATCCACGAATCGAGACACCGCCGCCACCTGTTGATCTCGGCCGGACCCCCCTGCTCCGCGCCTCGAAGGGAGGCACCTGACCATGTCGCTGTTCAACCGCGGTGCCGCTCTGCGGTCCGCTGTCACCTCCGCCGTCGTGACGGGCACCCGCCCGCGCGGCCGCACCTACGAGGGTGCGCCCGCCTGGATGCGCGAGCCAAAGGGCGAGCTGTTCCTCGCCGCCGTCACCACGTTCGCCGGTGCCGACACGTTCTACGAGTCGGCCGACGCACGGATGGAGCGGCTCGCGGTCCTCGCCGCCCAGGTCGCCGTCGAGGACGTCGACTGGCTCACCCGGCTGGTCCGCTGGACCCGTGACGAGGCCAACCTCCGCTCCATCGCGATCGTGCTCGCCGTCGAGGGCGTCGCCGGCCGGCTCGCCGTCGGTGCCGAGGGCGGCAACCGCCAGCTCG
>CBIHPE010000060.1:0-17982 GCA_966212015.1 uncultured Frankiales bacterium | reverse complement strand
GGACCGCCCGCACGAGAGGCCTCCACCCCGATGGCCGTCCACTCCGCGGAGATCTGGCCGAGCACCTCGGCCATCAGCCCGTCCTTACTCCCGAAGTGGTAGCCGATCGAGCGCAGGTTGGCGCCGGACGCCGCCGACAGGTCGCGCGTCGTGATGCGCGCCAAGCCCTTCTCGCGGACCAGCTGGCGTGCGGCGAGACGCAGCGCGTCCCGAGGCGAGGTGCTCATCCGCTGATCCTCGCTTGACCGAGCCAGGTATTCAAGCGTATACATCTGGTATACGCCCGTATACATCGAGGGACCACGATGACCCAGCGAGACCCGAAGCACGACGCGCTCCGCGCTCTGCTCGGGCGCCGACCTCGGCCGGGCTGGGACCTCGGTGTCGAGCTCGTGGCGGTCACCCCCGGGTGCTTGGCGGCTCGTGCCGGCGGTCGCGGGCGATGGGTGACGGTCGTCCTCAGCGGTTCGGTCTCCACGACCGTGCCGCCCCGTGAGATCGGCGCCGGAGAAGCGCTCGTGCACGACGGCAGCACCGCACTGATCACCGCGACGGGCGCCGTCCTCCTCACCGCCGACGCCCGGCACGAGGTGGCGACGGCTCTGCTGTCCAGCTGTCCGACGCGCGGGCGCTCGCGCGCGCATGACCTGAGTGGGAGCCTCCGACCATGACGATGCACGAGGGACGCTGGACTGCAGAGGTCGACGGGGACTTCGTCGTCTTCATCATCGGAGCGCGGGTGGGCAACCCGCTGAGGGCCGCCAAGGCTCTCCCGCTGCTGGGCAAGATGAACAAGATGCTGAAGGAGATCGAGGGCGATCCGGCTCACGGGCTGCTGGCGGTCCAGCGGCACGGCGGACCGTTCGGGGTCATCGTCCAGTACTGGCGCTCGTTCGACGCCCTCGAGACCTACGCCAAGAACCCCAAGGCCGAGCACCGCCCTGTCTGGACGGCCTGGTTCAAGACCGGAGCCAACGCCAACAAGAGCGTCGGCATCTGGCACGAGACCTACAAGGTCGGTGCAGGGCAGTACGAGGCGATCTACCAGAACATGGGCGACTTCGGGCTGATGAGGGCTGGCACCCCGATGACGGTCGCCGACGCCAAGGAGTCCGCGCGCCAGCGCCTCGGCGCCTAACCCGCGAAGTGCTCGATGCAGGCGCGCTCGAAGTCCTTCTTGCGCTCGACCTGCACCCAGTGGCCGCAGCGGCTGTAGATGCGGAGGTCGCACTTGGGCATCCGTCGGGCAGGGAGCAGGCCGCCCTCGACCGGGGCGACGCGGTCGTCGCGGCCCCAGCAGATGATCGTGGGCTGCCGGATGTTGTGCACCCGTCCCCAGAGCGGCACGTCGCCGGTGAGCGCCGGGTTGTAGAAGGTCGCGTAGGCGTCCTGCAGGTTCTTGACCGCGCCCGGGCTCGTGGCAGCGGCGAACCGGGACTCGATGAGCTCGTCGGTGAGCAGCCGCTGGTCGAAGACCATCGTCTTCAGCCAGGCGACGATGCGCTCACGGGTCGGGTCCATGTAGAAGTCCATCAGGCGCGCGATGCCCTCTGACGGCGACGGACCGAGGATGGGCACACCGGTGCCGCCCGGTCCGTTGAGCAGCATCCGCGAGATGCGCTCCGGGTGGTCGAGCGTCACGGTGACCGCGACGTCGCCGCCCATCGAGTTGCCGACGATGCCGACCTGCTCGAGGCCCAGCTCGTCGAGCAGGCCGACGACCGCCCGCGCCGAGATGTTGAGGTAGTTGTCCTCGTACACCTCGTCGCGGCCGCTGGCACCGAAGCCGGGCTGGTCGACCACGATCGACCGGATGCCCGGCAGGTGGTCGACGTTGTTGCCGAAGTTGGCCCACCCGGTGACCCCCGGGCCGCTGCCGTGCAGGAAGACGACGGGGACGCCGTCGCCGACGTCGTGGTAGGCGACGTCGTGCCCGTTGACCTGGACGACCTTGCGCGTGCCGTCAGCCGTTGAGCTCACGCGCCTGCCTTCTCGTCCACCAGCTCGAGCGCGATGGCCATGAGCTGGTCCTCCTGCCCGCCGACGAGCTTGCGCTCCCCGCAGCGGATGAGCATCTCGGAGCCGCTCACGCCGTAGCGCTTCGAGAGCCGGTCGGCGTGCTTGAGGAACGAGCTGTAGACGCCGGCGTAGCCCATGGTGAGCGACAGCTCGTCGAGCAGGCACTCGCCGTCCATGGCGGGTCGGACGACGTGCTCCGCGGCGCTGATGATCTTGCGGACGTCGATGCCGGTCTTCACACCCAGCTTGTCGATGACGGCGACGAAGCCCTCGACGGGGGTGTTGCCGGCACCCGCGCCGAAGCGGCGGGTCGAGCCGTCGATCTGCTGCGCACCGGCGCGAGCCGCGAACAGCGAGTTGGCGACGCCGAGGCCGAGGTTCTCGTGGCCGTGGAAGCCGACCTGCGCGTCGTCACCCAGCTCGGCGACGAGCGCGGCGACGCGGTCGTAGGTCTGCTCCATGATGAGCGCGCCGGCGGAGTCGACGACGTAGACGCACTGGCAGCCGGCGTCGGCCATGATGCGGGCCTGCTTGGCCAGCTCCTCCGGGCTGATCGTGTGGCTCATCATGAGGAAGCCGACGGTCTCGAGGCCGAGCTCCCGGGCCAGACCGAAGTGCTGGCGCGACACGTCCGCCTCGGTGCAGTGCGTGGCGATGCGGCAGATCTGGCCGCCCGCGTCCTGCGCCGCGCGGATGTCGTCCTTGGTGCCGAGGCCCGGCAGCATGAGGAACGCGATCTTGGCGTTCTTCGCTGTCTTCACGGCGGTGCGGATCATGTCGAGCTCGGGCGTCAGCGAGAAGCCGTAGTTGAAGGACGAGCCGCCGAGGCCGTCGCCGTGCGTGACCTCGATGACCGGAACCCCGGCGTCGTCGAGAGCGGCCACGATCGAGCTCACGTGGTCGAGCGAGAACTGGTGCCGCTTGGCGTGCGAGCCGTCGCGCAGTGAGGAGTCGGTGATGCGCAGGTCGAGGTCGGCGCTGAACGCGCGACCGACGGTGGCGGGAACAGGCATGTCAGACCCCCAGGCGGGACGCGGCGATGGCCTCGCCGACGCGGGTCGCGGCGGCGGTCATGATGTCGAGGTTGCCGGCGTACGGCGGGAAGAAGTCGCCTGCGCCCTCGACCTCGAGGAAGACGGCCACGCGGGCCTGGCCGCCGTTGACGTCGGACGGGCCGTCGAACTGCGGCTCGCTCTTGATGCGGTAGCCCGGGACGTACTGCGCGACCTCGTCGACGCGCTTGAGGATCGCGGTCGCGATGAGGTCGGTGTCGGCGTCCTCCGGGATGGAGCAGAATACCGTGTTCCTCATCAGCGGCGGCGGGTCCGCCGGGTTGAGGATGATGATCGCCTTGCCCCGCTCGGCACCGCCGACGGCCTCGATCCCGCGCGCTGTGGTGCGGGTGAACTCGTCGATGTTGTTGCGCGTGCCGGGACCCGCCGACGCGGACGAGACCGAGGCGACGATCTCGGCGTACGGCACGGGCACGACCGACGAGATCGCGTGCACGATCGGGATGGTGGCCTGGCCGCCGCACGTGACGAGGTTGATGTCGTCGGCCTCGAGGTTGAGGTCCATGTTGGCCGCGGGCACGACGTAGGGACCGATGGCCGCCGGCGTGAGGTCGATCGCCTTGATGCCGGCCTCGCGGTAGCGCGGTGCGTTGTCGCGGTAGACGTAGGCACTGGTCGCCTCGAAGAGCAGGTCGGGCTTCTCGTCCTGGGCCAGCAGCCAGTCGATGCCCTCGTGCGTGGACGCGAGCCCGTGCTCGGCGGCGCGCTTGAGGCCCTCGCTGTCGGGGTCGACGCCGATCATCCAGCGCGGCTCGATGAGGTCGCTGCGCTGCAGCTTGTACATGAGGTCGGTGCCGATGTTGCCGGACCCGACGATCGCGGCGGTGAGCTTGGCCATCTGCGTTTCTCCCTAGCTGAACTTCAGTGAGACAGAGCCGAGGCCCTTGAAGGTGGCGACCACGTCGTCACCTGGCTTGACGTCATAGGCCCGCGTGCACGAGCCGGGGAGCACGACGTGCCCCTTCTCGAGGCGCACGCCGAAGGACGCGACCTTGTTGGCGAGCCACGCGACGGCGATCGTCGGATCGCCGAGCACGGCGCCCGACGTCCCCTCGGCGACGCGCTGCCCGTTGATGTCGAGGGTCGCGTCGATCGCCTTCACGTCGATGTCGCTCGGCTTCACGCGCTCCTTGCCGAGGATGACGCCGCACGACGACGCGTTGTCGCTGATCGTGTCGAAGAGCCCGATCTTCCAGTCGGCGATGCGGCTGTCGATGAGCTCGATCGCCGGCGCGATGAAGTCGGTGCAGCGAAGCACGTCCTCGACGGTGCAGCCCTCCCCCGGCAGGTCGTCGCCGAGCACGAAGCCGACCTCGACCTCCACGCGCGGGAGCAGGAACGACTGCGTCGGGATCGGCTCGTCCTCGCTGTAGACCATGTCCGACAGCAGGTGGCCGTAGTCGGGCTCGTCGACGCCCATCATCTCCTGCATCGCCTTGGACGACAGCCCGACCTTGTGGCCGTAGACCGTCGCACCGGCAGCGAGCCGGCGGCGGATGTTGAGGAGCTGGATCTCGTAGGTGTCCGTGACGTCCATGTGCGGGAACGTCTGGACGAGGGGCGGGATCGCGACCTGCGTCTGCTCCGCGACGCGGAGCAGCTCCGCCGCCTGCTCCCGCTCAGCTGCTGTCAGTCCCATGAGATGCCGAACTGTCCCTTCCAGAAGAGGAGGGGGCCATCCTCCCGGTGGGTGACGAGCTCACGCACCCGGCCGATCACGACGTCGTGGTCGCCCGCGACGTGCACCTGCTCGATGTCGCACGACACGGTCGCGAGGACGCCGTCGAGCGACGGGCCCCACTGCGTCGTCGTCCACTCGACGTTCGCGAACTTGTCGCCGCCGCTCGTCGCGAAGGCCTTGCAGAGCTCGATCTGGTCGGCGGCGAGCACGTTGACGCTGAACGAACCTGAGGCCTGGATCCGCGGCCAGGTCGACGAGGTGTGCGCGGGGCAGAAGAGCACCAGCGGCGGGTCGAGCGACACCGACGTGAAGGACTGGCAGGCGAAGCCGACCGGCTCCTCGCCGTCGAAGCCCGTCACGATCGTCACGCCGGAGGCGAAGTGCCCGAGGACACGACGCATCTCGCCGGGGTCGACGACGGCGTGATCCACGAGCGTCACTCTGCCGCACCGCCGAAGTTCCACCGGTGCCCCCACGTGGAGTCGGCGGTGATGTCCTCGGCGGTGTAGCCGTCCTCGGTGATGCGCAGGCCGTCGAAGCCCATCTCGATGTCGAACCCGCTGGGAGTGGCGACGTAGAACGACACCATGTTGTCGTTGGTGTGCCGGCCGAGCGTCGACGAGAGCGGGAACTTGCGCTTGAGCAGCCGGTCGAGCGCCATGCCGACCTGATCGAGGGTCTCGACCTCGACCATGAAGTGGATGATCCCGTTGTCCTGGGGCCAGGGCGCGATCGCGAGCGCGTGGTGGCGCTCGTTGCACGACAGGAAGCGCAGGTACGACGGGGGCGCGCCGGGTGCGGACATCTTGAAGGCACCACGGCTGCGGAAGCCGAGGACGGTCGTGTAGAAGTCGTACGCCTCCTCGGAGCTCGCGCTCGGGAGCACGACGTGGCCTAGGCCCTGCGAGCCGGTCATGAACGTCGCGCCGTGCGGCATCGGCGCCTTGTCGTGCACGAGGGTGGCGCCGTGGAAGATCTCGAGCTGCGTGCCGCCCGGGTCCTCCGTGAACACGACCTCCTGGACGCGGCGCTCCTCGGCGTCCTGGTGCGAGCCGTGCTTCACGGGTGCACCGGCGTCCTCGAGCTGCCGCACGATCGCACGGAAGGTCTCCCGGTCGCGGCACTCCCAGCCGACGGCGACGAGGCGCTCGGTCGTGCCGGGGTGGATGACGACGCGGGCGGGGCGGTCGTCGAGGCGCAGGTAGAGCGCCTCGGGGTCAGGGCCCTTGCCGGGGAGCATCCCGAGGACGTCGACGGCCAGCTCCCGCCAGCGCTCGAGGTTCGTCGTCTCGACCACCAGGTAGCCGAGGGAGTGCACGCGTGCCGTCATCAGATCATCCCGTCCTCGACCGGAAGGCCGAACTCGCCCTTGCCGTACATCGCCAGCCACCTCTCGACGTCGTTCGCAGCGTGCACCGAGGCGGCACCGGCATCGCGCCAGGCCCGCTCGATCGGGTTGCCGCTCTTGAGCGAGTGGCCACCGGAGTTCTTGAACAGCAGGCCGATCGCGTCCACGCAGCGCTCGGTCCCGATCACCTGGTCGCGCCGGGCCCGCAGCCGCAGCTCGAGCGGGATGTCCTCGCCCGCCGCGGCGTAGCGCATCTCCTCGTCGAGGTTGCGCTCGAGCTGGAGCCAGGTCGCGTCGATGTCGCTCGCTGCACGGGCGACGCGGACGTGGGCGAAGGGATCGCTCGCGACCTTCTGCCCGTACGAGATCCGCACCCGCTCGCGCATCCGCTGGATGTGCGCGTCGTAGGCGCCGGTCGCGATGCCGATGAGGGGCGTCGTGATCGTGTAGCTGAAGACGGTGCCGAAGGGCAGCCGGTAGAGGGCCGCGGTGTTCTCGGCCTGGCCCGGGCAGCGCAGCGAGCTGACGTCGTTGAACGACAGCGTGCGGTGGGCCGGGATGAAAGCCTTGTCGATGACGATGTCGTTCGAGCCGGTGCCACGCAGCCCGACCACGTCCCACACGTCCTCGACCGCGTAGTCACTGCGCGGGACCAGGATCGTCAGGAAGTCGACCGGCTGCCCCTCGGCGCCCATCACGATCGCGCCGAGCAGCACCCACTGGCAGTGCGCCGACCCGCTCGAGAAGCTCCACCGACCCGTGCACTCGTAGCCGCCGTCGACGGGCGTGAGCCGTCCGGTCGGGGCGTACGACGACGAGACCAGGGTGTCAGGGTCAGCGCCCCAGACGTCGCTCTGCGCGGCGTCGGGGAAGAGCGCGAGCTGCCACGGGTGCACCCCGACGACGCTGGTGACCCACCCCGTCGAGCCGCAGACAGCGGCCAGCGTGCGGACGACCTCGTAGAAGTCGACCGGGTCGGCCTCCTGGCCGCCCCAGCGCTCGGGCTGGAGCATCCGGAAGACGCCGGCCTCCTTGAGGTCACCGATCGTCTCGGCCGGCACCTGTCGCTCGGCCTCGCAGCGGTCGGTGCGCGCGGCGATCGCGGGCAGCAGGTCCTGCACCGCCTCCAGCACCTTCTCGCTCACCTGCCAGACGCTAGATCGCCCGAGCGGACCGTGGTGCGGCCCGAGTCCCACTGATCGGGACGTGTGCTCAGACTAGAACGTGTTACAGAAGTTGCGCTACCGTCCGCCCGATCCTGCGCTGAGATGAGGTCACTGTGGTTCTCGAGAGGTTCCGGCTCGACGGGAAGGTCGCGATCGTCACCGGGGCGGGACGCGGCATCGGTGCCGCCTCCGCCCTGGCGCTGGCAGAGGCGGGTGCAGACGTGCTGCTCTCCTCTCGCACGGAGGAGCAGCTGCAGCTGGTCGCGAAGCAGGTCGAGGAGCTGGGGCGCCGGGCGCTCGTGGTCCCGGCCGACCTGAGCGACACCGACACCGTCGCGGGCCTCGCGGACAAGGCGGTCGAGGCGTTCGGCCGCATCGACGTGGTCGTCAACAACGTCGGCGGCAGCATGCCGCGCGAGTTCTCCAAGACGTCGGTCCGCTTCCTCGAGGAGGCGTTCCACTGGAACGTCTCGACCGCGCACGCCCTCACCCGTGCAGCCCTCCCCGAGCTGCTGAAGAACGAGGGCTCGGTCGTCAACATCTCCTCGGTCATGGGCGAGGTGAAGGGCCGCGGCTTCATCGGCTACGGCACGGCCAAGGCAGCGCTGTCGCACTGGACCAAGCTGGCCGCCATCGATCTCGCGCCGAGGGTTCGGGTCAACGCCATCGCCGTCGGCTCCATCGCGACGAGTGCGCTCGAGATCGTCGTCGGCGACCCGGGCCTCAAGGCGCAGATGGAGTCGGGCACGCCGCTGCGGCGCATCGGCGACCCGGACGAGATCGCCGCGACCGTGCTCTTCCTGGCCTCCCCCGCCGGCGGCTACTGCACGGGGTCGGTGTTCGAGGTGACGGGCGGGCTCGCCGTACCCAACCTCGACATGGGCCTGCCGGACCTCGGGGAGACGCTGTGATCCGGGTCGTCGCCTGGAGCACCGGCAACGTGGGCCGGCACGCCATCGCCGGCATCGACGCGCGGCCCGACCTCGAGCTGG
Source organism: uncultured Frankiales bacterium (assembly GCA_966212015.1). Lineage (GTDB taxonomy): Bacteria > Actinomycetota > Actinomycetes > Mycobacteriales > SCTD01 > RYN-111. Next base: position 9,703 of record CBIHPE010000060.1, on the reverse strand, counting down.
TCGGCGTGTGGGTCTCCTCGGAGGCCAAGGCCGGCCGGGACGCCGGCGAGCTCGCCGGCCTCGGCCGCGACCTCGGCGTGAAGGCGACCCACGACGTCGACGAGATCCTCGCCCTCAAGCCTGATGTCGTCCTCAACACCGCGATGGCGGACAACCGCATCTTCGAGGCCCTGGCCGACATCGAGAAGCTGCTGCGCGCCGGCATCAACGTCGTCGCCAGCGGACCTGTCTTCCTGCAGTACCCGACGGGCGTCGCTGTCGGCCTGGCCGAGGGCGTCACGAAGGCGGCCCTCGACGGCGGGGTGTCCCTGTTCGTCAACGGTGTCGACCCGGGGTTCGCCAACGACGCGCTTCCCCTTGCCCTGACGGGGATCTCGGAGCGCATCGAGGAGGTCCGCTGCGTCGAGGTTCTCAACTACAACACCTACGACCAGTGGATGATCCTGCACGACGTCATGGGCTTCGGGATGCCGATGGGCGAGAAGGGCTTCCTGCTCAACGAGGGCGTCCTCACCATGGCCTGGGGCTCGGTCATCGCCCAGCTCGCCGCCGGCCTCGGGGTCGAGCTCGACGGCATCGAGGAGTGGTACGAGCAGGAGCCCGCGCACGAGACCTTCCAGGTCGACTCCGGCACCATCGAGAAGGGCACCGTCGCCGCCCTGCACTTCGAGGTGCGTGGCATGGTCAACGGGAAGGCCGTCATCGTGCAGGAGCACGTGACGCGGCTGCACGACGACCTCGGCGCTTCGTGGCCGAAGCCCGCAGGCGCCGGCTGCTACCGCGTCGTCGTCACCGGCGAGCCGAACTACACGATCGACCTGCAGCTGCTGGGCACCGACGGAGACCACAACACCGCTGGCCTCAAGGCCACCGCGATGCGGCTCGTCAACAGCATCCCGGCCGTGGTCGACGCCAAGCCCGGCCTCGTGACCGCCCTGGACCTCCCCCTCGTCACCGGCAAGGGCCTCGTCCGTACGTGATCCGCCTTCCGTTCGTTGACGAACGGTTGCGGCGTTCCTCCTCGCGAAGGATCTCCATCACCAGAGGGATGTGCAGCCGCGCCTCCCCTGATCCTGAAGGAGAGGCACATGAAGACCACGACGAAGAAGCTCCTCACTGCGACCGTTCTGGCCGCGAGCGCGATGACCGGCTTCACCGTTCAGGCCCAGCCCGCGTCGGCATCGACCTACCCCTGCCAGAGCAGCAGGCTGAGCCAGCACACCACGAGCTACGCGACGGCTGCGGGACAGGACGGAGACGGAGTCTGGCACTACGCGAGCTACAAGCTCGGCATCTCCGGATCAGCGTCCAACTACTCAGGGGGCGACTGCGCCGGTACGACCTGGATCGCCATGGACTACGGCGTCACTGGGCAGTACCTGTCCAACAACGGCTTCGGCTGGACGGAGCGGGTGTCCTACCTGAACCCGCTGGACGGGAAGTACCACGGGATGTCACGGCAGTACTCCTCCATCTCGAACCCGTGGCACTGGTACCACGACGGAGCGTCGCCGGCCGTCTACGGCATGAGGATCAGCAAGGTCCGGTTGTCCTTCACGGCTACGTACAACGGCTCACTGGCCGCAAGCAGGACGATCACGTGCAACCTCGCGACGAACACGTGCAGCTGAGCGAGTTGGGGCTGGCGCCCGGAATCCGGCGCCAGCCCCGCTCAGCGTGAGGGGCGGGTGCGCAGCAGCTGGGAGTCGCGGCCGACCGAGGGCACCACGTGGTGGGACCTGATCGACGGGAACACGTCGAAGGCGTGCTCGGTGCCGGGCAGCTCGAGGTACAGCACGGGGTTCGACGACACGGCCCGGAGCCGCTCGACGAGCAGCCGGGCCTCCTCGACCGGGACGAGGGTGTCGTTGCGGCCGTGGATGACGAAGAACGGCGGGGCGTCGGCGTTGACGTGCGTGAGGGTCGAGGCCTGCTTGTAGACCTCCTTGTCGCGGGTCTTCATGACCAGCTTCGCCAGCAGTCGCTTCTCGCGGACGTTGGCTGCTGTCGTACCGGTCTCACCGCTGAGGTCGTAGACGCCGTAGTAGGGGATGCAGGCAGTCACCGACGTGTCGGCCCCCTCGAAGCCCGGCTGCCACTGCGGGTCGTTCTGCGTGAGGGCGCAGAGCGAGGTGAGGTGCCCGCCAGCTGAGCCGCCGGTCAGCACGAGGAAGCCGGGGTCGGCGCCGTACTCCGCGCCGTGCTCACGGACCCACGCGATCGCGCGCTTCACGTCGATGAGGTGGTCGGGCCAGGTGGCCCTCGGCGAGAGCCGGTAGTTGGGGGCGAAGCAGACCCACCCGCGGGCGGCCAGGTGGTTCATGAGCGGCCGGCCCTGCTCCTTCTTGTCGCCGATGACCCACGCGCCGCCGTGCACCTGGAGCAGCGTGGGCGCCCCGGTCACGCCCTCGCGAGGCTGGTAGACGTCGAGCTTGTGCCGCGGCAGGTCGCCGTAGGCGACGTCGACGGTCCTGACGACGTCCGGGTGCTTGAAGGACATCGGCCGGAAGAAGCGACGCAGCCCACTCGCGCGGGGGTCGGCCGGGTCGACCGGCTCCGGCCAGCCCCGCAGGGCCTCGTCCGCCGCGTCGGCGGCCTGCTCGCTCATCCGGATCATGAGCAGCAGCCCACCGGCGACCAGGGCGGTGAGCAGCAGTCCGAGCCAGCTCACGCCGACCGTCAGCGCGAGGACGCCCGTCACGACAGCCGTCAGGACGAGCAGCTGCGGCGCCAGCTCGACGGTCAGCCAGGCGGCGAAGAAGGACGGTACGACGAGGGGGGTCCAGCGGATCGGCCGCAGGCCGTTCCCGACCGCGACCAGACCGACGCACGCGAGCACGAGGAGCACAGATCCAGTGTGCCCGAAGTGCAGACGACCGCCCCTCGTGTCCCTAGTGTTGCGGTCGTGCACGAGATGAGCGGCGCCGACGCGAGCTTCCTCTACTTCGAGACGCCCGCGACGCACATGCACGTCGTCGGGACGCTCGTCGTCGACACCTCGACGACCCCGGGCTGGTCCGCGGAGAACATGATCCAGGTCCTGCAGCACCGGCTCGACCTGCTGCGGCCGTTCCGCCAGAAGCTCGCCCTCGGCATGCTCCGGCTGCACCACCCGGTCTGGGTCGACGTCCCCGACACCGACGTGCGCGAGCACGTGAGCCGGGTGAAGTGTCCCGGTGCCGGCACCATGGTCGAGCTCGCCCACGAGGTCGCAGCCTTCGCGAGCGTCCAGCTCGACCGCAGCCGCCCGCTGTGGGAGTGCCTGGTCGTCGAGGACATGGCCGACGGCAGGGCGGGCATCGTCTTCAAGATCCACCACTGCGCCGTCGACGGCGTCGGGGCAGCGCGCATCCTGTCGGCGCTCTTCGACCTGGGCCCGGAGGGCCGGACCGAGGCCGAGCTGCTGGGCGCGAAGGAGGAGGCCCGCGCCCTGCAGCAGCCCGAGCCGTCCTTCCTCGACGTCGCGGTGCACACCGTCACGGGTCTCGCGACCCGGCCGTGGCACACCGCGCGCGTCGGCGTCTCGGCGGTCAAGGCCGTGACCGGCATCGTCGGTCGACGGGTGGGCGACGCGGACACCTCCGGCGGGGCCCTGCCGCTCACTGCCCCGCGGGCACCGTTCAACGGGGCCATCACGGGTCAGCGCACCGTTGCCTACATCGACGTGGCGCTCGCGGACGTGAAGGCCATCAAGAGCGCCGTCGGCGGCACCTTCAACGACGCGGTCACGGCCATCACGGGTGGTGCGCTGCGCAGCTACCTGCTCAAGCGCGACGAGCTGCCGGACTCGAGCCTGATCGCCGTGATCCCCGTGAGCACGCGCGGCGACGAGACCGACGTCGCGGCCAACCGCACGAGCGCCATGTTCACCAGCCTCGGCACGGACGTCGCCGATCCGGTGGAGCGGCTGAAGGTCGTGCACCGCGCCAACGTCGTCGCCAAGGGCGACCAGAAGGCGATGGGCCCCGACCTCGTCGCGCGGGTCAGCGAGGTCGCCCCGCCGAACACGACAGCGGCGCTCGCCCGGCTCTACTCCATGCTGCGCTTCGCCGACCTGCACCCCGTCGTGCACAACCTCGTGCTGTCCAACGTCGCCGGACCGCCCTTCCAGATCTACATGGCCGGGGCGAAGGTCGAGGGCATCTACCCGCTCGGTCCGGTGATGGAGGGACCGGGGCTCAACATCACGGTCGTGTCCTACGCCGACCGCGTGGGCTTCGGCATCATCGCCTGCCCCGACCGGCTCCCGGACATCCAGGACCTCGCAGCAGAGTTCCCCGCTGCGGTCGAGGAGATGCTGCTCGCCGTGCAGTGACCTCGCGACACCCCGCCGTGTGACGTCACCCGTGCCGGTGGTCGCTACATTGCCGATCATGAGCGACCTGCCCCTCGCCGTGAAGCAGCTCGGCTCAGCCGCGCTGCGCGTCCGCGGTCCGGTCGCGATGACCCGGTTCCTGCGCTCTGATGTGCTGGCAGGCAAAGGGATCCCGCACGGGGACGGCCGCCCGGTCCTGCTCCTCCCGCCCGCCGCAGCCGGCGACTGGCTGATGCCCGTCATGCTCCAGTGGCTGCGCCGGATCGACTACCAGGCCTACAGCTCGCAGATCTCGCTGCACGTCGACTGCTCAGACCGGACGATGTCCAAGATCCTCCCGCGGCTGGAGGAGGTCGCCGAGAAGAACGATGCCAAGGTGACCCTCGTCGGGCACAGCCGGGGCGGCCTGCTGTCGCGCGCGCTGATGACCGCGCGGCCCGACCTCGTCGAGCGCGTCATCTGCCTCGCGAGCCCGCTGCACGAGCCGTTCGCGGTCACGAACCTCACCCTCGCCAAGGCCGCGGAGCTCACCCGGTCCCGGCTGCAGAAGGACCCGGCCCGCCTCAACATGGGCTGCCTCACCACCGCGTGCGCCTGCACCTACGGGCGGTTCTTCCGCAAGGAGCTCACCCCTGAGCTGCCGCCGCTCATCGCCCTGTTCACCCGGCACGACGAGGTGGTCCGCTGGCAGGCGTGCCTCGAGGACGGCGCGCGCAACATCGAGATCCGCGGCACCCATCTCGGGCTGCTCGCGAGCCGCAACGTCTACACGACCATCGCCCACGCCCTCACCGGGGAGTACGACCAGCCCGGCATCGACTGGCAGGGCGAGGCGCCGACCCTGGCGGAGCTGGCGCAGGCCCTCTAGCGGCCACCTGCTCCGTGGACGATCTTCCGCATCTGGGGATCGCGCACGGCGTGTCGGGCGCACGACCCGGAAGATCGCTGCGCCCCGCGGACGATCTTCCGCATCTCGGGACGCGCGTCCGCGTGTCGGGCCCCAGGTCCGGAAGATCGGCAGCGTCAGGCGCCGACCCTGGCGGAACTGGCGCAGGCGCTCTAGGGTCCCGCGGTGTAGAACACGTTCAGTGAAGGGTCCCACCGTGGCAGAGATCCGCGACGACGTCGCCCAGATGTTCAAGGGCTTCAGCGACCACCCCGCCCGCACGATGGCGATGCAGTCGATGAGCTGCGTCATGAGCAAGGACCGCGACTCCTGGCTCGCCCTCTGGGCCGAGGACGGCTGGGTCGAGGACCCCATCGGGAAGTCCTTCATCGACCCGACCGGTCTCGGTCACCACGGGCCCGAGGGGCGGGCCGCGTTCTGGGACAGCAACATGGCGCCCAACAGCATCGTGTTCGACCTGAAGGACTCGTTCGCCTGCGGCAACGAGTGCGCCAACGTCGCCGACATCACCATCACCATCGAGGGCGGGGCCACGACCACCTGCGAGGGCGTCTTCGCCTACAGGGTCGACGACGAGGGCAAGCTCCTCAGCCTCCGCGCCTTCTGGGAGCTCGACCGCATGATGGCCACCATGAAGGCCCCCGAGTAGAGCCGGCAGGGGATGGCACCACGCGCCGCACTCTGGTAGAACGTGTTCTAACTCTTGCAGTTGGAGGAAGAGCATGTCAGCGGACGAGGCCGTCACGACGGGCCAGGCCTGGAAGGACTTCTGCCGGGCCCTCGAGGCGGCCGGCGACGTCGTCCTCAAGGGGCCCGAAACCGTGCTGGACCGGGCCGAGGGCTACCGCTACCTGACGCGGCTGCTGCGCAACAGCCTCTACGCCACGATCGAGAACTCCGACCCCGACCGGCCGCGCTGGCAGGGGCTGGACCTCGTGAAGATCGGGGCCGACAACCCGGACAACGTCTACCACTCGGCGCCGGTGAAGGGCACGAACACCTACCGGATCACCGGCAAGCGCGGCACCATCGCCTACGCCAGCTTCGGGTCCAAGGCCAACCGCTACGCCAAGGACGGCACCATGGCGTCGACCGGCGAGCTGCGCAACGACGACCTGCACGTCGACCCCGACGGCACGGTCGAGATCATCGTGTCCGCCGAGCAGCCGGCCAGCGCCGAGAACTGGCTGCCGCTCGCCGTCGACTCCACGATGATCGTGCTGCGCGAGTCCTACCTCGACCGGACGACCGAGGTCCCGGGCGAGTGGCACATCGAGCGGCTGGAGCCGACTCCCGACACCGCTCCCCTGACGGCCGAGCACCTCGTCCGCAGCCTGCAGCGCACCGCCCTCGGCGTGCACGGCACGGCCGCCACCTTCGTCGCCTGGACCGAGCTGTTCATGACACGGCCCAACGAGCTCCCCGACTGGGGCCAGGAGATGTTCCAGCGCGCCGGCGGCGATCCCGAGATCTTCTACCTGCACGGCTACTTCGACCTGCAGCCCGACGAGGCCTGGGTGATCGAGACCAGGGTGCCCGAGGCGCCCTACTGGAACTTCCAGCTCGACAACTGGTGGATGGAGTCGATGGACTGGGACAAGTCCATCACCGTCAACAAGCACACGGCGAAGCTCAACGACGACGGCACGCTGACCCTCGTCGTGGCAGCGAAGGACCCGGGTTACGGCAACTGGATCGACACCACCGGCCACCGGACGGGCACCGCCCTGCTCCGCTGGGTCGGCACCGACGACCACCCGCTCCCGACGACGAAGGTGGTCAAGCTCTAGTGGTGCTCAACGTCGACACCCTGCGCGCCAACGCGATCGCGAAGGCCGGCTCCGACCAGTTCGGAGACGAGTGGTTCCTCGAGCCCCTCGGCGTGCTCGTGAAGGCCCTGAACGAGGAGGCCCAGCTCTCCGAGATCGGCCACCAGATGACCGAGCGGCGGCTGACCGCGCTGCTCGTCGACCGGCTCCGGCTGCGCAAGCTGCAGGCCGACAACCCGGAGATCAAGGACGTCCAGGTCGAGGTGGCCGCCGAGATCCTCGGCCTCCCGCGCACCGGCTCGACGCTCCTGCACCGGCTGATGTCCGCCAGCCCGCAGCTGACGAGCACGCTCTCCTGGGAGTGCAGCTATCCGCTCCCCTTCCCGGGTGAGAGCCCGGCGGCCGAGATCCGCAAGGGCAAGGCCAAGAAGATGATGGAGATGTTCATGAAGCTGTCGCCGGAGTTCGGCGACATCCACACCGTCGTCTGGGACGGGCCCGAGGAGGACATCCTCCTGCTCGACCGCACCTTCACGGCGATGTCCTACGACTCCTTCTACTGGGTCCCGACCTACGGCGTGTGGCTGCGCGGGTACGACCAGTCGCGGGCGTACGGCGAGCTTCGCGAGTGGCTGCAGGTGCTGCAGTGGCAGGACCCCGAGCGCACGGGTCGCAAGTGGGTGCTCAAGTCCCCGCACCACCTGACGGCCGTCGACACGACGCTCGACGAGTTCCCCGACTGCAAGATCGTCATGACCCACCGATCCCCGACCAGCGCCGTCCCGTCCTACGCGTCGATGGTCTCGAGCATGACCGCGCAGTACTCGGACGCGGGCGATCCGGTGAAGATCGGGCAGTACTGGAACGAGCGGTTCCAGGAGTCGCTGCAGCAGTTCGACGAGGTGCGGCAGCGCCGCCCCGAGCGCTTCATCGACGTCCCGTTCAAGCAGACCGTCGCCGAGCCGCTCGAGACCGTGACGTCCGTCATGGCGCAGCTCGGCCTGCCCGTGACAGACGCGGACCTGAGCGCGTTCAACGACTACCTGGAGATCAACCGCCAGGAGAAGCACGGCACTCACAGCTACACCGCCGAGGACTTCGGGCTCTCGACCGAGCAGCTCGCCAGCGACTTCGCGTTCTACGAGAGGGCTTACCTGTGATCCTGAAGGACGAGGTCATCGTCATCACCGGCGTCGGCGCAGGCATGGGCGCCAAGCTCGCCCAGCGCTGCATCGACGAGGGCGCGAAGGTCGTCCTCGCCGCCCGGTCCACCGGCGTGACCGAGCAGATCGTGAAGGAGAACGAGGGCAAGGCCGTCGCGGTCGCCTGCGACGTGCGCAAGGAGGAGGACTGCGCGGCTGTCATCAACGCCGCCGTCGAGACCTTCGGGACCGTCACCGGCCTGGTCAACTCCGCCTACGCCCACCCCGGCTTCCACGACCTGCTCGACACCCCGGACAAGGCGCTGCGCCGCAGCTTCGACGTCATCGTCTTCGGCGCCATGCAGATGGCGCGGCTCGCCAAGCCCCACATGATCGCCGCAGGTCACGGCAGCATCGTCAACGTCGGCACCATGACGACCCGCAAGCCGATGAAGGGCGAGGGCGGGTACGCCATCGCGAAGGCAGCGATGACCTGTGCGACCCAGTTCATGGCGCTCGAGATGGGCGAGCACAACATCCGTGTCAACCAGGCCATCATGGGCTGGCTCGACGGCCCGGGCGTGCGGTTCTACCTGCAGATGGAGTCGGAGAACCGCGGCGTCACCGAGCAGGACGTCTACGACGACATCGCCTCACGCAACCCGCTCGGCCGCATCCCGACCGACGAGAAGTGCGCGGGCGCGATCCTCATGCTGCTGTCCGACTACACGTCCGAGGTCACCGGCGCGATCCTCGACGTCAACGGCGGGGAGTACATGCCGGCATGACCCCGCCCCAGATCAAGACCCAGGTCAACGACACGACCTGCAGCAGCGACGTCGTGGAGATCGACGCTCCGGCGCACGTGGTGTGGGACGTCATCTCGGACTTCTCGACCTACCCGGAGTGGAACCCGTTCTGCGTCGCCGTCGACGGGGCCTTCGAGCTGGGCGCCGCGATCGTCCTGCACACTCCGCACCCCGACCACGACCCCGACCTCGAGACCCGGGAGTGGATCAGCGCCATCGAGGAACCGTTCCACCTGCAGTACAACACCGGCGACTCGATCCAGGGCGTCCACGCCGTGCGGGACCAGTGGATCGAGGACCTCGGGAACGACCGCTCGTCGTACTGCACGATCGACGTCTTCAACGGCGAGTACGCCCAGCTCGCCTACGACCTGCAGGGGCAGTGGGTGACGGACGGGTTCAACGCCCTCGCCCAGGCGCTGAAGGTGCGTGCCGAGAAGCGCTGGGCCGAGCAGGCCTGAGTCCCGCGATGGTCGTGGACCTCACCGAGGCCGAGCTGCCCGGTGCTGACCTGCACACCTTCCTGCGCACCGCGCGGGAGGCCGGTGGCCTTCCCCACGCAGCCCTTCTCGGGCGGCCCGCACGGTTGGTCACGAGGTACGCCGACCTCAAGGACTTCATGGTCGACGAGGCCACGTTCCCGGGCGGCACCATCTACCAGTTCCAGGTGGAGCCGGCGATCGGCCCGACCTTCATCAGCATGGACGGCGAGCAGCACGTCACGGTCCGCCAGCAGGCTGTGCCGGCCTTCCGCTCTCGCC
>CBIHPE010000059.1:0-18092 GCA_966212015.1 uncultured Frankiales bacterium | reverse complement strand
TCGCGCAGTGAGCGGACCCCCCGGACGTCGAGGCCCGGGACCAGCCGGGCCTCGGCGAGGTTGGCCACCGGGACGACGGCACGGTCGAAGCGCCCACGGACCGACAGCAGCGCCGGCAGCACGCCGGTCACCCGCCGGACCGACCCGTTCAGCCCCAGCTCACCGAGGAGCACCGTGCCGTGCAACGAGGAGGCGGGGAACGCCGGCTCGTCGTCGACCCCGGCGAGCACGGCGGCCGCCAGGGACAGGTCGAAGCCGCTCCCTCGCTTCGGCAGCGAGGCGGGCGACAGGCCGAGCGTGATCCGCTTGTTGCCGGGCCAGCGGCCGCCGGAGTTGAGCACGGCGGCCTTGATGCGGTCCCTGGCCTCGTTCAGCGAGGCGTCCGGCAGCCCCGTCACCGTCAGCCCGGGGATCCCGGGGGCGAGGTCGGCCTCGACCCGCACGACGTGGCCCTCGAGGCCGACCAGGGCAACTGACCAGCTCGTCCCGAGCGCCACTCAGAACGCCCCCTCGAGATGCGTGACGCGAGGCGCCTCGCCGGTGCGCAGCACCGCGACGACGTCGAAGCGGATCTCCGACCAGCCCGTGGGGCGGGTCGCCGTCAGCCAGCGCCCCGCGAGCAGCCGCAGGTTGCGCTGCTTCTGCCAGGTGACGCCTTCGGCCGGCTCGCCGAACGCCAGCCCGCTGCGGGTCTTGACCTCGACGAAGCACAGCACCTGACCGCGCCGCGCCACGACGTCCAGCTCGCCGTCCCGGCACCGCCAGTTGCGGCTCAGGACCTCGTACCCATGCTCCTCCAGGTGCTGGACCGCGAGGTCCTCTCCCCAGCTGCCCAGCACTTGTCGCACTCCCACGACCGACCACCTCCGGCACTAGAGGCTGGTCTCCCGGTGCCGTCAGGAACCGTCGCGAGCCCCGGATGTGGACCGGCCGGAGGGGCTGTGGATCAGGTGCGGGTGTCCGGCTCCGGGACGTCCGGGGTGCGGACGCCCTGCACGACGGGGAGCTCCTCGGAGCTGCCGGGCGCTGCGTCGTCGGAGGTCGTGGGCACGGAGGCCGCGTCGCCGACGTCGCCCGCCCGCGCCCCCGTCGTCCCGGACGCCGCTGCCGAGTGGTCGGCCCCGGGTGTCTCCGCCTCGGACTCGGTGGCCGAGGCGGGGAACGGCTCGGTCTTCGTCTGGTTCTGGCTGCGGCTCATGCGAGAGCCCTACCCGCCGTCAGGCTCCGGGAAGCTCCAGATCGGGCTTCTCGAGCTTCTCGACGTTGACGTCCTTGAAGGTCAGCACCCGGACCGTCTTCACGAAGCGCGCAGGGCGGTACATGTCCCACACCCAGGCGTCGTTGAGCGTCAGCTCGAACCAGACCTCGCCGTCGGCCGACCGGGGCTGCACCTCGACGGCGTTCGCGAGGTAGAAGCGCCGCTCGGTCTCGACGACCCACTCGAACTGCCGCACGATGTCGCGGTACTCCCGGTAGAGCTGGAGCTCCATCTCGGTCTCGTACTTCTCGAGGTCTTCCGCGCTCATGCTGTGCTCACGAGGCCACATCCTGCCCGATGACGGCGCCGTGCACGTGGGACTGCACGTGGGACTGCACGTTGACGTAGGAGAACCGGTGCTCCGGGCAGGGACCGTGCTCGCGCAGCGCGGCCATGTGCTCCGGGGTGGAGTACCCCTTGTGCTTGTCGAAGTCGTACGCCGGGTAGGTGCCGTGCAGGTCGTCCATCATCCGGTCCCTCGTGACCTTCGCGACCACCGACGCCGCTGCCACGCACGCTGCCACCCGGTCGCCCTTCCACACCGCCAGGGTCGGGGCGGGCATCCCCTTGATCGGGAACCCGTCGGTCAGGACATAGGACGGGCAGGGGTCGAGCCGCTGGACCGCCTGCCGCATCGCGCGGACGTTCATGACGTGCAGCCCGGTGCTGTCGACCTCCTGCGGCGGCACCACGACGACCGACCACGCCAGCGCGCGCTTCACGACCTGGTCGTAGGCCTTCTCGCGCGCCTTCTCCGTGAGCAGCTTGGAGTCCGCGAGCCCCGGGACCTCGCCACGACGGCCGGTCGGCAGGATGACCGCGGCCACCACGAGCGGGCCGGCGCACGCTCCTCGCCCGGCCTCGTCGGCGCCGGCGACGTGCGGGAAGCCGTGGTTCTGCAAGGTCCGCTCGAAGGCCCACAGCCCGTGCTCGGTGCGGACGACGGGACGGGGCGCGCTGATCATCGTGCGGTCACGGCAGCAGCTCGAGCAGGTTGGCGGGGGCGATCCGCTCGGTCGTGGCGGCGAGCTCGTCCCGGGTCCACCAGCGCGTCTCGGTGATGGTCGCCGTCTCGAAGGGCGTCCAGCCGTCGGTGACGACGTCGTGGCTGTCGACGCGGGCGGTGAAGTAGACCTCGTGCTGCCGGACGAGACCGGTCTCGATGACCGACTCGGCGTCCCTCTCGAAGACCGGTCCGCTGAGGTCCGCTGTCGTGAGGCGCAGCCCGACCTCCTCCTGCAGCTCGCGCACCGCTCCGGCCGGGAAGTCCTCGTCCGGCTCGAGCCCGCCGCCAGGGGTGATCCACCAGACGCCGCGCGTGTCGGGATGGGCCCAGCGGAGCAGCAGCACCCGGTCCTGCCCGTCGAGCAGGATCACACGGGCGGACTGACGCTCGACGACACCGGTCATGACGGACCGATCGTAGGCGGGGTCAGCGCAGCGTGCGGCGGCGGCGCACGAGGGTCACCGGGAGGGCGAGGGCCGCGCCGAGGACAGGCGGGGTGGCCGCGGCGGACGTGAAGGTCGACGGCACGCCGAGGACCTTCCAGTGCTTGACCGGGTAGACGACGACGAAGGCCCGGCCGACGACGTCGGACTCGGCGATGGTGCCCTGGTGGGGGTCGTCGCGGTGGTAGCGCGAGTCGGCGGAGTCGTTGCGGTGGTCCCCGAGGACGAACAGCCGGCCCTTCGGCACGAGCAGGCCCTGGGCGCCTGCGGTGCAGACCCGCTTGGCCTGGTCCTGCTGGGACAGGCCGCCGGCCGCCGCGCAGAAGTAGCTGTTGGTGTCGTCGCCGTCCTCGTAGACGTAGGGCTCGACGAGCTCCACGGGCTTGCCGTGCGGCGGTGTGACGACGACGTTGCCGCGCGGGCTGCAGCACATGACCCGGTCGCCGGGCAGCCCGATGACGCGCTTGATGTAGTCCTTGTCGTCGGAGGCGACGCCGAAGAAGACGCCGACGTGGTGCAGCGCCGAGCCGATCGTCCCGCGGTGCTTGACCGTGCCCTCGCCGCCGCTCTCCTGCGCCGCCCAGTCCTTCGAGCCGTTGAAGACGACGATCTCGCCGCGGTGGATGCCCCGGACGTCGTAGACGAGCTTGTTGACCAGCACCCGGTCGCCCTGGCACTTGTCGCAGCCGTGCAGCGTCTTCTCCATCGACCCCGAGGGGATCGAGAAGGCCTGGACCAGCGTGGCCTTGAGGACCAGGGCCAGCGCGACGGCGAGGACCACGAGAAACGGAAGCTCCCGCCACGCCGAGCGGCGCGCGGGAGCTGTCACGTCCGGACCAACGTCAGAGCGGTCCGTGGGAGTTCCGAGGCTCAGGACTCGGCGCCGGAGGTCGCGGGACGGACGTCGCGCTTCTCCTTGATCTTGGCCTTCTTGCCGCGCAGCTCGCGCAGGTAGTAGAGCTTCGCTCGCCGCACGTCACCGCGGGTGACGACCTTGATGTCCTCGATCACCGGCGTGTGGACCGGGAAGGTGCGCTCGACGCCGACGCCGTAGCTCTCCTTGCGGATCGTGAACGTCTCGCGCGAGCCACCGCCCTGGCGGCGGATGACGACGCCCTGGAAGCGCTGCACGCGGGAGCGGTTGCCCTCGACGACGCGGACGCCGACGTCGAGCGTGTCGCCCGGGCGGAAGTCCGGCACGTCGCTGCGCAGCTGCGCCTTGTCGAGCTCGTCGAGGGTGTTCATGGGTCAACCGTTCCGTGATCGCGCCTCATCGGCGCGGAAGTGCGGTGGGAGCGCGGCCTGACCGACCGCAACAGCCCTCTATGGTGCCACACGTCCGCGTGCGGACTCAAAGGCTCAGTCGGGCGGGTCCTCAAAGACGAGGTCAGGACGCCGCTCACGGGTGCGGGCCAGGCCCTGCTCGAGGCGCCAGGCCACGATCTCCTTGTGGTTGCCGCCCATCAGCACGGCGGGCACCTCGAGGCCCTCCCACACGGGCGGCCGGGTGTACGACGGGCCCTCGAGGATGCCGTTGCTGAAGCTGTCGTCCTGGTGGCTGGCCTCGTTGCCGAGCACGCCCGGGAGCAGCCGGGCGACCGCCTCCACGATCACGAGGACGGCGACCTCTCCCCCGGCGAGCACGTAGTCGCCGATCGACACCTCGTCGACCCGCATCGTGCGCCGGGCGTGCTGGATCACCCGGTCGTCGATGCCCTCGTAGCGCCCGCACGCGAACGCCAGCCACGGCTCGGTGGCGAGCTCGGCCGCCATCGCCTGGGTGAACGGCCCGCCCGCCGGGGTGGGGACGACCAGGCGAGGTACGGCGACAGGGCCCTCGAGGGCCGCCAGGGCGCGGCCCCAGGGCTCGGGCTTCATCACCATGCCGGGGCCGCCGCCGTAGGGGCTGTCGTCGACCGTGCGGTGCACGTCGTCGGTCCACTGCCGCAGGTCGTGCACCCGCAGGTCCAGGGTGCCCCGCTCGATCGCCTTGCCGACCAGCGACTGGTGCAGCGGCTGGAGGTAGTCCGGGAAGATCGTGACGACGTCGAGCTGCATCAGTCGGCGTCCTGCTCCGGCTCCGGCGTCGGCTCGGTCAGCGCCAGCAGGCCCTCGGGCGGGTCGACCACGAGCTCGCCCTTGGCGAGGTCGACCGTGGGGACGATGGCCTTGACGAACGGCACGAGGACCTCGCGGGCCTCGTCAGCGCCGGCCGACCTGATGCTCAGGACGTCGCCACCGGGCAGGTGCAGCACGTCATCGACGGTGCCCAGCGCCGTACCGTCCGTGAGCACGGCCCGCAGGCCGACCAGGTCGGTGTCGTAGAAGTCGTCCTCGTCCTCGAGCGGTGGGAGCTCGCTGCGGTCGACGTGGACCAGGGTGTCGCGCAGCGCCTCGGCCTGGTTGCGGTCGTGGACGCCCTCGAAGCTCACGACCAGGTACTTCCCCTGGTACCTCGAGGAGGCCACGGTCAGGGTGCCGGTCTCGGTGGTGAGCACGGCACCGTCGGCGAACCGGTCGTCGGGGTCGTCGGTGCGGACCTCGACGGTCACCTCGCCCTTGACGCCCTGCGGCTTGCCGATGCGCCCGACGACGACGAGGTCCGGCTCCCTCTCGGAGGAAGGAACCGGACCTCGTTCTCGTCGTTGTCCGGCGACGCGCCGGGGCACTTAGCGGACTTCGTCGGTGTCGACGACGTCGACCCGCACGCCCTTGCCGCCGATGGCGGCGACGACGGTGCGCAGGGCCTTGGCGGTGCGGCCCGAGCGGCCGATCACCTTGCCGAGGTCGTCAGGGTTGACCCGCACCTCGAGGGTGCGGCCACGACGGCCCGAGACCATGTCGACGGTGACGTCGTCGGGGTTGTCGACGATGCCCTTGACCAGGTGCTCGAGAGCGGCCTCGAGCACTTAGGCCTCCGGGGTCTCGGCGGTCTCGGCGGCGGGCTCCTCAGCGGGAGCCTCAGCCACGGGGGCCTCCTCGGCAGCCGGGGTCTCCTCAGCGGCAGGGGTCTCCTCGGCGGCGGGGGCCTCGGCGGTCTCGGCGGCGGGCTCGGCGGCCGGCGCAGCGCTCGCCTCGGCGTCCTTCTTGGCGGCCTTCTTCTTCGGCGTGGTGGCAGCGCCACCGGCCTCGAGCGACTCCTTGGCGGCGGCCTCGAAGGCGACGCGCTTGTCGGCCTTGGGGGCCGCGACCTTCAGCGGCTCCGGGGCGGCCTCGCCCTTGAACTTCTGCCAGTCACCGGTCTTGGTGAGCAGCTTCTGCACCGGGTCGGTCGGCTGCGCGCCGACGCCCAGCCAGTAGGCGGCGCGCTCGGCGTCGACCTGGATGAAGGAGGGCTCCTCCTTGGGGTGGTACTTGCCGATCGTCTCGATGACGCGGCCGTCGCGCTTGGTGCGCGCGTCCGCGACGACGATGCGGTAGTACGGGGCGCGCATCTTGCCGAGGCGCATGAGCTTGATCTTGACGGCCACGTTCGTGGTTCTCCTGGAGCTAAGACGGGGTTGAGCGGCTCGCGCACGCGTGGGGATGCGTCGCTACCTGCTCGGTGCGGACACGTCGGGGACGGGTAGAGGGCCGTCGTCCGTCGGGAACTCGCTGTCTAGTGTGCCAGAAACCCCGGTGGCCGCGTAGGCGAGACTGGATCGGGTGACCAGCGCCGCGCTCGAGGACCTCGCGCGGCACCCCGAGCCGCCGCTCTGGCGCACCCCCGGACTGGCGGTGCTGTTCACCGCCTCGACCACCGCGCGGCTGGCTAACGAGGCCGCCCGGATCGCCCTGGTGCTGCTCGTCCTGGACCGGACGGGCTCGTCCTCCCTCGCCGGCGCCCTGGTCGCGGCTCTGACCCTCCCGGCGCTGGTCACCGGTCCGCTGCTGGGCGCGTGGCTGGACCGCACCCGGCACCGCCGCAGCGCGTTCGTCGCGAACGAGCTGCTGCTCACCTCGGCCCTCACCGGGGTGCTGATCAGCGCAGGCCACGCGCCGTCCTGGGTGGTCGTGCTGCTCGGCGGCCTGGCGGGGTTGACCCTCCCGGTGCTCACCGGGGGGTTCACCGGCCTCATCGCGCCGCTGGTGCCGCCCGACCTGCTGCGCCGGGCCTACGGCGCCGAGTCGACCTCGTACAACGTGGCTGGAGTCGCGGGCCCTGCGCTGGCGGGCGCTGTGGCCGCGTGGTCGCCCGTGGCGGCGGCGCTCGTGTGCATCGGGCTGTCGCTCGTCGCGCTGGTCGCCGTGACGCGCGTCCCGATGCCCGCCCCGTCGGGTGCGTCCGGGACCTTGATGGAGACCGTCGTCGCCGGGCTCAAGCACCTCGCGACGACTCCCCCGCTGCGGTCGGTCACCGTCGCGACCACCCTCTCGTTCCTCGGCATGGGCGCCTTCCCGGTCGTCTTCCCGGCGCTCGCCCAGGAGGTCGGTGCGTCGCGGGCAGCGTCCGGCGCGCTCTTCAGCGGCTTCGCCATCGGCGCCCTCATCGGGTCGCTCGCGATGGCCGCCCGGTCACCCCGCACGGGTCCGCTTCGCCTGGCAATGCTGGGGATCAGCGGCCTCGTCGTCGTGTTCGCCGGACTGGCTGTCGTACCGTCCCTCGCCCTCGCCCTCGTGCTGATCGTCGTCGCCGGGGTCTTCGAGGGACCCGTGCTGTCGTCGACGCTGACCGTCCGCGAGCAGCACTCGCCGTCCTGGATGCGCACCCAGGTCGTGACGACCGCAGCATCGATCAAGTTCGGCGCGTACGCCCTGGGAGCCGCGGTCGGCGGGCACGTGGTCGCGTCCGACGGCGGCCGCGCGGGCGTGTGGTTCGTGGCGTCGCTCCAGGTGCTGGGCGTCGCCGTCGGTGCCCTCGCACTCGGCGGTCCTGCCCTCCGCCACCGGCTTGCGTCCGCTCGGGCGGGCACCGTCGAGCGCCAGCCGAGCGGACGCTAGCGCTGGCGGTAGAGGCCGAGCGGGTCGTCGGGCGGGTTCTGCTGCGGCGAGGGGAGGCCGAGCGGGTTGGGGACGGCCTGCCCGCGCTGCCCGGACGGGCCGCCGCCGGCGCGACCGGGACCCTTCTTCTTGCCGCCCTGCTGCGCCCGCTTCGCCTTGCGACCCATCCCCGGCATGCCAGGGATCCCGCCCATTCCGGCCATCTGCTTCATCATCTTCTGCGCCTCGGCGAAGCGGTTCACGAGGTTGTTGACCTCGGGCACGCTGGTGCCGGATCCCTTGGCGATGCGCATCCGACGGGAGCCGTTGAGGACCTTCGGGTCGCGACGCTCCTGCGGGGTCATCGACTGGATGATGGCGGCGATCCGGTCGAGGTCCTTGTCGTCGACCTGGTTGAGGGCGTCCTTCATCTGGCCCATGCCCGGGAGCATCCCGAGCAGGGACGTCAGCGACCCCATCTTCTTGATCTGCTTCATCTGGGCGAGGAAGTCCTCGAGGTCGAAGTCCTCGCCGGACTGCAGCTTCGCTGCGGCCTTCTCGGCCTCGGCCTGGTCGAAGTGCTTCTCGGCCTGCTCGATGAGGGTGAGGACGTCGCCCATGCCGAGGATGCGGCTGGCCATCCGCTCGGGGTGGAAGACGTCGAAGTCGTCGAGCTTCTCGCCCTTGGAGGCGAACATGATCGGCTGACCGGTGAGGTGCCGCACCGAGAGCGCCGCACCACCGCGGGCGTCGCCGTCGAGCTTGGTGAGGACGACGCCGGTGAAGCCGACGCCCTCCTGGAAGGCCTGCGCCGTCGTGACGGCGTCCTGGCCGATCATCGCGTCGACGACGAACAGGACCTCGTCAGGGTCCGTGGCCGTGCGGATGTCGGCGGCCTGCTGCATCAGCTCGGCGTCGATGCCGAGGCGGCCTGCGGTGTCGACGACGACCACGTCGTGGTGCATCCGCTTGGCGTGCTCGATGCCCTGGCGCGCCGCGTCGACCGGGTCACCGACGCCGCTGCCCGGGTAGGGCGCGAAGACGTCGACGCCGGCCTGCCCGCCGACGACCTGCAGCTGCGTGACCGCGTTGGGTCGCTGGAGGTCGCACGCGACGAGCAGCGGCGCGTGGCCCTGCGCCTTCAGCCACTTGGCGAGCTTGCCGGCCAGCGTCGTCTTCCCGGCACCCTGCAGACCGGCGAGCATGATGACCGTCGGCGGGTTCTTGGCGAACCGGATCAGCCGGGTCTCGCCGCCGAGGATCTCGACGAGCTCCTCGTTGACGATCTTGATGACCTGCTGGGCGGGGTTCAGCGCCTTGCTGACCTCCTCGCCCGACGCCCGCTCCTTGACGCTGGCGATGAAGGCCTTGACCACGGGCAGCGCCACGTCGGCCTCGAGCAGCGCGATCCGGATCTCGCGCGCGGTGGCGTCGATGTCGGCCTCGGACAGCCTGCCCTTGCCGCGCAGGTTGCTGAAGACCTTGTCGAGCCGGTCGGAGAGGGTGTCGAACACCTGGTCAGCCTAGTGCTGGACCAGCACGCTTCCGTCCAGCCGCATCCGACCCCCACCGAACGGCACCTCGAGCCCTGACGGCGCCGCTCCCGTGGCTGCGGCCCCGGGCAGGGTGCCGCGCACGAAGATCGCGTTCGGTCCTGCCGCGACAGCGTGCTCGTGGTCCAGCACGGCGAAGTGCGGCAGGCACAGGCCCAGCACGTTCGCCAGCGAGGTCTCCTGGACCCATTCCCCGGCACCGTCGCGCCGGTAGATGCCGGTGCCGAGCACCATGTCCCAGCAGCGGTCCGCCAGGCACTCCAGGGCCACGGACGCCGCCAGGGAGCTCGTCGGCAGTGTCGCCGTGCGCCGGGTGTGCCGCCCGTCGTCGAGGCTGTCGAGCACGACGCCGTCCGCGCGCACCGCGGTCAGGCGGCGCTGACCGCGCAGGCTCCCCCAGGCCACCGTGCACGAGGGCAGGCAGGTGAAGCGCCGGGCCCAGCTGCGCCCGCCGTCGTCGGTGACCCACACACCGGTGGAGTTGCTGCTGCCGCCGTAGCCGCAGCCGTCGACCTCCCAGTGGAAGTCGTAGACCGAGGCCGCGCCGTGCCGTGCGTCGGCGAAGGTGAGCGAGCGAAAGCTCCCGCTCGGCGTGCGGATGTCGGAGCGGGTCCAGTGCACGCCGTCGGCCGAGGACAGCAGCG
Source organism: uncultured Frankiales bacterium (assembly GCA_966212015.1). Lineage (GTDB taxonomy): Bacteria > Actinomycetota > Actinomycetes > Mycobacteriales > SCTD01 > RYN-111. The sequence continues at coordinate 8,289 of CBIHPE010000059.1, read as the reverse complement.
GTGTGGTGGGCAGCCAGCGCGGGCAGTCGCCGACGAGGTCCGAGCCGCCCATGCCTGCCCAGTAGCGGCCGTGCAGCCGCCGGAGCACCTGGACGTCCTGGAGGCCACCGGGCCGCGTGACCGTCGGCAGCTTCCTGGGCAGCCAGGTCACCCCACCGTCGCGGGTCTCGCTGAGGGAGTTGGCGTTGGCAGCGAGCGCGACGGTCGCGGAGAGCGGCGCGACGGACGTGTCGGAGCTGCCGCCGGCGGGCGGCCCCCCGACGCCGCTCGCGGCCTCGATCAGGGACGGCGGCGTCGCCTGCACCCAGGTCTGGCCGTGGTCGAGGCTGCGCAGCACCCGGCTGTGATCGATCACGGCCCAGAGCGCGCCGTCGCTGCCGACCTCGATCCGCTCCTCCGCTCCGCCCTGCACGGGGAACGTCGGCGTCCAGGTGGGAGTGTCGGCGTGTGCCGGGAGCCCCGCGAGCACGAGTGCGGTCGCTGCGGCAGCGGCCGCCCACCTGATCATGACCGGAGCATTCGGGGCGCCGGGGACGATTCCTGCTCAGGGCAGCGCGGTCAGCAGGTCCTTCACGACGGCGTCCCGGAGCGTCGGGTCGGTGAGCCGCTGCACGTAGAAGGCGTCGACCACGTCAGCGCCGAGGGTCGAGATGTGGGCCGACCGGACGTCGAGGTCGTGGAACGCCAGCACCGCGCAGATCCGGTGCAGCACACCGAGCTCGTCGGCGGCCCGGACCTCGACGACCGTCGCGGTCTCGGAGGCGTCGTCGACCAGCCGGACGGTCGAGGGGGCAGGAGGGACGGCGGGCCGCGGGTAGGCGGCCTCGCGCGCGGCCAGCTTCTCCTCCAGTGGCAGGGTGCCGTCGAGCGCGTGCCGCAGGTCGCCGAGCACCACCGACCAGTCGGGCATCGACCCGAACCGCGGGGACACCCGGAACACCGTGACCGCGGTGGCACCGCGGACGAAGACCGACGCGGCCCGGACGTCGAGGCGGTGCAGGGCGAGGACACCAGCCGTCAGCGCCAGCAGGCCCTCCCGGTCGGGCGCCACGACCGTCAGCAGCTCTCCGTCGGCCAGCAGCGCGAGCTCGCCCTTGGCGACGAGGGCGTCCTGCTCCGGGGTCAGCTCGGCCGGCGGCGGGGCGGGCTGGCCGGACAGCAGCGCCGAGGCCCGGCGCACCAGCTCGGCGATGAGCTGCCCCTTCCACGCGCTCCACGCCGCCGGACCGGTCGCGGCGGAGTCGGCCTCGGTCAGGGCGTGCAGGAGCTCGAGGACCTCGAGGGAGCCGACCGCGTCGGCGACCCCGCGGGCGGTCGCCGGGTCGTTGAGGTCGCGCCGGGTCGCGATGTCCGGCAGGAGGAGGTGGTGCCGCACCATCGCGACCAGCGTCCCCCAGTCCGCCGGCGCCAGGCCGAGACGAGGGCCCATGAGGGCCACGATCCGCATCCCGACCTCGGTGTGGTCGCCGGGCAGGCCCTTGCCGATGTCGTGCAGCAGCGCACCCAGGAGCAGGAGGTCCGGCCGGGCGACGCGACGGGTCAGCGCGGCCGCGTTGGCAGCGGTCTCGACGAGGTGGCGGTCGACGGTGAAGCGGTGGTAGCTGTTGCGCTGCGGCTTGCTCCGGACGTGCTCCCACTCCGGCAGGACCCTGGTCAGCAGGCCGGCCTGGTCGAGCGCCTCGAACACGGCGACGGCGCCCTGGCCCGTGGCCAGCAGCCCCACGAACGCGTCGAGCGCCGGCGCGGGCCACGGCTCGGGGAGCGGCGGGCAGGTCGCGAGCCGGGTCAGGGTGATCGGGGCGATCGGCAGCTGGGCCCGGGCCGCGGCCTCGGCCACGCGCAGCACCAGGACCGGGTCGTCCTCGGGGGTCGCGTCGCGGGCGAGCACGACCTCGCCGTCCTGCTCGACGACGTCGTCGGCGAGCGGTCGTCGGGTGGGCCCGGGCGCCGACCGCAGGCCGAGCATCCGTCGCCTGGCGACCGGCGGCGCGACCCGGCGCCAGGTGGTGTCGGAGGCATAGGCGATCGTCCGCGCCGCGGAGCTCACGGCCAGCATGAGGGCGTCCGCGTCGCTGAACCCGAGCGCGGCGGCGACGCCGTCCTGCTCCTGCATCAGCAGCTTGTCGACGACCCGGCGACCCGCACGTCCGGTGCGGCGGTGCAGCTCGCCCCGGACGTCGAGCAGCACCCCGTAGGCGCCCCGCACCTCGGGCGAGGGTGGGTCCGCGACCTGGGCGATGGCGAGCGAGTGCAGGGCGTGCACGTCCCGCAGACCGCCGCGGGCCTCCTTCAGGTCGGGCTCGAGCAGGAAGGCGACCTCGCCGTACTGCTGGGCGCGGGCCTCGACGAGGGCGCGCAGCTCGGGCATCCGCTTCGAGGCCCCTGCCCGCCAGGCCGCGCGGGTCCTCGCGACGAGCTCCGCCGCGAGGTCCGCGTCGCCCGCGACGAAGCGCGCGTCGAGCAGCCCGAGCGCGGCCTTGAGGTCCTCCCCCGCGACGGACGCCGCCTCGGCGACGGTGCGCACGGAGTGGTCGAGCCCGACGCCGCTGTCCCAGACGGGGTACCAGACCTGGTCAGCCACCGCCGCCACGTCCGACCGGCCGGTGTGCACGAGGACCAGGTCGAGGTCGGAGCCGGGCGTGGGGTCCTTGCGGCCGAGAGCACCGACGGCGACCAGGGCCACCCCCGGGTCGGGGTCGCCGAGGAGGGACGTGAGCCACAGGTCGTACAGCTCGGTCAGGGCCGCGCGCAGCGGCGCGCCCGTGAGGTCGGTGCGGGCGAGCAGCGCCTCGCGCTCCTGCTTCAGTGCAGCCTCCCCATCGTCCTGACCGAGCCGAGGTCGTACGCCGACTCCGCGTGCAGAGCCTGGTCGAGACCCGTGTGCTCGTCCTCCTCCGACACGCGCAGCGGCAGCATCAGGTCGACGAGTCGGCCGACGACGAAGCTCGCAGCGAAGGCGAACGACGCGGCAGCCAGCACGGCGACGGCCTGCCGGCCGAGCAGCCAGAAGCCGCCGCCGTACAGCAGTCCCTCGTGGGTGACCGCAGGGTTGACCGCGGAGGTCGCTGCGAGCCCGAGGTAGAGCAGGCCGAGCACCCCGCCGACGAAGTGCACACCGACGACGTCGAGCGAGTCGTCGTAGCCGAGGCGGAACTTGAGCTGCACAGCGAACAGGCAGACCGCGCCGGCGAGCGCGCCGAGCAGCAGGGCGGGCAGGGGCTCGAGGAAGCCGCAGGCCGGTGTGATCGCGACCAGGCCGGCGATGGCGCCGGACGCCCCGCCGAGCGTGGTGGCCGAACCAGTGCGCCACCGCTCGAGGGCGAGCCACGACAGCATCCCGCCGACGCCTGCGAGGTGCGTCGCGACGAGCGCGCTCACCGCGAGCCCGTCGGCGTGCAGCGCCGACCCCGCGTTGAAGCCGAACCAGCCGAACCACAGCAGCCCGGCGCCGAGCAGCGTGAGCGGCAGCGAGTGCGGCGGCATCGCCTCACGCGGCCATCCCATCCGCTTGCCGACGACGAGCGCGAGCGCCAGCCCCGAGGCGCCGCAGTTGATCTCGACGACGGAGCCGCCCGCGAAGTCGAGGACGCCGAACCGGGCCATCCAGCCGCCGGCGCTGAACGCCCAGTGGGCCAGCGGCGCGTAGACGACGACCGACCACACCGCGACGAACGCCACGAAGGCGCCGAACCGCACCCGGTCCGCGACGGCACCCGCGATGAGGGCTGCGGTGATGATGGCGAACATCAGCTGGAAGGCCATGAACAGCAGCGGGGGGATCGTGAGGCTGAACCCGGGCACCGGCTCCGAGCTGTGCGCGAGCCCGGTGAACCGGAAGCTGCCCAGCAGCCCGTTCCCGTCGCCGAAGGCGAGCGTGTACCCGACCACCACCCAGGTGACGCTCACGACGGCGATGCACACGAAGTTCTGCATCAGCATGGCCAGCACGTTCTTCGCCCGGACCATGCCGGCGTAGAAGAACGCCAGGCCCGGCGTCATCAGCAGCACCAGCGCGGTGCAGGTCAGGAGCCAGGCGGTGTCGCCTGCGTTGATCGCCACGGCGAGGAAGCGTTCCACAGGTGTTGCGGGCACGAGAACGCGCCCACCCTGCCGCAGCAGGACGGGCGCGTTCCAACGTGCGGACTACAGCGCTTCCGCGCCGCGCTCCCCGGTCCGGACGCGGACGACGTCGTCGACCGGGGTGACCCAGACCTTGCCGTCACCGATCGAGCCGGTGGTCGCGGCAGCCACGACCGCGTCCGTGATGCGGACGGCGTCGGCGTCGTCCACGAGGACTTCGATGCGCACCTTCGGCACGAAGTCGACGGTGTACTCGGCGCCTCGGTAGACCTCCGTGTGGCCGCGCTGACGGCCGAAGCCCTGCACCTCGCTGACCGTCATGCCCTGCACACCGGCCGCCTCCAGGGCTGCCTTGACGTCCTCGAGCTTGAACGGCTTGAGGATGGCGGTCACCAGCTTCACAGCGCTTCAACTCCTCGTTCTCCGGTCCGGACCCGGACGACGTCGTCGACCGGGACGCTCCAGACCTTGCCATCCCCGATCTCGCCGGTCTGCGCCGCCTTGGCGATGACGTCCACGACGTCACCGGCGTCGGCGTCGTCCACGAGGACCTCGAGCTTCACCTTGGGGACGAAGCTCACCTCGTACTCGGCCCCGCGGTAGACCTCGGTGTGCCCGCGCTGTCGCCCGTGGCCCTGCACCTCGCTGACCGTCATGCCCTGCACCCCGAAGGTCTCCAGGGCCGTCTTGACGTCGTCGAGCTTGAAGGGCTTGAGGACCGCGGTCACCAGCCTCACGTGACGACCCGCTGCGGGGCCGGCGACGAGGAGCCCAGCGAGGTGCCGTGCGCGGCGCCGGTGCTGACCGTGCCCCACTCGTACGCCGTCTCGGCGTGCTCGGCCTGGTCGATGCCGGTCACCTCCGCCTCCTCCGAGACGCGGATGCCGATCGTGTACTTGAGGACCAGGGCGATGATGAGCGTGCCCACGAACGAGAAGCCCATGACCGCGAAGGCCGCGGCGGCCTGCTTGCCGAGCTGCGACCAGTCGCCGCCGTAGAACAGGCCCTCGACCGGCTTGAAGGTCTTGTCGTCGGAGCTGCCGTAGTAGCTCGTGGTCGCCGACGTCGCCAGCAGTCCGATGCTCAGCGTGCCCCAGAGACCACCGACGAGGTGGACACCGACCACGTCGAGGGCGTCGTCGAAGCCCAACAGGTTCTTGATGCCGATCGCGACGGCGCAGATCATGCCGGCGAGGCCACCGACGACGATCGAGCCGGACGGGCTGACCGAGCCGCAAGCGGGGGTGATCGCGACCAGGCCGGCGACGGCACCCGACGCGGCACCGAGGGTCGTGAAGTGACCGTCACGCAGCCGCTCGACGATCAACCAGCCGACGAGGGCCGATGCGGTCGCCACCTGCGTGTTGACGAAGGCAAGACCGGAGAAGCCGTTCGCGAGGAGCGCCGAACCGGCGTTGAAGCCGAACCAGCCGAACCACAGCAGACCGGTGCCGATCATGACCAGCGGCAGGTTGTGCGGCCGCATGGCCTCCTTCTTGAAGCCCTTGCGGACCCCGAGCACGAGGCAGAGCGCGAGGCCCGCGGCACCCGCGTTGATGTGGACGGCCGTACCGCCGGCGAAGTCGAAGGCGCCGAGCTTGTTGACGATCCAGCCACCGGTGTCCTTGCCGTAGAGCCAGGCCGAACCGGCGCCGTGCTTGCCGTCGTCGCCGACCGAGCCGCCGAAGAAGAACACCCAGTGCGCGACCGGGAAGTAGATCAGGCTGATCCAGATGACGCTGAAGACGATCCACGCGCTGAACTTCATGCGGTCGGCGACAGCGCCGCTGATCAGGGCGAGCGTGATGATCGCGAACATCAGCTGGAAGGCGATGAAGCCGTAGTCGTACAGGCCCGCGGTCGCCGACGAGTAGGTCTCGTTGTGCAGGAACCGGTGCGCCAGGTCGCCGAAGAACAGGTGGTCGGTGTCGTTGTTGATGTTCGAGAAGGCGATCGAGTAGCCGTAGAGCACCCACAGGATCGACACGATCCCGATGCTGGAGAAGCTCATCATGATCATGTTGAGCGTGCTCTTGGCGCGGGTCATGCCACCGTAGAAGAAGGCCAGGCCCGGCGTCATGAGGAGCACGAGCGCGGAGCTGGCGTAGAGCCACGCGGAGTTCGCGCTCGTGATCGCGTCTTGTGGTGTGACGTCGGCCAGGTAGCCGACCATGTGAGCACTCATGCTTCTCCTCGGTGGGGCCCAGCACGGGCCGGAAGGTGTCGGGAGAACACTCGCGAGAGGCTGTTCCGCACCGGTGTCCTGTTTGTTTCGCGGAGGTGAAGCGTGGTCGGGTTGGGTTTCGTTCTCATGTCACACGCGCGTTTCAGGTGAGTCGCTGGCTGAGCGAGACCGGCGGCACCAGCGGAGAGGAGTACGCCGCGCGGTTCGCGGCGCTCGCAGCGAGCGGTCGCGACCTGCACGGGGAAGCGCGGTACGTCGACGCCCTGCTGCCTCCGGGAAGCCGCGTGCTGGACGCGGGCTGCGGCACCGGCCGGGTCGCGTCGGAGCTGGCGCGGCGGGGACACGTGGTCACGGGCGTCGACAACGACGCGTCGATGCTGGCGGTCGCCCGTCAGGACCCGGCGGTGACGTGGGTCGACGCAGACCTGGCGGCGCTCGACCTGGGCAGCGCGTTCGACCTGGTCGTCATGGCGGGCAACGTCATCGTCTTCGTCGAGCCGGGGACGGAGCAGGCCGTCGTGTCGCGGCTGGCCGATCACCTGGTGCCGGGCGGGCTGCTCGTGTCCGGGTGGCGGACCGACCGGCTCGCGCTGCCGGCGTACGAGCCGCTCGTCTCAGCGCTGGAACCGGTGGCGCGGCACGCGACGTGGGACGCCGATCCCTGGCGCGACGACGCCGACTGGTGCGTCGCCGTCGACCGGCGGAAGGGCTAGCGCCGGGAGGGATGCCTAGCGGCGGCAGGCGCCGGAGGGGTCGAGCTTGTCGACGACGGCCGTGCAGATCTGCTCGAGCTGGGTGACCTGCTCGGGCGTGAGCGCGTCGAACAGGTGCGTGCGGACCGCCTCGACGTGACCCGGGGCGTTGTCCTTGAGCACCTCGAACCCGGCCTCGGTCAGCGTGCACATCGTGCTGCGCTTGTCGCAGGTCGACGGGCTGCGCTGCACCCAGCCGCGGTCCTCGAGCTTGCCGACCGCGTGGGACAGCCGGGAGGGGCTGGCGTTGACGACGCTCGCGAGGTCGCTCATCCGCAGCGTCCGCTCCGGCGCGGCCGACAGCTGGGCCAGGATCGCGTAGTAGGTGTGCGGAAAGCCGGCGTCGCGCTGCAGCTGGGCGTCGAGGGCCCCCATCAGCAGCTCGGAGGCGCCGAGCCAGGCGAGCCAGGCGCGCTGCTCGTCGTCGCTCAGCCAGCGGGTCGTCACGGGGATCAGGGTGGCAGACATGGCTAGGCCGCGCTGATCGACACGGTGGGAGAAGGCAGGTCGATGGTGTGCAGCGTGTGCTCCACCTTGGCGGCGAGGTAGCCGGCGTTGGCAGCAGTCAGGTGCACGCCGGTCGGGACCTGGCGGCGGACCGTGACCCCCAGGCGGGCCAGCTTGTCGGGGTTGTTGCTGAGCAGGTCGACCTCGTCGACGCCGAGCGCGAGCAGCATCTCCGCCACGGCGGTGTAGTCGCGCTCGTCCTCGCCGCGGCCCAGCGCGACGTTGGCCTCGTAGGTGTCGAGCCCGGAGTCCTGCAGTGCGTAGGCGTCGAGCTTCGCGTAGAGGCCGATGCCGCGGCCCTCCTGGCGCAGGTAGAGCAGGTAGCCGCCCTCGATGGCGATCCGCTCGACCGCCTCGCGCAGCTGCGGGCCGCAGTCGCAGCGCTCGCTGCCGAAGACGTCGCCGGTGAGGCACTCGGAGTGGGGTCGGACCAGGGGCACCGGGCCGGGCTCACCGAGCTTGAGCGCCAGGTGCTCCTTGCCGTCGGACAGCCCGAAGAACGTCACGACCTCAGCGGTCGTGCGGTAGCCGTCCGGGAACCTCAGCGGCACCGTGACGCGGGTGCGGATCTCTGCCATGTCTGCTTGAACGCTCAAGCATCAGGGTTGATTCCCTAGAGCGCGGCTTCGTCTCCGAGGAGGGCGTCGGCGAAGGCCTCGGCCTCGAAGGGGGCGAGGTCGTCGGGGCCCTCACCCAGGCCGATCAGCTTCACCGGGATGCCGAGCTCGCGCTGCACCGCGACGACGATGCCGCCCTTGGCGGTGC
>CBIHPE010000058.1:0-18113 GCA_966212015.1 uncultured Frankiales bacterium | reverse complement strand
TCCGACGACATCACCAACGTCACCTTCACGACGAAGGGCACGACGACGAAGATCGGCAAGACCACCAAGTACACGCCGAAGTACCTCGTCGTGAGCATGACGCTCGCCGGCGCGCCGGGCAGCACGCCCGGACTCAACTACGAGGTGGACGCGAACCTCGACGGCTGCGGCTACACGAACTTCACGTACACGCCGGGCTCGCAGGTCACGGGTGGCCTGTTCACCGAGTGCGGTTCGGCACCGGACCAGACCGGCTCGACGGCGACCCTCTACAGCGCGCCGCCCACCGTCACGGGCAGCACCATCACCTGGACGTTCGGTCTCAAGGAGCTGTCGCCGGAGTTCAAGGTCGGCGCGGCGTTCTCCGGCATCAGCGCCCTGACGGTGCAGAACGACCCTGTCTTCGGCCTCATCGGCCCGGGCCTGGTCGGTGCCGACTACGACACCGCCTCGACGGACAGCACCTACAAGATCGGCTGACCGCCGTCAGTCGGCAGGCAGGGCACGCAGCTCGATGACGCCGCCCCACGCCATGGGGTGACCGGCGGCGACCTCGATCGCGTGCTCCATGTCGCGGCACTCGAGCACGTCGAAACCGGCGAGCACCTCCTTGGTCTCGAGGAACGGCCCGTCGGTCACGATGCGCTTCGCGTCGCGGACGCGGACGACCTTCGCCTGCTTCGCGGGAGCCACGCGGTCGCCGAGGACGCGGACGCCGCTCGCGTCGTGGGTCGTGACCCACTCCTCGACGTCCGGGACGCCGTTCTGGGGCGCGACGGGCTCGGTGTCGACGCAGACGAGCATGAGGAACTGCACGGTGGTGCCTCCTTGGTGTGGGGGGTTGCACCCGTACGACGAACTGCCCCCTCGCGAGATCGACATGTGCGCGGACGCCGACCCGCCTGAGAGTCGAGCGCTTCCATTTCGGCACATGATGGCCGGTGCCGAGATCCGGGGGCGCGTCGCGTCCTGGACGGCGTGGAGGTCACTGCCTGACCGGCTAGGATTGCCGAGGTGACAGAGCCATCCCCGGAGCGGGACTTCGACACCGTTCTCGTCGTCGACTTCGGCGCCCAGTACGCGCAGCTCATCGCGCGCCGCGTCCGGGAGTGCAACGTCTACTCCGAGATCGTGCCGCACACGATCACGGCCGACGAGATCAGGGCCCGCGCGCCGAGGGCCGTGATCCTCTCCGGCGGCCCCTCCAGCGTCTACGCCGAGGGTGCCCCCCAGGTCCCCGCCGGCTTCTTCGACACCGGGGTGCCGACGTTCGGCATCTGCTACGGCCACCAGGCGATGGCGAAGGCCCTCGGCGGCGTCGTGGCCCAGACGGGCACGGCGGAGTACGGCCGCACGGCGCTCGCCGTCGTCTCGCCGGGGGCGCTGTTCCAGGACCTGCCCTTCCAGCAGTCGGTCTGGATGTCCCACGGCGACTCGGTCGCCGAGGCTCCCCCCGGTTTCACCATCACGGCGACCACCGAGGCCACGCCGGTGGCCGCGTTCGAGAACGTGGAGCGCGGCCTCTACGGCGTGCAGTTCCACCCCGAGGTCCTGCACTCCGAGCACGGGCAGGCCGTCCTGCGCGCGTTCCTGCTCGAGGCGGCCGGCTGCCGCCCGACCTGGACGATGACCAACGTCGTCGAGGAGCAGGTCGCGGCCATCAAGGCCCAGGTCGGCGACAAGCGCGTCATCTGCGGTCTCTCCGGTGGCGTCGACTCCGCCGTCGCAGCCGCCCTCGTCCAGAAGGCCGTCGGCGACCAGCTCACCTGCGTCTTCGTCGACCACGGCCTGCTCCGCAAGGGCGAGGCCGAGCAGGTCGAGAAGGACTTCGTCGCCAGCACCGGCGTGAAGCTCCACGTCGCCGACGCGCAGAAGCGCTTCCTCGACGCCCTCGCTGGGGTCACTGACCCCGAGACGAAGCGCAAGGCGATCGGCGAGCAGTTCATCCGCGTCTTCGAGGAAGCCGCCCGCGAGATCTCCGCCGACGAGCCCGTCGACTTCCTGGTCCAGGGCACCCTCTACCCCGACGTCGTCGAGTCCGGTGGCGGCGCTGGCACCTCCAACATCAAGAGCCACCACAACGTCGGCGGCCTCCCCGACGACCTCCAGTTCGCCCTCGTCGAGCCCCTGCGCACGCTCTTCAAGGACGAGGTGCGCGCAGTCGGACTCGAGCTCGGCCTGCCCGAGGAGATCGTCTGGCGCCAGCCGTTCCCCGGCCCCGGCCTCGGCATCCGCATCATCGGCGAGGTCACGCACGACCGCCTCGAGCTGCTCCGCGAGGCCGACGCCATCGCCCGCGAGGAGCTGTCCAAGGCCGGCCTCGACCGCGACATCTGGCAGTGCCCCGTCGTGCTCCTCGCCGACGTGAGATCCGTTGGGGTGCAAGGGGACGGCCGCACCTACGGCCACCCCGTGGTCCTGCGTCCCGTCTCCTCCGAGGACGCGATGACCGCCGACTGGTCGCGCGTCCCCTACGACGTGCTGGCCAAGATCTCCACCCGCATCACCAACGAGGTGCGCGAGATCAACCGCGTGGTGCTCGACGTGACGAGCAAGCCGCCGGGCACGATCGAGTGGGAGTAGCCGCTCAGCGCTGACGGGCGCGCAGCTCGCGGAACAGCTGGGCGATCGGCTGCAGCTGGCTGCTGGTCGGCTGCGGCGCGAAGGTGCTGCGGAAGTCGCCGGCCCCGGCGGTCCAGAGGGCGTACACCTCGGCGAAGTCGCCAGCGGGGGAGGCGTAGTCGGACGTGCCGTTGGACGGGTACCAGCGGGACACGGGGAACGAGCCGCGGCCGCGCAGCCGCAGGTAGCGCTGCTGGTCGGCCCTCGTCAGCGTCGTGAAGTCGAGCACGTGGCCGAGCTCGTGCGCGATGGTGATGCGCAGCTCCTGCCGGCTGTCGCTCGGGCGGGCCCAGATCGTGACGGTCCGGGTGTCGGAGGTGGTCAGGCCCTGGTACCTGCCGGTGTAGCGCTCGAAGCGGATCGTCCAGCGGCTGGGCAGCGCGATGCGCAGCGACGCGAAGGCCTCCGCGGCCCGCTGCGCGGGGGAGACCTGCGGTGTGCGGGCGACGACGCGGTGCCGAGCGGCGTGCTTCGCGGCGGGCGGTCGAGGGCGCACCCGCGGCGACCGGTGGACGGGGCGGGCCGCGGGAGCGGCCCGCGGTGCGTCAAGGGACGGGTGCTCCCGCATCCGGGCCTCGTCGGACACGGGCGCGGGGTCCGCGACGACGCGCGCGGGGCTCGGTGTGCCCGGGCACGCCAGGCTGGGCACCCACGTGAGGGCGAGCGCGAGGACGGGGGCGGCGAGCAGGGTCGACGGGTGCAACGGCGGCCTCGGCAGGTGCGCGGAGGTCTCGCCACTCGCTCCCGGAGCCGGCTAGGCGACCGGCTTCCTCCGTGCGCCCGGGGGCGTCGGTGAGGCCGGCTCCGATCGTCGCGTCCCCCGGGAGCGGCCCGGGCCGTCGTGATCATGACGACCACGCACGGTGAACCTAGAGCGACATATCGGGGCACTCAACCGGCCAAACGGCGCAATCTGGTGACGTAGCGTGAAACACTGCCGGACCGCCGTGCCGGACCGATGAGTACGGTCGCCGCCCGGCGTCGTACCCAGTGACGCTCGACGAGGAGGAACGGTGACGGGTACGGAGACGGGCACGGGCACGCCGAAGGTGGCCGACCTGGCGACCTGGCAGGTGGCACGGGACGAGCTGCTGGTGCGCGAGAAGGCGCACACGAGGGAGGGCGATGCCATCGCGGCGGCGCGGCGCCGCATGCCGATGGTGGAGGTCGACGGGGCGACGCTCGTCACCGGCAAGGACGGCCCGGTGCCCTTCAGCTCGCTGTTCGAGGGCCGTGACGAGCTGATCATCTACCAGCACATGTGGTGGGACGGCGCCCCGCACCAGGGCCAGTGCGAGGGCTGCACGTGGACGGCGTGGGGGATCCGCGACGCGGTCTACCTGAACGCGCGTGGCGTCTCGTTCGCGTTCGTCACCTCGGGGGCCTGGGACGAGGTCGAGCCGTTCGTCGACTTCATGGGCTACGAGCTCCCCTGGTACTCCGTGCGGGACCTCCCGGCGCCGTTCGGGGCCGACATGGGTGAGCTTCGGGTCTTCCTCCGAGACGGCGACCGCGTCTACCTCACCTACTCGGTCACCGGACGGGGCAACGAGGTCACGAACCCGTTCTTCGCCCTGCTGGACATGACGCCGTACGGACGCAAGGAGCGCTGGCAGGACAGCCCCGAGGGGTGGCCCGAGGGCCACGACCCGTGCTGGTACTGGCGCCTCGACGCCGACGGGAACCCGACCTGGGGCCCGACCGGACGCCCGGCGGCCCAGTGGACCCGCCCCGGCGCCTTCCCTGCCGACACCCTCGGCCGGGAGCACGGCTGCCACTAGGCAACTCGCTGGTCCCCGGTCGATCGGGTGCGGTACGAAGAGCGGGTGCTCACTGCGTTCGTGACGTTCACCCTGGCAGCGGTCCTCATCGTGCTGCTGCCGGGACCGGACACCCTCGTGGTCGTCCGCAACCTCGTCCGCGACGGTCGTCGCACCGCGGCACTCACCGTGCTCGGGGTCCTCACCGGCCTGACGCTCTGGGTGTCTGCGGCGGCCCTCGGGCTCTCCGTGCTGCTGCGCGCCTCGCATGACGGCTACGTCGCGCTGAAGGTCGCCGGCGCTGTCTACCTCGTCTGGCTCGGCATCCAGTCGTGGCGGTCGCGGGCCGTCGTCACGGTCGAGGAGCCGGCTCGCGGCGGCCTGCTGGGTAAGGGCTTCGCGGCCGGGCTCGCGACCGACCTGCTCAACCCCAAGGTGGGCGTCTTCTTCGTGACGTTCCTGCCTGGTTTCGTCCCGAGCGGCGAGCCGGTCGGTCTGCTGACGCTGGCGTTCGGAGCCATCTTCGTGCTCCTCACGGCCGTCTACTTCGTCGTGCTCCTGAGCCTCGCGAGCCGGCTCACGGACTGGATGGACCGGCCCGCTGTCCGGCGCCGGATCGAGCGGGTCACGGGCAGCGTCCTCATCGGCTTCGGTGCGCGCCTCGCCACCGAGGGCTGAACGTCGCAGGACCACCGGGTTTCGGCTACCTGCCACGGATCTGAACGCGGATCGGCTCGAGACGCGTCCCGGCGCGGCGGCATGGCACGCTGGGAGTCGTCCTTTCCCAGGAGGCTCACCCGTGCGTCGTCCCTCGCTCGTCCTGACCGGTGCTGGTGCGCTGGCCCTCGCGTCTCTCGCGGCGCTGACCACCCCGCCGGCTGCGTCGGCGGCCAGCAGCTCGGCGGTGCGCTTCGCGAGCCCGACGGTGGTGAACGAGTTCGCGCCCGGCTTCGAGCCGGACGTCGCGGTCGACGCCACCCACACCGCGAGCCGGGGGAGGCTCTACTCGTCCTGGCCCAACGGCTTCTCGACGACGGTGTCGTACCTCTACCGGTCGGACGACCACGGCTCGTCCTTCCACCCGACGGGCGGGTCGGCGGGCGGCAAGCCCGCGACCTGTGTCGGCGGCGGCGACTCCGAGATGCAGATCGACGGCAAGGACGGCCAGCTGCTGTTCGCCGACCTGCAGGGCCTGACGAACTTCTCGACCTCGGCGACCAGCGACGGCGGCGACACGTTCACGACCAGCTGCACCGGCGTCACGGGCGCCGGCGTCGACCGGCAGTGGATCGCGCTCGACGACAACGGCGGCACGTCGAAGATCGGGACGGGCGCTAACGACGGTCGCGCCTACTTGTTCTACGACAACATCTTCCAGAACACCGGCAGCGGCAACGCCGCAGGCAACCAGCCGGTCGTCAACGTGACCTCGGACGGCGTCAACTACGGCGGCTGCATCGCGACGTCGACGGTGTGCAAGGCACCAGCGGCGAACATCAGCTCCGAGGACGACATCGTCGGCAACGCCTTCGTCGACGGCAACCCGTCGAGCCCGCGCTACCACACGGTCATGGAGGTGCGCGGCAGCTCCAACTCCAAGCAGGTGCTGTTCTCCACGTGCCGCGGTGGCGTCGCGCCGGGCACGGCCACGACGGCAGCGGCCACAGCGGCGAAGTGCGCCGACCCCACCGCCTTCAACCCGGGCGACACTGGTCTGGTCAACAAGTACTGGAGCGACCACGTCGTCTCCAAGGTGCCGACGGGCTACACGGTCAAGTCCTTCGTCGTCGGCGCGATCGACACGGCCGGGAACGTCTACGTGACGTGGGCGCAGTACCCGCTCAAGGGCAGCGGCGCCTACGACGGCCCGGGCGAGGTCATGATCGCGACGTCCAAGGACGGCGGCGCGCACTGGACCGCGCCGAAGAAGCTGAACCCGCCCTCGCAGCCCGCGGTCATCTTCCCGTGGATCGTCGCGGGTGACCCCGGCCGCGTCGACATCGTCTGGTACGGCGCCGCGGCGAGCGGCGACAAGCCCGGCCCCGACGCGGCGGACCACGCGCTGTGGGACGTCTGGCTGGCGCAGAGCACGAACGCGCTCGCGAGCTCCCCGTCGTACTCGCTGACGAGGGTCACCGACCACCACGTGAAGTACAGCGGCATCTCGACAGGTGGCCTCGGCGGCTCGGCAGACCGCAGCCTCGGCGACTACCTGGAGGTGCAGCGCGGCCTCGACGGCGAGGCGCTCATCTCCTACGTCGACGACACCTCGGGCAACCGCAACAACGACATCTGCCAGGGCTGCGGCCAGACGCCCGCCGAGGCGGCCGGCCCGACGATGCACGTGCACCAGGTCGCCGGTCCCTCGCTGCTGGCGAAGAAGGGCTCGGTCGGCAACGGCGTGCCCGCTGCCGGCTTCGCGACCGACCCCGTGGGGAAGGGCTCGCCGGACGCCTACCTGTCGCTGCCGGGGACGGACGTCAACGCCTCGCCCGGCCTCGACATCAAGAGCGTCGGCGTCGCGCAGACCGATGCCACGCACCTGACCATCACTCTGCACACCAACCAGTCCGGCCTTGCCGAGAACCTCGTGCAGCCGCCCAGCAACGGCGGCCTCTGGGCGAACTGGCGCGTGCGCTGGGCCGGCCGCTACGGCACGTCGGGCAAGGACGGCCAGATCTGGTACGTCGGGCTGCAGGTCGGTCAGGACGGGCAGCCCGAGTACTACGTGGGCAAGACCGCGTCGATCGACACGACCCACACCAAGTACTTCGCCTACCCGACCGGGACGACAGTCCCGGGTGCCATCAAGGGCGACGCCATCGTGTGGACCGTCCCGATGTCCGCCATCGGCAACCCGAAGAAGGGCGACGGCCTCTACAGCGTCACCGGCTTCACGGCGATGTCAGCGGTCCCGGACCGCCCGATCAGCGTCACCGAGCCGACCGGCTCCGGGCAGTTCGGCTCCGAGGACACCCTGTCGTCCAACCTGCTCGACGCCGCGCCGTCGTTCAGCTTCGTGCTCGGCGCGAAGTACTCCGTGCCGAAGGGCGTCAACCTGCCGCCGGTGAAGCCGGGCACGCCGAAGGGCGGCACCAAGAGCGGCGCCGGGCACCTCGCGGCCACCGGCCTTCCCGTCGTGATCCCCGCCGTCGGCCTGCTGCTGCTGGGCGGGCTGCTGGTCCTGCGCCGCCACCGGCACGTCTGACCAGGCGGCGCGCACCGGCTCGTGCTGGACGTCGACCTGCCCTGACCGAGGGCGTACTGTCCGGTTCGTGCCGGCCGTGACGCGGGACATCAGGACGCTGAGCGCTGCCCTGCGCGAGTTCGTGCAGCACCGCAGCCCGCAGCTGCTGCTCGCCGAGCTCCTCGTGTTCGCGACCGTCCGGCTCCTCTGGACCAGCTGGTCACTCGCGGACGCGATCGTGGCGGGGGCGCTGGTGGCGTTCAACCCGTTCAGCGAGTGGCTGATCCACGTCTTCATCCTGCACTGCAAGGCCGACGGCAGCCTGCGGGACAAGCTCGCGGGCGTCAGCCACCGCCGGCACCACGAGGACCCCCGCGACCTGCGGTTCCAGTTCATCCACCCGGCGGTGATCCTGGGCGGGATGCCGCTGAACGCCCTGATCGTGCTCGGTTTCCGCACGCCCGCAGCGGTCACGGCGGTGCTGACCATCACCCTGCTGGTGATGGTCTACGAGTGGGTGCACTTCCTCATCCACACCGACTACGCGCCGAAGCACTACCCCTACCGCCGACTGCACCGCGGGCACCGGCTGCACCACTTCCGCAACGAGCGGTACTGGCTCGGAGTCGCGACCCGCTTCGGTGACCAGGTGCTGGGGACGAACCCACGCAAGGCGGACGTCGAGGTGTCGCCCACGGCGAAGACGGCGCTGGCGTCACGGGAGAGGGTCCCTCTGGGCTAGAGCCACGACGGCTTTGGGCGCTTACGTTCCGACCCATGACGTTGCTCGAGGAGCGCCCGGTCCTGACCCCTGCGCCGGTCGCTCGCACCCCCCGGACCACCCCCTGGCTCGTCGTCGCAGGGCTCGCGTCCCTCGGCGGCGGAGCCATCCACTTCGCTGCGGCCGGTGTCCACGGCGACCACAAGCAGGCGGTCTACGTGTTCACGGCGCTGGCGATCGCGCAGGTCGCCTGGGGCTGCCTGGCGATGGCCCGCAGGGACGCGCTGACCGCCTACGCCGGTGTGGCTGTCGGGCTCGCGGCGGTCGTCGGATGGGGGATCGCCAAGTCAGTGGGCCTCCCCTTCGTGGACGGCCTGCAGACGCCGGAGGCGCTCCAGGTGTCCGACGTGACCGCCGCCGCCCTCGCCGCGCTCGGCACGGTCTTCGCGGCCGCGGCGACAGGGACGTCGCGAGGCCTCGCCGTACCCGTCTGGGTCGTGGCCCTGCCGCTGGCGCTCGCGACCGGCGTGGGCACCGTTGCCACCTCGAACCACACCCACGCCGGTGCGGCGGGGCACACCCACGCGGGCGTCCACGCATCGCCCTACGACCCGTCGCTGCCGATCGACCTCAGCGGCACGCCTGGCGTCACGCCGCAGCAGCAGGCCGCTGCCGAGAGCCTGGTCACGGTGACGCTCGCGCGGCTGCCCCAGTGGGCGAACGCGAGCTATGCCGAGAAGCACGGCTTCAAGAGCATCGGCGACGGCTTCACCGGCACCGAGCACCTGGTCAACCAGGCTTTCCTGCACGACAACCACGTCCTGGACCCGGACCACCCGGAGTCGCTCGTCTACGACACCAGCAAGGGCGGCCGCACCCTCGTCGCCGCGATGTACATGGTCGCCCCCGGCACCGACCTCGCCGACGTCCCGGACATCGGCGGTGCCCTCGTGCAGTGGCACATCCACGACAACCTCTGCTACTCGCCGTCCGGCTACGTGATGGGCCTGACCGACGCGGCCGGCAACTGCCCTGCCGGGCAGGTGAAGCCGATCCCGACGCCGATGGTGCACGTGTGGATCGTGAAGAACCAGTGCGGTCCGTTCGCCGCCCTCGAGGGCATCGGCGGCGGCACGATCGCCAAGGGCCAGACCCGGCTCTGCGACCACCTGCACGGCTCCGCCGCCTGACGGCTACTGAAGGGCGCCGACCGCCCTGGCGACGACGAGCAGCGACAGCACCAGCGCCGACATCGACTGGACCGCCATCAGCAGCTTGGTGCGGCTGAGCAGCGGCATCGTGTCCGTCGGGCTGAACGCGGAGGAGTTCGTCACCGACACGTAGAGGTAGTCGACCAGCACCGGCACCCAGTCGGTCTTGGCGCTGCTCCCCGCGGCGACCTCGTCGATCGCGTCGTGGTCCTCGTCCTGCGGGAACCTGAAGTCCGCCCGAGGAAGCTCCTCGCGCGGTCGCTGGGTGCGGGCGACCGGACCGCCGCGGTCGAGCTCCCAGTAGACGAGCCCGAAGGCGATCACGTTCGTGAGCCAGACCTGGAGCGCTGCCGTCAGCAGCTGCTTGCCGTCGGAGGCCTTGCCGTCGAGCAGCGCGTCCACGAGCAGTCCGAGCACCACGGTGTTGGTCGAGGCGATGAGCAGCACCAGCGTGAGCGAGACGACGCGCGACGCCCTCGTCTCACGGGTCAGCCGCACCGGGTTCGCGGCGATGAGCGGGATGAGCAGCAGCAGCTCGAGGGCGGGCAGGAGCAGCCGCGGCCCCAGCACCAGCCGGTTGGGGAGCACGGCCTGCAGCGTGACCGCGACCAGGACCGCGAGGACCGCGGGGAAGCGCACCTCGCCACGCCGACCCGTGGTCTGCTTCGTCTGCGTCACGAAGATCGACTTCCCGGAAGAGGCCGTGGGCAACCTTCTGGGCCGGTTCGCTGCGACAGAGTGGGTGCAGGGGGTGACCGGATGAACGGGGAACGAGGTCAGCTGACGCGACGCAGGAGGCGGAAGCCCAGCAGCGAGAGCAGTCCCGCCCCCGCGAGCACGAGCCCGGCCTCGGTCCACTGGAGCCGCCAGAAGCGGTCGGCCGGCTGGTACGTGACCTTCTGTCGGTAGCCCTCGGCGGTCAACCGGTCGAGGCATCCGGTGATGTCCGGTCCCTGCGCCCGGCCAGCGAGCGGCGACGGCGGGGCGAAGCACGCGTCGGTCCAGGACGGGAGCGCGGTCGCGCGCCCGGAGCTGTCAACGGTCACGTTGCGCAATACCCAGTCGCCCTTGTGCACGGGCCGGACGGTCAGGTGGATGTCCTGACCGGGCCCGAGGATGCTGATGCCGTCGAGGGTGTCGCGCGCGATCGTGACGGACGCGGTGACCTGGGGTGCGAGGTGCGGGCGCACCCACAGCGGCAGGCCGACCTGAACGAGGACCATGAGCCCGACGGTGAGCGCCATGGCGGGAAGCGTGCGCCGGAGGGCAAGTCCGAGCAGGGCGCCGGTGGCCACGGCCAGGACCGCATAGGCGACGGGGACGAGACCGCGCATGCCGAACGAGATGGGCGTCAGTCGCAGCGGGAGGGAACCCCGCTGCCGGCTCTGCACGCCTTCGACAGGCCCTGCCCACCACGTCACGAGGGCACTCAGCGCCCCGACGCAGACAGCTGCGATCACGACCGTGCTGCCCAGCTTCACCGCGAACCACCGGCCGCGGGTGACGGACTGCGACCACACCAGCCTGTGCGTGCCGTTCTCGACCTCACGGGCGACGAGCGGCGCGCCCCAGAAGGCCCCGATGAGGGCCGGGGCGACAGCGAGCACGGCGATCCCGACGTAGAACGCACGGTGCTCGAAGGCTGACATGAGGTTGTAGGCAGAGGTGGACCCAGCGATGCGGTGCAGGTGCGAGACCGTGCTGAGCAGCGCCAACGACAGGGCGCCCACGAGCAGGGCGACGGCCGTCGTCTGGGTGCGGAGCTGCCGCCAGGTCAGCCAGGTCATGACGCCACCGCCAGCTGAGGCTCGCGAGCCGGCTGCTGCATGTGGGCCAGGACCACGTCCTCGAGGCCCAGCCGGCTCACCGACCACGACGGGTCGAGCACCGGCGACGTCGTGCGCACGACGAACGTGCTCTGCCGCTCGGTGTGGCTCTGGGTCACGACCTGCTGGTCGCCGGGCAGCGACGAGACGTCGCGCCGTGGCCCGGTGAGCCGGACGTGCTCCTCGAGGACGGCGTCGACATCACCGGCAAGTCGCACCTGCGACCGGACGAGGACGACCACGTGGTCGCACACCCGCTCCAGGTCGGAGACGACGTGCGACGAGAGGATCACGCTGAGGCCCTCCTCGGCGACGGCTTCCATGAGGATCCCGAGGAAGTCCTTGCGTGCCAGGGGATCCAGGCTGGCGACAGGTTCGTCGAGGACGAGCAGCTGAGGTCGCTTGGCCAGCCCGAGTGTCAGGGCGAGCTGCGCCCGTTGCCCGCCGGAGAGCCGACCTGCCCGTTGCGCCCGGTCGAGGCCGAGCTGGTCGATGCGGCGCTGCGCGACGGCGTCGTCCCAGTGGGGGTTGAGGTGCTGCCCGAGACGCAGGTGCTCGGCGACGGTGAGGTGCGCGTAGGTCGGCGTGTCCTGCGCGACGTAGCCGACCTTGGCGAGCTGGCCGGCGCCCGACCGCGGGGCACCGCCGCAGACCTCGATGCTCCCGGTCGTCGGGGTCGTCATGCCGACCGCGAGGTTGAGCAGCGTGCTCTTGCCGGCACCGTTGGGACCGACGAGCCCGGTCACCCGGCCGGCAGGGATGTCGAGGGTGCAGCCCTTCAGCGCCCACGTCCTGCGGTACCTCTTGCCGAGCCCCACAGCCCGGACGACGGCCGTCATGCCGTCGCTCGCTGTCCGCGGACGACGTCGGCGAACAGCGCCGCGAGGTCTTCCTCCTCGAGGCCCGCGAGCCGGGCCTTCTTGACCCAGGTGCTGAGCTCCTTGCGAAGCCCCGCCTGGGCAGGGAAGGGCACCGACCGCAGGGTCTGCGTCACGAACGTCCCTACGCCCGGCCGCGCCGTCACGAGGCCCTCGCGCTCGAGCTCGCGGTAGGCCTTGAGCACCGTGTTGGGGTTGAGGGCCAGCCGTCCGACCACCTCCTTCGCGGTCGGGAGCTGGTCCCCCTCGTGCAGCAGCCCGAGACGAAGGGCCTGCCGGACCTGATGCACGAGCTGCAGGTAGGGGGAGACCCCCGAGGTCGCGTCCAGCGAGAACTCGATCACGGCTTCACCACTTCCACTAGTCAACTAGTGGAATAGCACTATGACCAGGCCGTGCTCGTCAAGACCGGATACTGGTTCGGTGCGCACTCGCAGAGCCGGAGCCGACGACGTACCCGCTCTGGCAGCTCTCCGGGCCGCGTGGCGCGAGCAGCCCTGCACCGCGGAGTTCGTCGAGGCCTTCCGCGACTGGTTCGTGGAGGAGGGTGCCAGCCGCTGGTGGTGGATCGCCGAGGAGGGTGGCGAGGCGGTCGGCATGATCGGCCTCAAGCTGTTCGACCGGATGCCCACACCGGACGGCGCGCAGAAGTCGTGGGGCTACCTCGCGAACCTGTTCGTGCTGCCCGAGCGCCGAGGTACGGGAGCAGGGACCGCCCTCGTCACCGCGCTGCTGGACGAGGCGGATCGCTCGGGGCTCGTGCGGGTCGTGCTGTCACCGTCGGAGCGGGCGATCCCGCTCTACGAGCGCCTCGGCTTCGCCCCCGCCTCGTCGCTGCTGCTCCGCGAGCGCCCCTAGCGCCGGGGGTCGCGAGATGGTGCCGCGAAGCGCTCCCGGGATGCCGTTTTCGCGACCCCGGGACGGCGCTCTGCGGCTAGCTCCCGGCGAGCGGCGTGATGATGTCGGCGTGGAAGCGGTCGAGGCCCTCGAGCTTCTGGTCGAGGGTGCACTCGGTGCCGAAGTAGTAGGCCCACGGCATCGTCCAGACGTCGGTGACGCCGACGTCCTCGGCGGCGGCGAAGCCCTCGGGGGTGAAGGCGTCGGTGAGGGCGGTGATGACGCGGAACTCGCCCTCGGCACCGATCTCGTCGCGGATCTCGGCGAGGCGCGCGGCGTGCTTGCCGGCCTCCTCGGTCGTGTAGAGGTCGCCGACCCAGCCCTGGTGCCGGGCGGCTCGGCGGAAGGCGATCTCGCTCAGACCGCCGACGTAGACGGGGATCGGCTGGCTGGGTGACGGCTCCATGATGAGCTTTGGGGCGTCGTAGAACTCGCCGTGGAACTCGGTCCACCCCGGTTGCCACAGCGCCTTCATCAGCTCGAGCGCCTCGTCGGTGCGCTTGCCGCGCGTCGAGAAGTCCTGCTCCATGAGCGCGAACTCCTCGCGGCACCAGCCGATGCCCACGCCGAGGGCCACCCGGTCCTTCGACAGCACTGCCGCCGTACCCACCGACTTCGCGACCTGGAAGGGGTTGCGGGTGCTCGGGACGTAGACGGACGTGAAGAAGCGCAGCCGCTCGGTGATGGTCGACAGCGCGCCGATGAGGACCCACGGGTCGGGCCACTCTGCGTCGAACGACCAGCGCCGGGCCCCGTCGGGCGTGTAGGGGTACGGCGTCTCGAGCTGCTCGAGGTCCATGACGTGGTCGGGCATCGTCAGGGCGTCGTAGCCGAGCTCGTCGGCGCGGCGCGCGATGGCGACGAGCTGGTCAGCGGGCAGGAAGGCGGTGCTGATGGCGAAGCGCACACCGCAGAGACTAGAACCTGTTCTATGTCTTCTCTAGGATGGAGATCATGGGACTCCTCACGCCGGTGGCGGTGCAGATCGGCTCGATCTCGTGGATGCCGAAGCTGCTGCCGCAGATCGTCTTCATCGACAAGCTCGTGCAGGGCGGGACGCGTGGGAAGCTGACGATCCTCGACGTCGCCGGCCTGCCGAACCTGATGCTGACGGTCATCGGGCGCAAGAGCGGGCTGCCGCGCAGCACCCCGCTGCTGTGCGTGCCCTACAAGGACGGCTCGATCCTCATCGCGGGCTCCTACTTCGGGGGTCCGAAGGAGCCGCTCTGGGTCAAGAACATCGAGGCCAACCCTGACGTCACCGTGCGGTTCAAGGGCAAGGAGCAGCCGATGACGGCGCGCTACCTGCCCGAGGGCGAGGAGCGGGCCGAGGCGTGGAAGGCCATGCTGAAGGTCTGGCCGAACTTCGCGATGTACGAGAAGCGGACCGACCGCCACATCAAGGTGTTCCAGCTCGAGCCCTAAGGCGCCGGGTCGACCGCCACGTTGGCCGTGAACGTCCTGGTCCTGCCGCAGAGGGTCACCTTGAGCGGCACGGTCGTCGTGACCTCGAGGACGGCCGAGCAGCTCACTCGCGCGCGGGCGGCGTCGATGGTCACTGCCCGCACGCCGTTGCTGCTGATCTGCAGGGCGTTCTTCCTCGCGAAGGTCCCGGGCGCGCCCCACGTGCGGGTCTCGGACCCGTAGGCGAGGACGGGGATCTCGCCCCCGATCAGGGCACCGGCTCCCGGGGTGACGTCGTTGACCTTGCCGTCGGAGCGGCCGAACGCGTCGGAGAGCACGTCGATGGTGCCGTGGCCCTTGAGGCCGGACAGCCAGTAGACGTGGTCGGCGACAGCGGTCGCGGCCAGGCTGTCCTCGGTCGGGTCGACGACGTAGGTGATGTGGAACGGGTTGCGATCCACGGCGTCCTGGCCGAGCCAGGCGGCACCCGGCGCGTACTGGTCGTTGGCCGCGAGGGTGAGGTGGTCGGCCGTCGGGTGCAGGTGCTCCTCGAACCGCACGCCGGCTGCGGTCAGCGAGTCGACCGTCTGCCTCGTGGTGTTGACGTTGACGAGCTCGTCGGCGCCGGAGTTCCACGACAGCAACGGCGTGTTGCGGAGGCTGGCGAGCTGGTCGTCGACCGAGCCCGGCGCACCCACGACGGAGAAGCCGCGGCTGAACAGGTCGGGCCAGCGCGCGAGCATCCGGAAGGTGCCGAAGCCGCCCATCGAGTAGCCGCTGACCGTGCTCCAGCTCTGGTCGAGCCTGTAGTGGCGCGCGACGTCGGCCCAGGCCTCGAACGTGTCCGCCTCGGCGATGCCGGCGTAGAAGCCGTCGGGGCCGCGACCGGCCGGAGTCAGCACCAGCGAACCGGTGCCGCGGTCTCCGAGCTGGGACTGGTTGTGGCTCGCGGCGTACTGGTTGTAGTTGGCCGAGAGCGAGTGCAGCAGCAGCGTCATGCCGTAGCCGCGCTTGCCGACATGCCTTGGTACGTAGAGGGAGTACGGCTGAAGCTGGCCGACGAGGGAGCCCTGGCACTTCGCGCCGGCAGCGAACGAGCTCGCCAGGTCGAAGCAGATGCGGGACGGGTCGAGACCCTGCCCGAACGAGTAGTGGCTCGCGAAGATCCGGTCGATCGCACCGGTCTGGGGGACGCCGCTGTCGTCGTGCGCCTTGCGGGCGAGCTTGCCGAAGTCGACGACCGAGGCGAACGGCGTGACATCACCCGCGGCCAGCTGCAGAGCCTGCTGCTGGTCGCGCCAGAAGGCGCTGGTCGCGGCAGCGCCGGCGGCGGTGTCGCCCATGGTGGCGCCGGCGATGAGCGGCTGCGGCTCGGCGGTGCGAGGGCCGACGTTGACGATGGCCGTGCCAGGACCGCCGCCGGGGACCGCGGCCGTTGCCGCGCCCGGTTGGGGGGCCAGGTAGGTGCCCTTGTCGGGCGACCAGAGGCCGACGCCCACCGTCGTGCGGACCTTGCCGGTGCCGGGGTTCCAGACCTTGTGCGGAACCTCGATGGTGACTTGGCGACGCCCCTTGTCGACGCGCACCGTCGCTGCGCCCGTCCGGGCGCCTGTGACCACCGCCGTGCTGCCGTGCCAGGTCACGAACAGCGAGGACGGGCTCCTCACGCCGGCACCGAACGGCCATGCGGTCGACGGCCCGTCGCCGAGGGCGATGGTCGCGGCGGTGCTGGCAGGGTCGAGGAGGGTGTCGAGGGTGAGCCGGAAGGCCGTCGCGTCCTTGAGCGGCTTGGCCCGGAGCTCCACGAGGTCGGCCGCGTTGTTCGCGTACTTCTTGTCCGTCGGGTAGGTGAAGGCACCCGACGACGGTGAGTAGAGGTGCGTCGAGACGCCGTAGGGGCTGTTCGGGTCAGGGGTGCCCTTGGCTCCGTGGTCGTCGAACAGGAAGTCCTGGTAGACCCACTCGCCGTCGCGGTACGACGTGGCACCGCTGACCAGGATCGGCGCGGCTTTCCACGGCCCGGTGTTCTCCAGCTGCGGCGCCTTGGGCGCGGAGGCGTAGAGGAT
Source organism: uncultured Frankiales bacterium (assembly GCA_966212015.1). Lineage (GTDB taxonomy): Bacteria > Actinomycetota > Actinomycetes > Mycobacteriales > SCTD01 > RYN-111. The sequence goes on along the minus strand of CBIHPE010000058.1, from coordinate 1,541 downwards.
GTCCGGTCCGGGTCGGTGCCCGCTCGTGACCGTGGGCAGGCCGGTGGCCTTCGCCGGGGTCGCTCCGTGGGCCGGCACGGCGAGCAGGGGCAGGAGAAGCACGGGGGCCAGTCGCTTCAGCACCCGGCTGTGTTCGCCGTCACCGCACTGTTTCCTGCCTGTGTCAGTCGTGCAGGACCGCCTCGTGGTCGAGGTGTCCCGGCGGTTCGAGCTGGAACGTCGAGTGCTCGACGTCGAAGTGGCCGGCGAGGCACTCGCAGAGCCGGTCGAGGACGGCCGGTGCGGTGCCGTCGGCCCACAGCTCATCCGCGACCACGACGTGCGCCGACAGCACCGCGCTGCCGCTGGTGATGGTCCAGGCGTGCAGGTCGTGGCAGCCGACGACGCCAGGCGTCTCGAGGATGTGCTGGCGCACCTCGGCCAGGTCGACGTGGTCAGGTGTCGCCTCCAGCAGCACGTCGACGGCGGCCTTCAGCATGCGCAGGGTGCGCGGCACGATGAGGACGCCGATGAGCAGCGAGGCGACGGGGTCGGCGCGGTCGAACCCGGTGCCTGCGACGACAGCCGCCGCGACGAGGACGCCGAACGCTCCGAGGAGGTCGGCGAGCACCTCGAGGTAGGCACCGCGGACGGCCAGGGAGTCGCCCTGGCCGCGTCGCAGGAGCAGCAGGCTGATCAGGTTGCCGAGCACCGCGACGGCCCCGAACAGGGCCATCACGCCGGGCTCCGGGTCACCTGGAGTCACTAGGCGCCGCACTGCCTCGGCGAGGACCAGGACCCCCAGCACCAGCAGCACCACCGCGTTCAGGACGGCGGCGAGGATCTCCAGGCGCTGGAGGCCGAAGGTGCGCACCAGCGTGGGAGGCCGGGTGGCCAGCACCACGGCGAACAGGGTGAGGGCGATACCGGCGGCGTCGGAGGCCATGTGGGCGGCGTCCGCGAGGAGCACGACCGAGTGCGCGACGAGCCCTCCGACGACCTCGGCGACGAGGACGGCCGTGGTGATGGCGAGGACGACGGCGAGCCGGCCGCGCTGCTCACCAGCAGCGGTGCCGTGGTGGTGGTCGTGCCCGCCGCTCATCTGCTGAGGCTAGAACTCGATCTCGACGAGCTGCCCCTGAGGTGGCGGGGGGCGTGGCTGAGGTCGAGGGCGGTGGCCATCGGGAGCTTCGGGCTGCGGCCCCTCAGGCACCTCGGGTTCGGTCTGTTCCTCGTGCGTGGGGTCGAGGTCGGCCTAGGGGTCGAGGAGCTGGTCGGCGATCGTGTCGAACGGGTCGAGCGCGTGCCCTGTCGCAGGATCGGTGTGAGTGCTGGGGTGCTCTGACCCCCTCGAACCGGCATCGTCGGCGCCAGTGCCAGTGCCAGTGCCAGTGCCAGCGTCGAACGGGTCGCGCGGGTGGCCGGTCGTGGGGTCGATGTGAGTGCTGTGGTGCTCTGACCCCCTCGAACCGGCATCGTCGGTGCGTGCGGCGTCCACGCCCTGCAGGGCGGCTTTCCGGGCCTCGAGCTGCTCGACCTGCTCCAGGACAGCCCGCTGCGCC
>CBIHPE010000057.1:0-18943 GCA_966212015.1 uncultured Frankiales bacterium | reverse complement strand
CTGCGGTGCACCTGGCCCCAGTGCTGGACGGTCACGGTGCGCGTCGCTGGCTGCGGGGCCGCGCCCTTGAGGGCGATCTGCCGGACGCGGAACTCGAGGGTGCCGACGACGGTCAGGTGGTGGGTGCCGGCGGCGAGCGCGACGGGGCCGTCGCAGGCCTCGAGGGTGAGGGGCTCGCCGGTGAGCAGGTCGCCGACGGTGCCCGTCACCTTGGTGTGGTGGGCCGTGCCGTCGATCGCGACGTCGGGGCCGAACCCGCACACGGCTCCGGTCGGGAGGGTGGGGGTCGGGGCGAGGTTCGGGACGCCGGTGCCGGGGACGCGGATCTCAGCGATGCCGAGCGGGAGGGCGAAGCCGCCCTTGAGGCCGGTGCTCGACGCGAGCCGCAGGCTCGGGAACGTGAGGGTGACGGTGTCGGTGGTGAGCGGGGCGAAGGTGGCTCTGCCGCTCGCGTCGACGACCGCGTCGCGATCGCCCTCCTTGGCGTGGACGTGGATGGTCGAGGGGAAGCTCGCCCGCGGCTCTTCACCTGCAGTGAGGTCGATCTCGCTGATGGCGGTGGCCTTCGGCCAGGTCATGGTGAAGTTCGGCTTCTGGTCGCCGGGGGCGGCGATCCAGGAGGTGGCGGGGTCGCCGTCGACGGCGGCGTGGGCGCCGACGGGTCCCGCGTCGAGGGCGCTCGAGGAGACTGCCTCGAGGTGCGGGGCGAGCGGGGCGATGAGGCGCTCGATGGAGGTGCTCTCCTGAGCGAGCACGGACCCGCTGAGGGTGAGCTCGCCGGCCGTCGGCATCGTGAACGTGCGGTCCAGCCCGACCGGCTCGTCACCGACGTCGGCCGTGGTGGCGTCGCAGGTCGTGACCCCGTCGTGCACGAGGCAGGGAGCCACGGAGTCCGCAGCGCGCAGGACGACCGACGGGACGCTGCTGCCCTTCGGCAGCTGCCCGCGCAGGACGACGCTTCGCTCCGAGGTGAGCCCTGGCAGCTCGAGCTCGCGGATGCCGACGACGCCGAAGGGGCCGGTGCTCACCACGCCGGCGATGGTGACGCGTAGCGTCTTCCACTTCCCGGTCGGCAGGACGAGCTGCTGCGGCTGCTCGTCGCCCTTCACGGCACGGACGACCGAGCCGGCCTCGGTGGTCAGCCGGACGCTCGTGACGGCCGGGCCGAACAGGATGCCCTTCACCATCGTGAGCGTCACGGTGTCGTTGTCGGTGGGCGTCTGCCGGACCACCTGCAGCCACTGGCCGTCCGGCCTGGTCAGCGAGGCCGAGCCCCAGAAGGTCGAGCTGTTTCCGTCGAGCGCGGCGCCCGGTCCCGTGCCGCCGCGCGTCGCCGAGAAGCTCTCGGGATAGGCCGAGGAGGAGGACGCCGTGACAGATGTGAGTCCCGCATACGCCGCGACGGTCTGCTGCGGTGCGACGTCGCCAGGCGGCAGCAGGTCGTGGGCGCTGCGCACCTGCCGGTAGTCGTCGTCCGCGGTGAGCAGCGGTCCCAGCGCCCCGTGGACGCGACCGAAGGACCGCTCCCGCCGCTGCAGCCCGTCGGCCAGCACCCGCGGTCCGGTCCAGTCGCCCTGGGCCTTCAGGTCGTCATCGGTCGCGAGCACCGTCGGACCGGTGACGACCCCCTGCTCCAGCAGTGCGAGCAGGTCCTCGGGGCCGCCAGCGAGAGCGGTCACGTCGGTGAGCGGCGCGGCGCTGACCCTCGTGACGGGCTGCTCGACGGACCACACCTCGAGGGCGGGCACGTCGGCGGCCAGTCCCCCGTCCTTGGCCAGGCTTCCTCGTACCGTGTCGCCGAACGTCGCCACTCGCTTCAGGCCGGGCGACCGCTCGAGCGCCTGCCGGACCCGCGCGGGAGGCAGCGTGTCGGACGTCAGGTGGTCGAGGTCGTTGCGGACGAGCAGCCGGCTGACGCCCATCCGCGCGAGCACCGTGGAGAGGGCCGCGGAACCGCGACCGGTGCGCAGGGTGTCCTCGACGGCGTCGACGAGCCGGGTGCTCCCGGGCTGGGTCAGCGGCACCTGGTTGCGGACCGCCCAGTCGCTCGTGGCCAGGGCCTCGAACGGCTCGCCGATGGTGCGGCCCCAGGTGTACTGACCGGCCGTGGCCTCGGGCAGGATCAGGGTCCGCCCGGCGCCGCCGTGGTCGGCGACGTAGGACGCCGCGGATCGCCACCAGGTGGGCAGGCTGTCGAAGCCGGGCCCCGGCCGCAGCGTGCCGTCGACGACAGGGAACGCGGCCAGCAGGACGGCACCGGCGGCCACGGACGTGCCCAGTGCTCGCGCGGGGAGGCGTGCGTGCCGCAGCCGCTGGACGGCGTGGGCCAGGCCCAGCACCAGCGGCAGCCTCAGCACCGGGTCGAGCTTGTAGATGTTGCGGAACGGGACAGCTGGCCCGTCGAGCAGGGACCGGAACTGCTCAGCGACGACGCTGCCCGGATGACCGTCGTGGCCGAGGGTCAGCAGGGCAAAGCCGAGCGTCGCGCTGACCAGCAGGAACCGTCGCTCGGGAAGGTGCCGGTTCGCCAGCCCGGCCAGCCCGAGCACCGCGACCGCGCCGGTCGCGACCAGCAGGCCGCGGGACGTGACCAGGTCCCACGCGGCCGGCCAGAAGCCGCCTGTCCCGTGCGGCACGTAGGCGACCCAGTCGGTCGTGCCGCGCAGCGCGGCTGCAGCCGTCACGGGGTCGGTGGTCGTGCGGGCCGACTCGACCCAGTCGGTGAAGGGCGGGCTGTTGGCGCCGAGCAGCAGCAGCGGTCCGACCCACCACAGGCTGCCGAGCACCACGGCCGACGTCCACCAGCCGAAGGCGGTCAGCCGCCGCTTCCACGGCGTCGTCCGGGTCAGCAGGTAGAGCGCGGGGAGGGGCAGCACGGCGACGGTCGCGCCGGCGTTCGCGGCGCCGAGGAGGAGCACGACGATGCCCGACAGCCAGACCGCGCGGCGCAGGTCGCGTTCGAGGTAGAGGACGAGGGGCAGCAGCAGCCAGGGCGTGAGCGCGACCGTCAGCGCCTCGGACGAGAACGGCCCGACGACGGTGAGCATCCGCGTAGACAGCGCCCACCCGAGCCCACCGAGGACGGACACCAGGACGGACGGGCTGACCATCCGGCGTACCAGCCGGCGGGCGCCCTCGTAGGCCGCGATGAGCACGACGGCCATCCAGAGCCGCTGGACGAGCCACGGAGGCAGGCCCAGCAGGTCGCCCAGGGCGAAGAACGGGCCGACCGGGAACAAGAAGCCGTAGGTCTGGTCGCCGACCCCGCCGAAGCCGTTCTCGGCGCTCCAGAGGTGCAGTGAGCGGTGCAGCAGGTGCGTCGGGTTGAGGGCCAGGCCGAGGTCGGTGTCGAAGGTGACCTTGCCCGGCGACTGGAGGACCGAGGCGATCAGCAGCAGGGTGGGAACGACGAGTCCTCCGGCGCGCTTCACTCCTGTTGCGCGGGGGCCCACCGTTCGGAGGGTACATTCCCGTGCGTCCCTGACCGTGATCACCGAGGAGCCCAGTGTCCGCGCCGCACGCGAGCTTCGACACCGCGTGGGACCACGCCTCGCAGGTGCCGGGCTGGTGCACCCGCGAGCAGGCGGAGGCGCTCTGGAAGGCCGCGTCGAAGCTCGGACCGGGTGCAGCCGTCCTCGAGATCGGGAGCCACAAGGGACGGTCGACGGTCGTGCTCGGCGAGGCGATGCGCGCGGTCGGCGGGAAGGTCTACGCCGTCGACCCCTTCATCGAGGGCCGGCTGTTCGGCGGCAAGAGCACGCGCGTCACGTTCGAGGAGAACATGGCGGGCGCCGACCTCGGCGACGTCGTCGAGCTGCACAGCGACTACAGCACCAAGCTCCGACCCCACTGGGACAAGCCGATCGACGTGCTGTACGTCGACGGCAAGCACGACTACTGGACCTGCAGCGACGACTTCCGATGGGGCGTGCACCTGCCCGAGGACGGCGAGATGCTCGTCCACGACGCCTACTCGAGCATCGGCGTCACCCTTGCCATCCTGGTCCACGTCCTCGGCAGGAGCGACTGGGTCTACGTCGAGCGCACCGGGTCGCTCGCCCTGTTCCGCCGGGCGCGACCGACGGCGGCTGACCGAATGCGCGTCCTGCGCGAGATGCCGTGGTGGATCCGCAACGTCGTCGTCAAGGTGCTGCTGCGGCTGCGACTGCGCCCGTTGACGAAGCTGCTGGGCCACTCCGGACCGGTCGACCCCTACTAGAGACGCGCGCGGACCTCGTCCGCGATGAGCGCGGCCAGCCGGTGCCGGCCCTTCTCGTTGAGGTGTTCGCTGCCGTCGGCCGGGTCGACGAACTCGTCCTCACCGAACAACGTCCCGGTCTTGAGAACGGTCGCGTCCTCGCCCGCGCCCTGACGGAACGCGTCGGTCATCGCCGTCAGGTTCTCGTCCACGAGGGAGCGGAAGGGCGGGCCGAGCACCCGCTCGCCCGTCACGACGGAGATGGGCGCTTGGTGCGCCACCACAGCACTGCCCTTGTCTCGGCAGGCCTTGCCGAGGGCGGTGACGGTCTCCAGCCGGGTGACCGGCGCGCCGTGGTGGAAGGCGTAGAGGAGGGCCAGTGCCTCGTCCTTCGGCAGCTCCCGGCGCTTGAGGGGCAGGGCGTGCTCGCCGATCGTGGTCGCCTTCGCCAGGGAGGTGTGCGGGAGGGCGTAGTAGCTCGGGAAGTCGTCCGTGCGCTTCAGCGAGCCGCGGGTCGGGCCGCCGGGCAGCGCACGCAGCCGGCGCAGCGCGTCGTGGTGGCCGAAGCGGGGGTGCTCGATCCACGGGACGAGTCGGCCGCGGGTCCAGAGCGAGACCACGAGAACCCTTGGCGCTGGGGCGATCCGCACCAGCTCGGCGAGCAGCTCGGCGTGGTAGCCGCCGCCCTGCACCGACAGCGTCCGCCTTCCCGGCAGGGCGTCGGCGACCATCACCGGCAGCGGTCGCTGGTCGACGTCGTGCGGGCTCACGAACACCGACACCGACTCACCGAGCATGAGCACGTCGAGGTCTTTGGCCGCCATCAGCCTTCGGGCATCCCGCAGCTGCGGGTGGTCGAGCCGGTCCCGGGTCTTCGCGGCGGCGTCGAGCAGCACCCGGAGCCGCGGGTCGTTGCTGGCGACGAGCCGCGTCAGCAGACCGCTCACTGCAGGACCGGGGCGCCGATGTAGGCGTGCACCAGGCAGAAGTTCGTCTCCGCGTCCGTCGACCTGATGACGACCTTCGCCGGCGTGCCGACGCCGATGCGGCGGTGCACGGCCACCAGCGGTCCAGACGTCTGGACGTTCGGGCCGCCGGCGAAGACGCCGAGCTCGTTGCCCTCCGCGTCGAGAACGGCCACCGAGAAGGTGTTGGCGCGTGGCTCGTAGAGCTGCAGCTCGAGGTACCAGTCCGCCGGGCGGCTCACGGGGCCGACGGTCACTGCCGTCTCTCCCTTGCCGTGCACGAAGGTGCCGCACTCCTTCTCCTGCGACGAGGTGATGTCGCCGACGTGGTAGAGCGTCGCCGGCTTGAGGTGACCGCTGTCGTCGGCGAGCATCGGCGAGGGCGACGTCCCGCCGAACGTCGCCGACAGGCGGCCGAGAGCGAGCACGTCTGACACGAAGTGGTTGGGCTCGAGACCGGGGATGACCCCCTCGGGAACGGTGGAGTCGTAGAGCTCGACGGTCGGGCCGGCCGCGCGCACCGAGGCGAGCAGGGTGTCGACGTAGTCCCTCGACGGGTTCTGCCAGAACCGGTCCGCGAACACCAGACCCGACACCAGGCTCGCGATCGCGACCAGCGCCGTCGCACCACGGAGGGTGCGGCTCGACGGGGTCTCGTCGTCGTGCTCGTCACCCGCGAACGCGAGCGCCAGGCCGAGGACGAGCGTCATCGGCAGGAAGAAGCTGTAGCGGTAGATCGGTGCGATGAACGTGCCCAGGTAGTCGCTGCGGCCGAACGCGACGAGCACCACACCCAGCAGCGTCGTGCCGATCGGGAGCGCCCAGGCGAGCAGCGCCTTGCGCCCGTTGCGGCCCACGCTGATGACGATGAGCGAGATCAGCGCGATCTGGCCGAGCACCTCGAGCACCGTCGGGGGCGTGGCGAACGACACCCAGTCGTGCTCGTTGGCGCCCCAGTCCCACGGCCCGCCGAGGAAGGCCGGTCCGATGACCTGCGTCCACTCCGTGCGCACGACGTCCCACCCGTCAGCGAGGGAGAAGCTCGCCGGGCGGCCCGTGTAGTCGCCGCTGAGGTAGGCGATGGCGAACAGCAACACCGCGACCCCGGACGCGGCCCAGGTGACCCAGCGGCTCGCACTGGCCCGGACCCGCTCCCGCAGCGAGCCCGAGTGCAGCCAGCCGAGCGACAGCGCCGGCAGCAGGATCACGATGGTCACGGCCTGGTCGGCGAACGACATGGCCACCAGGCACAGCAGCGCCGCGACGACGGCCTGCCAGGCCGGTCCTCCGCAGACGTACCGCACGTGCAGCAGCAGCGCACCGAGCACGCAGGTCTGGGCGACCGACAGGCCGAGCCCGTTGCTCAGCACCGCAGTCGCCGGCACCAGCAGCGGGCTGAGGGCGTAGAGCGCCATCAGCCACGGGATCCACCTGCGCGCGCCGAACAGGTCCTCGAGCAGCCGCCACAGCAGGTCCGTCGCGGCGAGCTGCAGCGCGAGCCGGATCCCGACCGTGAGCGACCAGCTCAGCGGTGCCATCCGCTCGAGCAGCCAGTAGACGAACCGGGCCGGTGCGCCGAAGTGACCGCCGAGCGACTCGCTGAGGTAGGCGCCGTCGAGCGGTCGACCGGTGGCAGCCTCGAGGTTGGCGAGGTCGGGTCCGGAGTACCAGCCGCGCAGCATCACCGTGCCGAGCCACACCGCCTGGCCGACGAGGACGGCGACCAACGAGGCCTGACGACGGTCGAGATTCAGCTCGAACCGCACACGCGTCGTCGCGTCGCTGACCATGATCGCAACGTACCCTCCGGCGTGTGGAGGACAGCGCACAGCGGGCGTCACTGGCGCGTGGCGGCACCCTCGTCGCGCCGGCCCTGACGCTCGTCAACGTCATGGCCTACGTCGTCACGGTCGCCGCGGCCCGCGACCTCAGCAAGGACGACTACGGCACGCTCGTCGCCCTGCTCGGCGTGCTGCTCGTCGCCTGCGTTCCCGCGATCGCGCTGCAGGCCGTCGTGGCCAAAGCGGTGCGAACCAGGGCACCCGGTGCGCTGCTGCGGCGCGGGCTCGTCCTCGGCCTGACGGCCTCGCTCGTCGGGGCCGCCCTCTCCCCCGTCGTCGCGGCCTTCCTGCACAGCGGCGTCGCCGGCCCGCTGCTCGTCGCCGTCCAGCTGGCGCCGTTCGCGGTGCTGTCGAGCGCGATGGGCGTGCTGCAGGGACAGGAGCGGTTCGGGGCGCTCGCCCTCGTCATCTCCGTCCAGGCTCTCGGGCGCGGCGCCGGCGTCGTACCCCTGCTGTTCGGCGGCACCTCCGACGACGTCCTCGTCGCCCTCGCCGCCGGTGTCCTCGCGTCGGCACTGCTGGCGCTGGCCTTCGTCGGGCTCCCCGCTTCCGGACCGGCGTTCGCCCTCGCCGAGGTCGGCCACGCCACCGGCGGCATCCTCGCGCTGCTCGTCCTCGCCAACGTCGACGTGCTGCTGGCGCGCAACGTCCTGTCCGGCGACCAGTCGGGCCGGTACGCCGTGGGTGCCGTCCTCGCCAAGGCGGCGTTCTGGTTGCCGCAGGCCGTGGCCGTCGTCGTGTTCCCGCGGCTGTCCGACCCCGTCGAGGGACGCGCGCTCCTGCGTACGTCGTTGCTGCTCGTCGGCGGTCTCGGAGCCCTTGAGGTCATCGGCTGCCTCGTGCTCGCGAAGCCGGTGCTCGAGATCACCTTCGGCACTCAGTACGGAGCGCTCTCGCCGTACGCCTGGCTCTGGGTCGTGCAGGGAGCCGCGCTGTCGCTGGTGCAGCTGCTCGTCTACCGCGCGATCGCGCTGGCCGACCGGGTCACCGGTGTCGTCATCGGCGTCGGGGCTGCGCTCGAGACGGCCGTCGTCCTGCTGTGGCACCCCACCCGCCCGAGCGAGGTCATCGCCGTCGCCACGGTGCTCGCAGTCATCACCACGGCGCTGCTGCTGACCCGGAGCTCGAGTGCGGAGGCACTGGCGCCGGCGTGAGGCCGTTTCCGCGTCAACGCGGCGGTGGGTCTGGCACGTTGACGTGGTGAACCCGAGGAGTGCCATGCGCCGCCTGATCGCCGCCCTTCCCCTCGTCCCCCTGCTGATGGCGGTCCCGCCGGCGCACGCGGACACCCAGCCGACCGGCCCGAAGCTGCTCCTCATCAGCAACAGCCAGGTCGACGTGACCGACAGCTCGTTCGCCGCGATCACCTACCGCATCGACATCGGCGCCTCGATCGATCCGTCGGTCTCCGCGGACGGCAGCCGCTTCGCGGTCACCCAGACCAGCCAGCACGTCGACGACTTCCAGATCGGCCCCGACGAGGGCTCGACGACCACCTCGATCGCGCTGTTCGACGTGGGCGGCGCCCTGCTGCGCGTCTTCGACACGGCGACGCGGACGTCGGGAGGCACCGGCGGCTCCGTGCGGCACCCGGCTCCCTCCCCCTCCGGCCAGGCGCTGGTGTGGGAGCGGGACGACGCGGACGGCCCGGTGCTCGTCGTGGGCCGGCTCGGCACCGACGGCAACGCCGTGCTCTCCGGCACCGGGGGTCTGACCCGGCCCGTGGTCGTCGGCGACGACCTGGAGCTGCTCGCCCTGTCCGGAGACGGGCACCTGGTGGCGCGAAGCAGCACCGGTGACGTGCTGCCCGTGTCCGGCATCACCGACGTGCTCCGCTCGCTGTCGGTGTCCGCCGACGGTGGCACCCTCGCCCTCGAGCGGGCGGACGGGACCCTGACCTCGGCGAGCCTCACCCGGCAGTCCGACGGGCACTTCACGGCGGGACCGCAGACCACGCTGTTCGTGGGGTACGACTCCCCCGAGCCCCCGCAGCTGTCGCGCGACAGCAGCACCGTCTACTGGGTCCAGCGCGTCAGCACGGGCATCGACGCCTACTCGGTCCCCACAGCAGGCGGCCCTGCCGCCGACCGCGCACCGGGTGGCGACCTCGGCTGGACCGCCGTCCTGCCGGTCCTGTTCGACCAGGGCACCAAGCCGGGACCGGTGACGCTGCAGCCGGCGGTGCTCGGCGGCACCTCGGTCACGCTGAACGTCGCGCTCCCCGCGGACAGCGACTACTCGTACGTCTCCGTCATCCGCACCGGCGGCGGTGACGGGTCGGTCGGCTACGTCGTCCCGGCACCGCTGCGCAGCCTGCGGATCACCGGGCTGAAGGCCGACACGCACTACCACTTCGTCCTGCTCAGCCACGACCGCTCCGGCAACACCAACTACAGCGACCGGCACGTCGACGTCGTCACCACCGCCGCTGTCGCGACGTTCTTCGACCCCACGTCGCGCGGGAGCACGACGACCCCGTTCCGCGTCGGCTTCGGCACCGCTGCGTCGTACGACGTCGCCTACCGCACCAACGGAGCAGGCGGCTTCACGCCGTGGGTCACGGGCGGCACCGCGCGCAGCCTGGTCTTCGGCAAGGACGGCGGTACGACGAGCGTCGCCGGCAACAGCTACGCCTTCCGCGTCACGGCGCACGACACCTACGGCAACTCCACGGCACCCACCGTGCTCGGCACCGCGGTCGTCCCGACCGACCAGAACGCCATGACGTTCACCGGGAAGACGGCCAGCACCGGGTCGGCCGCGTCGTACTTCACGACCGAGCGGGTGCTGCGCGACGGAGCCACCGCCACCTTCAGCGGGATCGGCGACCGCGTGCAGGTCATCGGCAGCACCTGCCCCACGTGCGGGCGGGTCGAGGTGCTCGTCGACGACGTGCAGCTCGGCTTCCTCAACGACCGCAGCGGGCAGCGCGTCGACAAGGTCCTGCTGCTGTCGCGGCTGCTGCACCCCGGGCGGCACACGGTCCGGCTGGTCGCCCACGGCGACGTCGTCCTCGACGGCTACGCCTTCCGCCGCTGATGCAGCCCATCCCTGCGCCCTCACAGCGTGACGCGTGCCCCCGCTCCTGCACAGGGGCGCGATCTGGCACCCGGAACGGCCGTGAGGACGCGATATCGCGACCCCTGGGCATGGCGTGACGGCGGCCGGAGGGGCGGGCCTCAGTGGCCGGCGTCGTCCCAGGTGCGGCCGACGCCGACGCTGACGTCGAGAGGGACGGACAGCGGGTAGGCGCCGCCCATCTCGCGGCGCACCAGGGTCTCGAGCTGCTCGCGCTCGCCGGTCGCGACCTCGAGGACGAGCTCGTCGTGGACCTGGAGCAGCAGGCGGCTCTTCAGCCCCTCGTCCTTGAGTGCCCGGGCGACGTTGAGCATCGCGACCTTGATGATGTCGGCGGCGCTGCCCTGGATGGGGGCGTTGAGGGCCATCCGTTCGGCCATCTCGCGGCGCTGGCGGTTGTCGGACGTGAGGTCCGGCAGGTAGCGGCGGCGGTCGAGGATCGTGGAGGTGTAGCCGTCGGTCGTGGCCTGCGCGACGACGTCGCGGAGGTAGTCGCGGACGCCGCCGAACCGCTCGAAGTAGGCCTCCATCTGCTCCTTGGCCTCGTCGCGCGTGATGCGCAGCTGGGCAGCCAGGCCGAAGGCCGAGAGACCGTAGGCGAGGCCGTAGGACATGGCCTTGATGCGGCGGCGCAGCTCGGGGTCGACGGAGTCCGTCGGGATGCCCAGGGCGCGCGAGGCGACGAAGGTGTGGAGGTCCTCGCCGGAGTGGAACGCCTCCTTGAGCCCCTCGTCGTCCGACAGGTGGGCCATGATCCGCATCTCGATCTGGCTGTAGTCGGCGGTCATCAGCGACTCGAAGCCGTCGCCCGCGACAAAGCCCTGCCGGATCTCGCGGCCCTGGGCGGTGCGGATCGGGACGTTCTGCAGGTTGGGGTTGTCGGAGGAGAGCCGACCGGTCGCCGCGACCATCTGCTTGAAGGTCGTGTGGATGCGGCCGTCGTCAGCGACGGTCGGCAGCAGCTGCTTCTCGACGACCATGAGCAGCCGCGTGACCTCGCGGTGGTTGAGCAGCGCCTCGATGACCGGGTGGGTGCCGAGGAGGTTCTGCAGCGCGTCGGCGTCGGTGGTGTAGCCGGTCTTGATCTTCTTGGTCTTGGGCAGCTTGAGCTCGTCGAACAGCAGGGCCTGCAGCTGCTTCGGGGACCCTAGGTGGAACTCGTGGCCGACCGTCGCGTAGGCCTCCTCGGCCGCGAGCTTCACCTGGTCGCGGAGGCGGGACTCGAGCGCCTCGAGGTGGTCGGTGTCGGCGGCGATGCCGACCGCCTCGGCGTCCTTGAGCACCCGGACGAGCGGCAGCTCGACCTCGTGCAGCAGCTTGGTCCCGCCGCGGGTGTCGAGGTCCTTGTCGAGGGCGACCGCCAGGTCGGCGACGGCGCGGGCCCGCAGCGCGGCGTCCTCCGCGGCGGTCTCGTCCTCGCCGCCGTCGAAGCTCAGCTGGCCGTCGTCCGCCGACTCCTTGCGCAGCTCGGTGCGGAGGTAGCGCAGCGAGAGGTCGGCGAGGTCGAAGACACCCTGTCCCGGAAGGGCCAGGTAGGCCGCCAGCGCCGTGTCCGACGTGAGGCCGTCGACGTGCCAGCCGCGCGCCTCGAGGGCGTGCAGCGGGCCCTTGGCGTCGTGCAGCGCCTTGGCGGCCTTCGGGTCGGCGAGCCAGTCACCGAGGGCCTTGTCGTCCTCCGGCGTGATCTCGTCGAGGGCGATGTAGCCGGCCGGGCCGTCGCCCTCGGTCGCCAGACCGAGACCGTTCGCGTCGCCCGTGCCCCGGCCCCACGTGCCCCGGACCGACAGGCCGATCCGCTGCCCGGCGGGAAGGGTCTGCAGGAACGCCGCGACGCCGCCCGGCTCGACGATCGTGAGGTCGACCTCGAACCCCTGGTCGGCCTCGGGCTCCGCCGACTCGAGGGTGTCCCAGAGCCGCTCGCGCAGGACCCGGAACTGCAGCGCGTCGAAGACCTTGTGGACCTCGTCGCGGTCCCACTGCTGGATGCCGAGGTCGTGCGGGCCGGCGTCGAGGGGGACGTCACGGACCAGCTCGGTCAGGCGCCGGTTCATGATGACGCTCGACAGGTTCGCGCGGAGGCTGTCGCCGACCTTGCCCTTGACCTCGTCGACGTTGGCGACGAGACCCTCGATGTCGCCGTACTGCTGGATGAGCTTGGTTGCGGTCTTCTCACCGAGACCGGGCACGTTCGGCAGGTTGTCGGAGGGGTCGCCACGCAGCGCGGCGAACTCGGGGTACTGCGCCGGCGTGAGGCCGTACTTCTCCTCGACCGCCTCAGGGGTCATCCGGCGCATGTCGCTGACGCCGCGGGAGTTGTAGAGAACCGTGATGCGCTCGTTGACCAGCTGGAAGGCGTCGCGGTCGCCGGTGACGATGAGGACGTCCATGTCGTCGGCTGCGGCTTGGGTGGCCAGCGTCGCGATGACGTCGTCCGCTTCGTAGCCCTCCGCCGTGACCACCGGGATGCGCAGCGCGTCGAGCACCTCGCGCACCAGCGACACCTGGCCCTTGAAGTCGCTGGGCGTCTCGGAGCGGGTCGCCTTGTAGTCGGCGTAGGCCTCGTGCCGGAAGTTGCTCTTGCTCACGTCGAACGTCACCGCCACGTGCGTGGGTGACTCGTCGCGCAGGACGTTGATGAGCATCGCCGTGAAGCCGTAGACGGCGTTGGTGGGCTGGCCGTCGGTCGTCGAGAAGTTCTCGACCGGGAGGGCGAAGAACGCGCGGTAGGCGAGCGAGTGCCCGTCGAGCAGCAGCAGCCGGGATCTCGAGTCGCTCACGTCCCGGAGTCTAGGAGGGAGGTGCGTCAGCCTTCACGGGCACGCTCACAGGCCGCCGCCGGGTCTGCCGCACGATCCGCTCGACGCCCCGCTCGCCCTGGCTCAGCCGCCTGCGGACCACGGAGACGGGCGCTGTCCGCCGTACCGCCTGGGGCGCGAAGCCCAACCTGGCGAAGAACCGGGCCGCGTCCCGGGAACCGGGGTGAACGCTCACGACCAGCTGCTCGATGCCCTGCTCCTCGGCGTAGGCCGCCGCGGCCGCCACGAGGGCCTTCCCGGCGCCCCGCTTGCGGTGCTTGTCGGCCACGACCGCGTGGCTCATGTGGACGGCGGGGATGTCGACGAGCGCGTTGGCGGTGGAGATCGTGAACAGGGCCATGCCGAGCGCTACCTCGCCCTCGCCGTCCTTGCCGCCGACCGCCAGCACCAGGTGCCGTGCCGGGTCGTTGATGGCCTCGCAGTAGCGCTGCGCGAGCGACGCCCGGCTCGCCATCGTCGTACCGCGGCTCTTCCCCTCGACCGGCAGCACCTGGTCGCGGAGCTCCTCACCGAGCTCCAGCAGCACCGGGAGGTCAGCCTCGGTGACGGGCCGGACACGCACTCCACTGCCGAGCACACGAGCTCCCGGGGACGGGCCGGCGGACCGGCTGGGCCGAACACCTCCCAGGCCCGAGGGGGTGGCCGGTGGGTGAGCACTGGGTGGCAGCCGAGGAGAGTCCTGGCTCCCCCCTGAGCTGCTGCTCACCCTACTCATCACGGGCTTCGGCGCCACTCGCCCGGACGGGTTGCCTGCCTCTCGACCCGAGGTCTAGGGTTTGCCGTTGAGCGGAGCTCGGTCGCACTCAGTAGAGAACGTGCAGGGTCGGGGAAGACCTGAACGGAGCCAACGGTGCGCGCCGGGCTCCGCTCCTGCTCCGGTCCGGCCGCTCAGGCCTCGCCGATCTCCTCGCCGAGGTAGGCCGCCCGGACCCGCTGGTCGGTGAGCAGCTTGTCTGCGGCGTCCTCCATGACGATCGCGCCGGTCTCGAGCACGTAGCCGCGAGCCGCGAGCTTCAGCGCCTGGGCGGCGTTCTGCTCGACCAGCAGCACGGTCGTCCCGTCCGCGTTGATCTGGGCGATGATCTCGAAGATCTGAGCCACGATCAGCGGCGCCAGGCCCATCGACGGCTCGTCGAGCAGGAGCAGCCGCGGCTGGCTCATCAGGGCGCGCCCGATCGCCAGCATCTGCTGCTCGCCTCCGGACAGCGTGCCGCCGTCCTGGCCGCGCCGCTCGGCAAGCACAGGGAACAGCTCCCACACCCGCTCAAGGACCTGCTTGCTGGCGCCCTTCTGCTGGTAGGCGCCCATCTCGAGGTTCTCGAGGACCGACATCCGCGGGAACACCCGGCGCCCCTCAGGGACGTGGCTGATGCCCGCGGCGACGATGTCGTGCGCCTTCAGGGTGGAGAGCTTGCGGCCGTCGAAGACCAGCTCGCCGCGGGAGGGCCTCAGCAGTCCCGAGATGGTGCGCAGCGTGGTGCTCTTGCCCGCGCCGTTGGCGCCGAGCAGCGTGACGATCTCGCCTTCCTCGACGACGACGTCGATGCCCTTCAGCGCCTCGACCGCGCCGTACTTGACCTGCACGCCCTCGAGCGTCAGCAGCGCCATGCCCGCCTCCTCAGCCCGCGTTGCTGTCGGCACCGAGGTAGGCCTCGATGACGCGTGGATCGCTCTGCACCTGCTGGGGCGTGCCGGCCGCGATGACCTCACCGAAGTTCAGCACCACGACGTGGCTGGCGACGGACATCACGAGCTTCATGTCGTGCTCGATGAGCAGCACGCTCACGCCGGTCTCCGAGATCTGGTTGATGAGCTTCGCGAGCTGCAGCTTCTCGGCCGGGTTGGTGCCCGCGGCCGGCTCGTCGAGGCACAGCAGCTTCGGCTGGGTGCCGAGCGCACGCGCGATCTCCAGCCTGCGCTGGTCGCCGTACGGGAGGCTCGCGGCGATGACGTTGGCCCGACCCGACAGGCCGACGAAGTCGAGCAGCCGGAAGGCCTCGCTGTCGCTCTCGCGCTCCTCGCGCCGGGTACGCGGCAGCCGCAGCATCGCGCCGATCGACCCCGTGGACTGGCGCGACTCGACGGCGATCTTGACGTTCTCGATCGCGGTGAGGGCGTTGAACAGCCGGATGTTCTGGAAGGTCCGCGCGATCCCGAGCCGGTTGACCTGGTGCGGCTGGCGGCCGAGGACGGAGACGTCGGGCCCGTCGCCGGGGCGGAACGTCACCTCGCCCTCCTGCGGCGTGTAGACCCCGGTGAGGCAGTTGAACAGCGAGGTCTTGCCGGCGCCGTTGGGCCCGATGACCGACAGCACCTCCCCGCGGACGTGCTGCAGGCTGACGCTGTTGAGGCTGGTCAGGCCACCGAAGCGCAGCGTGAGGTCGGTGACCTCGAGGACGAGGTCGGTCATGCCGCACCACCCGGAGCCGAGCCCAGGCTGTCCGCGGAGCCGACGCCTCCCTCGGCCAGGGCGATCTCGCGGGCGCGTCTGCGAGAGGGGATCAGCCCTTGCGGCCGGAAGATCATCATCAGGATCAGCAGCGCACCGAAGTAGATGAACCGGTCGGGTGCCGGGACGTAGTCGCGCAGCAGGTTCGGCAGCCAGCCGAGGACGGCCGCGCCGAGGATGACGCCGTAGATGTTGCCCATCCCGCCGAAGATCACCATCGTCAGGACGAGGATCGACAGGAGCAGCGGGAAGTTGTCGGGGCTGACGAAGCCGACCTTGCTGGCGTAGATGACCCCCGCGAAGCCGGACGTGGACGCACCGATCGCGAAGGCCAGCAGCTTGTAGCGCAGCGTGGAGATCCCGGTCGCGGCCGCCGCCACCTCGTCCTCCCGGATCGCCGCCCAGGCGCGACCGACGCGCGAGTTGTCGAGCCGCCGGAAGGCGAAGACGATCACCACGGTCACGACGAGCAGCAGGTAGTAGTAGGGCAGCGAGTCGAGCGTCCAGTGATAGCCGAACGCACTGAAGTGCGGGATGCCGAACGCGCCCTGCGGACCGTTGGTGATGTGGTCGCTGTTGACCGCGGTGATGCGCACGATCTCCCCGAAGCCGAGCGTCACGAT
The DNA here is from genome assembly GCA_966212015.1 of uncultured Frankiales bacterium. Lineage (GTDB taxonomy): Bacteria > Actinomycetota > Actinomycetes > Mycobacteriales > SCTD01 > RYN-111. Next base: position 2,973 of record CBIHPE010000057.1, on the reverse strand, counting down.
GGCGAGGTAGTCACCGCGCAGCCGCAGCGTGGGGGCGCCGAGGATGAGCCCGGCGACCATCGCGGTGACCACGGCGATCGGCATGACGAGGAAGGGGTTGAGCGTGAACGGCGGGTGCACCGGGAGCTTCCCCGTCCAGTACGCCGTCGAGTAGGCGCCGATGGCGAAGAAGGCGATGTAGCCGAGGTCGAGCAGGCCGGCGAAGCCGACGACGACGTTGAGGCCCACGGCCAGGAGCGCGAACACGCCCATCTGGTCGACGAGCACCGTCTGCCAGAACGGCTGCAGCGTCGTCGGGTAGACGAGCACGAAGGCGGCGAGCGCCGCGAGCCCCACCCAGCGCAGCCACGCCGGGACCGTGAGGGCACTCGCCCGCTCCCGCGCGGCGGTGAGCGCCGGCGGGGCCTTCAGCCCGGAGCTGCTGCCCTGGAACAGCACGGCCAGCGCCAGGACGACGGCGATGACCCAGAAGGGCACCGCGCGTCCCGAGAACAGCGAGCGCTTGAGGCCCATGTAGGGGTGGTCCTGGCTGCCGCTCGGCCCGGTGACCACGGCCGCCGCGAGCACGAGCAGGAAGAGCGAGACCGCCCGCCGGACCTCCGGCCTGTCGAATGTGGCCCTGTTCATGCCGACCGCCCCAGCCGCTCGCCGAAGATGCCCGTCGGCCTCACCATGAGGACGAGCACGAGGATGCCGAACGCGATCACGTCGCGCCAGCCGGAGTCGACGCACGCGACGCCGAGGTTCTCGGACACACCGAGGATGAGGCCCCCGAAGACGGCGCCCCGGACGTTGCCGATGCCGCCCAGCACGGCGGCGGTGAACGCCTTCGTGCCGGCCGAGAAGCCCATGTTGTACTGCACCCCGAACTGGAGGCCGAACAGGAAGCCGGCTGCCCCGCCGAGCAGCCCGCCGAGCACGAAGGTCCGCGTGATGACCTTGTCGATGTCGACGCCCATGAGGCTCGCCGCCTCGGCGTCCTGAGCGACCGAGCGGATGCCCATCCCGAGTCGGGTCTTGGCGATGATCCGGTCGAGCGTCACGAGCATGAGCAGGGCAGCGGCCGCGATGACGACCTGGTTCGTGGTCACCGGCGCGCTGAAGACGTGGAAGAGGGTCTCGCTCGTGTAGATCGGCGGCATCGGGTTGTTGAAGCGGCCGAACTCCTTGCCTGCCAGGTTGAGCAGGAACAGCGACGCGCCGATGGCGCTGATGAGGAAGGCCAGGCGTGGTGCGCCGCGCCGTCTCAGCGGTCGGTAGGCCACCCGCTCGAGGGTGAACGCCGCGGCAGCGCCGGCGAGAGCGCCTCCTATGACCCCGGCGAGCACCAGCAGCACCGACTCGAGACCGGTCGGCGCGGTGCTGACGCCGATCCCCCGCACCACCAGCAGGCCGCCGAAGCCGCCCAGCATGAAGACCTCGCTGTGCGCGAAGTTGATGAGCTGGAGAACGCCGTAGACCAGCGTGTACCCGAGAGCGATGAGCGCGTAGACGGAGCCGAGCGCGAGCCCGGAGATGGTGAGCTGCCAGAAGTTCTGGGTCAGGCACATGACGGGATGACCTCCTCAGCAGAGCGCCGCGCCGGGCGGGAGTGCGTCACGCCCCCCCGCCCGACACGGCGACGGTCTTACTTCGCGAGGTCCGCGATCTTGCCGAGCAGGTCGATCTTCCCGGCCTTCACCTGGTAGGCGAAGATGTCGCCCTTGCCGCCCTCACCCTTGTCGTCGAAGGTGATGGTGTGGCTGACGCCGGGGAAACCGGACGTCTTCTTGACGGCGTCGGCGATCGTCGCGCGGTCGATCTTCGACGCGCTCTTCATCGCGGCGATGATGACGTTGGCCGCGTCGAAGGCCTCGGCCGAGTAGGTGCCGGTGGCCACGCCGTACTCGGTCTTGTAGTCCTTCTCGAAGGCCGCGGCGTTCGGGTTGGTGTCGGCCGGGCCGCAGGCGCAGGTGAGGTAGGCGCCGTCGGCGGCCGCAGCGGCCTGCTTGATGAGCTGGTCGTCCTTGCTGCCGTCACCGGAGATGACGTTGCCCTTGTAGCCCGCGGCCTTCAGGGCCTTGAGGAACAGCGCGTACTCGGCGTAGTAGCCGCCGTAGACGACCGTGTCGACGTTGGCGCCCTTCACCTTGGTGGCGAGGGCGGAGTAGTCCTTCGTCGGCGCGATGCCCTCCTCCTTGTACGTCACGCCAGCCGTCTTGAGGCCCGCCTTGACGAAGGACGTCAGACCGGCGCCGTAGGGGCTCTTGTCGTCGACGACGTAGACGCTCTTGGCGGCCAGCTTCTTGGTGACGAAGTCGGCCATCTGGGCGCCCTGGATCGTGTCACCCGTGACGACGCGGACGAAGGTCTTGAAGCCGCTCGAGGTCAGGTCGGCACGCGTCGCCGACGGGCTGACCGAGATCATGTTGGCCTCGGTGAACAGCGGCTCGGAGGCGGCGGTCGCGCCGGAGAACGCCGGGCCGACCACGGCGACGACGTCGGTGTTGTCGATGAGCTTGCGCGCGGCGGCAGGCGCCTGGGCCGGGTCGCCGACGTCGTCGGAGTCGACGAACTTGAGCGTGAACGGCAGGTCGCCCTTCGCGTTGGCCTGCTTGATGGCGAGCTTCACGCCGTTGTCCATGTTGATGCCGAGCTGAGCGTTGTCACCGCTGAGCGGGCCCTGGTAGGCGATCGTGTACGACTTCTTGCCGCCCGATCCCCCCTTGTCACCCGAGGACGAGCTGCAAGCGGTGAGCGCGAGAGCACCGATCACGAGCGGTGCCGCTACGCGGACGAGACGGGGTGTAGGCACGTACGACCTCCTGCTGGAGGGAACCGGTTGATCCGGCTCCCGGGTCTGGCTGGCGCGCTGAACCTACTCAGCCGGATGGGCTAACTCCAAGCACCGCGTGACCCCGCAACGGCGCCGTTGCGCGACCGTGATGTTAAGAAAGCGGTCAATCGGGCGCGTTCCGGGCGCTGTCCGACGGG
>CBIHPE010000056.1:0-19767 GCA_966212015.1 uncultured Frankiales bacterium | reverse complement strand
GTCGAGCCCGTCCACGCGTTGCCGCTCCACGTCGAGCCGTTGAACGTGCCGCCGGCCCACGCCGCGTCGGCGCTCCACGGCTGACCGAAGATGTCCTGCTCGCCGGTGAGGGCGACGCCGCCGAGGATCACGTGGCTGCTGCCGCGCGCAGCCTCGAGCGAGCCTGTACCTGTGCTCGACGCATACGTCTGGGTCGAGCCCGCGGGCACCGCAGCGGCGAGGGCTGCGGGGAGCTGGACGACACCCTCACCGTCGAAGTTCGTGTCGCGGGTGGTGACGTCGACGGCAGTGCTCTTGAGGACGGCCTTCACCTCGTCCGGCGTGAGGTCCGGTCGCGCGGAAAGCAGGTCCGCGACGACACCCGAGGTCACCGCAGCCGCGTGCGAGGTGCCGGAGCCGCGCAGGTAGCGGTCGTCGAAGACCGCGCCAGGGTTGTTCACGGCGAGCACAGAGCCGGGCGATGCCAGACCCATGATGTACGTCCCCGGAGCGACGACGTCCGCGTGCCGTCCGTCGGTGCCGCGCTGCGAGAACGTCGCGACCGAGTCGTCGCCGACATCAACCGTGCCGCGCGCGTCATCTGCGCCGACAGCGAGCACGTACGGGTCGGTGGCCGGCGTCGCGACGTTCTTGGTGTTGACGCCGTCGTTGCCGACAGCGACCACGACCACGATGCCCTGCTTCCAGGCCTGCTCCGCCGCGTGGGCGAGCGGGTCGATCGTCGCGCTCTGCGTCGACGACGTTCCCAGTGACAGGTTGAGGACGCGGATGTTCAGGCCGTTGTCGTGCGCGTGCGCTGTCACCCAGTCGATGCCCGCGATCATCTGCGAGACGTCGACCGCGCCGTTCGACGCACCGACCTTGACGCTGACGATCCGCGAGTCGGGCGCGACGCCCTTGTAGCCGGTGGCGGTGCCGTCGTTGCCGCCGATGATGCTGGCCATCGCCGTGCCGTGGCCGTACCCGTCGATGAACGCGTGGTCCGGGTCCTGCGAGTCGAACGACAGGTCCGGCCCGTAGACCAGCTTGTCGCTGCCGGACAGGCCGGCGACCGGGGTGACGCCGGTGTCGAGCACCGCGACGTCGATGCCGTGACCCGTTGCCCCGGCCGCCCACGCGGCCGGCGCGCCGATGACGTCGCCGGGAAGGGACAGGGACAGTGCGGGCTCGGGGGCAGTCGACGCGAAAGCCGACTGCGTGAAGGCGCCGCTGATGACAGCGGCACAGGCTGCAGGGACCACCCAGCGAAGGCGGGCAGCAGAGATGGGAATGGGCATTGACGCTCCTTGCGAGACGAGGTCGCTCCGTGACGTCCCGCAGCATCAGCGGCCGAATGCGCGTGACCAATGGCTCATCCGAGCGGCAGCGACTACGTCCAGCACTACGTCCGACATGGCTCAGGGACGTAGTCCCTGAGGACTCGGGTCAAGGTCGCTGAAGACGCCCTCGTCCAGCGCGATCTCGACGTCAGATCGATCCGACCGCTCACCCCGCCTTACCTGCAGAGCAGGCTCTCCCCGAGCGAGAGCCGGGGAACGGGGGGACGAGATGGCCTGTAAGCCGGGTTCTGTACCTCTTGCGAGGCGACGGTCATCCATCTGGGACCGCTGTTGCCAGCAGCCTCGTGCGGTCTACCCGGAAGCTCGGGCGGGCCGCCCTCGAACGCTTCCGCAGGTCCCCCGAAGGGAACCGTCTTGACCTTGCTCCGGGTGGGGTTTGCCAAGCCGCTCGAGTCACCCCGAGCGCTGGTGGGCTCTTACCCCACCGTTTCACCATCACCTCTTCCGAAGAGGAGGCTGTCTGTTCTCTGTGGCACTTTCCCGCGGGTCACCCCGGGTCGCTGTTAGCGACCACCCTGCCCTGTGGAGCCCGGACTTTCCTCGACACCTGGTGGGTGCCGCGACCGTCCGGCCATCTCGTCCACGGAGCAGCCTACTGAGGGTGCGAGGATCAGCGCGTTGCTCATGCGTTTCCCGGAGGCCCTTGTGCGTGCCCTGCTGTTGGCGGTCGGCCTGTCGGTCGCGGCCGCTTCCCTCGTACCTCCGGGTGCGTCAGCCGCCCCGCTGCCCGCTCCGTGCCCGACGCAGACGGCGCACGCGTGGTGCGACCGGTCGCTGTCCCCGGACGCGCGAGCGCTGCTGTTCCAGAAGGCCATGACGCTGGACGAGGAGATCCAGCTCGTCGGCGGCAACGGGACGGGGGCATCGCCGCACACCGGGGCGACGTATGCCGTGCCGAGACTGGGACTGCCGGCCGTCTACTTCAGCGACGGGCCCGTGGGGCCGCGGCAGGGAGCGGCGACGGCGATGCCGATCCCGATGGCGCTGGCGGCGACGTGGGACCCGGCGCTGGCACGCGCGCACGGCGAGGAGATCGCCGACGAGGCCAAGCACAAGGGCAACGACGTCGTGTTCGCCCCGACGGTCAACGTGATGCGGACGCCGCAGGGCGGGCGCACCTACGAGGCGTACGGGGAGGAGACGTACCTGGTCGCGCAGACCGCGCGCAGCTGGATCCTCGGGGCGCAGAGCACCGGCGTCATCGCGGACGTGAAGCACTACCTGGCGAACAACCAAGAGGGGCAGAACGGCGTGCCGCCGTTCGCGGCCGCGACCGGAGGGCGTCAGCTCGTCGACGCGCAGGTCTCGGAGCGGACGCTGCGCGAGGTCTACATGCCGCACTTCGAGGCCGCCGTGAAGCAGGCGAACGTCGGCACCGTGATGTGCTCCTACAACCGCGTGAACGGCACCTACGCCTGCGAGAACTCCTTCACCCTGCAGCAGGTGCTCGAGAAGCAGTGGGGCTTCAAGGGGTTCGTCCTCTCGGACTACGGCGCCGCCAAGGACACCCCCGGCAACATGAACAACGGGCTCGACTTCGTGCCGAACAACGGCGAGATCGACCAGTCGTACCAGCCCGCCCTCATCACCGCTTCGCTGACGGCGGGTCTCGTCACGCGGGCAACCCTCGACGGTCACGTGCGCCGGATCCTCCGGACGCTGTTCGCCTACGGCTACTTCGACCGGCACGGCTACGCGATCGACGAGTCGGCCATCAACGTCGCCGCGCACGAGAAGACGGCCGAGGGCATCGAGGAGCGCGCCATCACGCTCCTCAAGAACCGCGGGATCCTCCCGCTCCGGCCGGGGATCAAGAAGATCGCCGTGATCGGCCCCTACGCGAACACCTTCGTGACGGGCGGCGGGTCGGGCACCGTCACCGCGCGCAGCGTCGTGACGGCGCTGCAGGGGATCACGAAGCGCGCCGGCAAGGGCGTGACGGTGACCTACTCCGACGGCAGCAACCAGGCAGCAGCGGCCGCCCTGGCTGCCGCCGCCGACGTCGCGGTCGTCGTGGTAGGGGACGTGCAGACCGAGGGCCAGGACAAGGACTGCGTCGGCCTGAACTGCACGAACGACCTCGCCGACAGCGAGGCGCTCCTCGTCCTCCAGGGGAAGACCTGCGGCCAGGTCACCTGCCCGCTCAACGGCCTCGACGAGGACGGCCTCGTCCGGGCCGTCGTCGCGGCGCAGCGCAAGACGGTGGTGGTCCTCGAGACCGGCGGCCCCGTCCTCACGCCGTGGCGGGAGAGCGTGCCGGCGATCGTCGAGGCCTGGTACCCCGGGCAGGAGGGCGGTACGGCGCTGGCGCGGGTGCTCTTCGGCGACGTCGACCCCGGTGGCCGGCTGCCCGCGACGTTCCCCGACACCGCGAGCCAGCTGCCGACGGCCGGCAGCATGCGGCAGTACCCGGGCGTCGCGGAGGAGGAGACCTACAGCGAGGGCCTGCTCGTCGGTTACAAGTGGTACGACGCGAAGGGGCTGACGCCCGCCTTCCCGTTCGGCGCGGGCCTGTCGTACACGACGTTCTCCTACGGCCCGCTGAAGGTGCGCGCCGCCAAGGGACCGAACCAGGTCGCTCTGGCGAGCGTGCGGGTGACCAACACCGGCCCGCGCGCCGGGGTCGCCGTGCCGCAGCTCTACATCAGCAAGCCGGTGACGGCGGCGCTCCCCCAACCGGTCCGGCAGCTCGTCGGCTACGCGTCGGTGCCGCTGGCGCGCGGCGCGTCGACCACGGTCACGTTCCCGCTCAACGACCGGAGCTTCGCGAGCTGGTCGACCAGCGGCTGGACGGTCTCCCCCGGCTGCTACCGGCTCGCGGTGGGCAGCTCCTCACGCACGCTTACCGGCTCTGCCACCGTCGCCCGCGGCGCGGGGTGCGCCGCGGCGTCGGCGCGGCTGGGCACCACGGGCGACTTCCGGTTGCCGCTGCCGGCCGCCGCGACCGTCGGCGCCGCCACGGTCGCGCCGACCACGGGCCCCTCCCGGCGCCCCTCCTCTGGGCACGGCGGGCTCGCCTCGACGGGGGCCTCGACGCCCGCGCTGGCGCTGGCGGTCCTGCTGCTGGGTGGTGCGGCGGTCGCCGGCCGCCGGGTCAGGCGGACGCGGTAGCGCGCTGGTCGACGCGGCTGAAGAAGTCGAGCAGCTCGGCGTTGACGCGGTCCTTCATCGGCACGATGTAGTTGTGCCCGGCTCCCTCGTAGATGCTGAGCTCGGCGCCGGGGATCGCAGCCGCGATGGCACGGCCGCGCTCCACGTCGACGGTGAGGTCGACGTCGCCGTGCTGGACGAGCGTCGGGAGGGTGATGGTCGCGACCTTGTCGACCGTGAGGGCGTAGGTGCGCATCGCCTCCTGCTGCGCCAGCAGTCCGCGCGGACGGATCTTCTCGCTGAAGAGCACCTCGATGTCATGCAGGGCGGCGGCCTTGTCGCAGGCCGGTCCGTACATGGCTGCGCCGTCACCCATCGCCTTCTTCATGAGGCCCCGGGGGATGTAGTACTTCAGCCGGTCGGCGAGACCCTTGACCGGCAGGTCCTCGGTCTTGAAGGCGGTGCAGCCGAGCACGAGAGACGTCACGCGGTCGGGGTGGTCGTGCCCGAGCTGCAGGGCGATGCCGCCACCCATCGAGACCCCGAAGACGTGCGCCTTCTCGACGCCCGCGGCGTCGAGGACGGCGAGCGCGTCGTCCACGAGGTCGTGGATGGTCGCGTGCCGGGGGGCGTCGCTCTGGCCGGTGCCGCGGTTGTCGAACCACACCACCCGGTGCCTCTCGGACAGCGCCGGGATCACGGGGTACCACATCTTGCTGGGGAAGGCGTGGCCCATGATCAGCAGGACGGGCGTGCCGGAGCCGGCCTCCTGCCAGTGCAGGCGGACGTCACCGTTCGACGCGTAGGACATCGGTTTCCTTAGCTGCTGGTGAGGATGCGGACGGCGTAGTCGGCGTAGTGGCCGGCGACCTGCCCGGGCGTGAACTCGTCCGACGGGGTCCACCACTCGGCGGCCCGGATGCCCATCCCGGCGATGCCGAGGACCGCGAGGCGCGGCTCGGCGACCTGGAAGGCGCCCAGGCGGATGCCGCGCTCGACGACGTCGAGGAAGGCCCGCTCAGACTCGGCGCGCACGGTGCCGACGACGGCGGCCTGCTCCTCGCTGAGGCTGCCGACCTCGCGGTTGGTGACGCGGGCCAGGGCAGGGTGCTCGAGGTGGGTGCCGACGTGGGCCCGGACGAGCGCGCGGATCTGCTCTGTCGGCTCGCGGCCGGCGTCGAGCAGGGCGTCCTTCACGCGGTCGCGGTGGGTGCGGAAGCCGAGCATCACGATCTCGAACAGCAGCTCCTGCTTGGAGGAGACGTGCGCGTAGAGGGCAGCGGGCTGCAGGCCCATCGAGGACGCGAGGTCACGGACGGAGACGGCATGGAAGCCCTTGTCGCCGAACAGCACGATGGCGGCCTCGAAGAGCCGGCGACGGGCGTCGGACAGCTCCGGGCAGGGCGGCAGCAGCGCCGGCTCCGGCTGCACGATCGTCAAGGAAGCTCCTTCGTATGAACGATCGTTAGTATGGCGATCCCGCTCGATCAGCGCAAGTAGACGTGATCACTCCCGCGCCAACGTTGACATCTGCGTTGCAACGCTGCATCTTCGTACGCACTGATATGAACGATCGTTCGCAGGAGATCCGCTGATGCATCGCCCCGCTCTCGCCGCCCTCGCGCTGGGCCTGTCCCTCTCCGCGTGCGGCTCGACCGTCCAGCTGTCGGGCACGACCACGACCGACTCCGGCCTGGGCGGCCAGAGCACCACGGGCAACGGCGCGGACGGCGGCACGACGGGCACCAGCGGCGGCCTCGACTCCTCCGGCGCCTCGGGTGGCCGCCTGGGCACCAGCACGGGCGGCTCGTCGACGTCCAGCACGTCAGGCGCCTCGTCCGGCGGGGCGGGCTCGACCAGCGGGCCGATCGGCTCCACCACGGGCGCGATCGGCAGCACCAGCGGCACCGGTGGGGGCGGCAAGAAGAACCCGGTCGAGGTGGGGATCGTGCTGTTCCCCGACGTCGCGCAGTTCAGCGCGTCCCTCGGCGGATCGTCCGGCAACGCCGGCAACCAGCAGACGATGGTCGACCGGATGATCGGCTACATCAACGCGCACGGCGGCCTCGACGGGCACAAGGTGAAGTCGGTCGTGCACAACGTCAGCCTGACCAGCTCGAAGTCGTACGCGCAGATCGAGCAGGAGGTCTGCACCGACTTCACGCAGGACCACCACGTCGTCGCTGCCCTGACGGTGGGTGCCAACGTCGACAACTACCTGCCGGACTGCCTCGGCAAGAAGCACGTCCTCTACCTCGGCGGCGGCCACTACCTGCACGACGAGACCGACTTCCGCGCCCTCCCCAACATGGTGATGCCGGGCGAGGTCAGCATGACGCGCCTCGCCAAGGCGATGATCAGCGAGATGTTCGCCCGCGGCGTGCTGAAGTCCGGCCAGAAGCTCGGCATGCTCGTCGAGGACCACCCGGCCGCGCTGCGGGCGACCAACAACATCCTGCGTCCGCAGCTGAAGGCCCGCGGCGTGACCCTCGTGGACTACACGATCAAGGGGCCGAGCTCGACCCCTGACATCGCGAACTCGGTCTCGGCGATCCAGTCCGCCGAGCTCAAGATGGCGACCCAGAACGTCGCGGCCGTCTCGTTCCTCTGCGCCGGCTGCTTCTCGTTCTTCCTCCAGGACGCGGAGTCGCAGGGCTACTACCCGCGCTACTTCCTGCACTCCATCGACAACCTCGGCGCCATCGCCGGCAAGAACCACGCGCAGTCGATGAAGAACGTCATCGCCCTCGGCTTCGACCCGCTCCGGGACGTCGGCGGCTTCACGCACAAGTCGGCGTTCAGCCCGAACCCCTCCCGCGACCTGTGCCACACGATCATGAAGGGGCTGCCGACGGACGACACGTCCGAGGGGATCACGCAGATCCTCTGCGGCGGCTACCTCGACCTGCTCGCCGCTGCCGACAAGCTCAAGGGCGCCGCCCTCAACGGCGACAACCTGATGGCCGGCTTCAACGCCTTCGGCCGCTCCCACTTCTCGGCGGTGAACTTCGCGACCGAGATCAACGCGAGCCGCCACGACGGGACCTACGGCTACCGGACCATGCACTACGACGCCGGAACCGACGCCCTCGCCTACGACAGCAAGGCGCTGCACCCCTTCGCGGAGTAGCCGCCCGATCCGCGAGGATCAGGGCATGGACTTCCCGGAGCCGACCGTCCCGGTCGCGGACGAGCGCCAGGTGCTGCTCGGGTACCTCGACTACTTCCGCTCCGTGCTGCTCGAGAAGGCCGACGGCATCGACCTGCACGTCAGCACCCTCCCCAGCAGATGGACGCCGGGCGAGCTGGTCAACCACCTCCGGCACGTCGAGCGCCGTTGGCTCGAGTGGGGCTTTGAGGGCCTGCAGGTCACCGACCCGTGGGCGGACCGCCAGGACGACCGCTGGCACACCACGGACGACCTCGCGACCCTCAGCGCGAACCTGCACGCGCAGGCGGCGATCACCCGCCGCATCGTCGAGTCCCATGACCTCGACGAGCCCGGTCAGCCCGGCGAGCGGTGGGACGGCGCCGACCCGGCACCCCTGCGACGGGTCCTGCTGCACCTGCTGCAGGAGTACGCCCGTCACGTCGGTCACCTCGACATCGTCCGCGAGCTCCGCGACGGGGCCGTCGGCGAGTGACGTGGACCGCATCCCGGTTCAAGCAGGACGCGACCGGACAAGATCACTGACGTGTGGCTCGTCGCCGCCGTGCTCGGCGCCCTGACCGTCGCGACCGGCCTCCTCTCCCCCGCTGACGCGGGCGACGTCCTGGACCGCACCGGCCCGGTGCTGGTCTTCCTCGTCGCCATCACCGTGCTCGCGGAGCTGGCGGACGCCGCGGGCCTCTTCGACGTGGCCGCCCGTCGCGGCGCGCGCCGCGCCCCCCGCCCGCCGCGGGGGGGGGTGGGGGGGGGGGTGCGGGTCGGCCGCCCCCCCACCGGGCGGCGGAGGCGCCACACCACCCCCCCGCGCCTCGCGCGCGGCCGGACGCTGGTGCTGTTCGGGCTCGTCGTCCTTCTCGCCAGCACGACCACGGTGCTGCTGAGCCTCGACACCACCGCCGTGCTCGTCACACCCGTCGTGCTCGCCCTCGCACAGCAGCTCGAGCTCGACCCCCTGCCGTTCGCGGTGACCACGGTCTGGCTCGCAAACACCGCGAGCCTGCTGCTGCCGGTCAGCAACCTCACCAACCTGCTCGCGCTGGACCGCCTGGACCTCAGCACCGGTGGCTACGTCGGCCGGCTCGCCGTACCTGCCGTCGTCGCGATCGCCATGACGGTCCTCGTCCTGCTCGTGTGGCACTGGCGCGCTCTCACGACGAGGTACGACGAACCGGTGGCCGCACCCGTCGAGGACCCCCTCCTTCTCGTCGGGACCGCGATCGCCTGCCTGGGCTTGGCACCGGCCCTGGCGTTCGCGAGTCCCGCCGTCGCCTCCTCCATCGCCGCGTCGGTCGCGGTGCTGCTCTTCCTGTGGCGCAAGCGATCTGCCCTCCGGCCGGCCCTGCTCCCCTGGCGCCTCGTCCTCCTGGTCACCGGCCTGTTCCTCGTCGTCGCCGCAGCCGGCCCGCTGGGCGTCGATGACCTGCTGCGTGACGGCATCGGAGGCTCGATGCGGACGGCGCTCGCCTCAGCCGCAGGGGCGAACGTCGTCAACAACCTCCCGGCGTACCTCGCGGTGGAGCGGGTCGCGCCGCACGACCAGCTGCTGCCGGTCCTGCTCGGCGTCAACCTCGGACCGCTCGTCACGCCGTGGGGCTCCCTCGCGACGCTGCTGTGGGCAGAGCGCTGCCGCAGCCGGGGAGTGACGATCTCCTGGACACGGCACGCGCTCGCCGGGATGTGCCTCGTCGCGGTCCTGCTGCCCACTACGGTTCTCGTGCTCTGACCACACCCAGAGGAGGACCACGTGGCCAAGACCCCCGGCCTGTTCGTGCCCAGCACCGCCATCCAGGCGAACGCCCTCACGAGTCTGGGCATCTGCCCACGGCACGCAAACCCCGCAGTCCGCGCGAAGAAGCGGACCTACTACTCCGCAACGCCTCCGTGGGTCTTCCTGCTGATCTTCGCGGGGCTGCTCATCGCCCTCATCGTGATGGTCGCGATCCGCAAGACGGTCGCTGGACAGGTCCCTGACTGCGAGACCTGCGTCGCCGAGCAGCGCAAGCGCTCGATCATCGGCTGGTCCTTGGCGCTCGGATCCGTGGTCCTCGTGCTCCTCGGCATCAGCGCCAGCCAAGACGCCATCACGGCTGTCGGAGTGCTCGCCCTCGTCGCGGCGCTGCTCTACCCGGTCGCCGCGCCTCGGAAGTGGGCAAACGGCGTCGTCACGAAGGACGGCTACTGGGTCGAGTTCAAGAAGACGGCGCCCGCGTTCCAGGCGGCCGTCCAGCAGCAGGTGGCCGCGGCCACCCCGACGCCCGTCCTGCCGCAGTGGGGTCCGCCGACTCCGCAGGCCTGATCGTCGGGGGTCGCGACTTGGCTGTCAGTGGGGCGTCGCAACAACCCTGGCGCGACCCCGGGCCGGGCTACTCGCCGGGCGTGATGTCCGACAGGTTGTGCGTCTCGTTCTTGGAGCGCACGACGGCCGGGCCGTCGGCGAACCACTGCACGGTCGACAAGCAGGCCAGGTCGAGGTGCATCCGGTAGAGCGAGGTCGCAGGCGCCTCGAGGGCCATCCGCAGCAGGGTCTTGATGGGGGTGACGTGGCTGACGATGACGACCTTCTGGCCGCCGTAGTGGGCGAGCACCCGGTCCCTCGCCTTGCGCACCCTCGCGGCGGTGTCGTCGAAGCTCTCGCCGTGCGGCGGGGCGACGGCCGTCGAGGACAGCCAGGCGTCCATCTCGGCCGGCCACTTCGCGCGGACCTCGCCGAAGGTGTAGCCGTCCCAGTCGCCGAAGTCGGTCTCCTGGAAGCCCTCGTCGGTGCGGACGTCCACGCCGAGGACGGAGGCGACGGCGGCGGCGGTCTGCTGGGCGCGCTTGAGGGGGGACGCCACGATGACCGTCGCCCCCGAGTCGCGGAGGCGCTCAGCGGCAGCGGCGGCCTGAGCCAGCCCGATCTCCGTGAGGGGCGGGTCGCCGACGCCTGAGAAGCGCTTCTCGATCGACAGGGCGGTCTGGCCGTGGCGCAGCAGCAGGGTGGTCGTCGGCTTGCTGCCCATGTCCTGCCAGCCGACCAGCTTCGCCGGAGCCTCCTTGAACGCGGCAGCGGCCTGGCGCTCGTTCACCTCGAGCCACCGGTCGGCGGCGTCGGCCGGGCCGGTGTCGCCACCGGGCTTCCAGACGTGACCCTTGGCCGCAGCGTCCATGGCCTCGTTGGCGAGGCGGTCGGCGTGCTTGTTCTTCTCGCGGGGGATCCAGGTCGCCGTGAAGGAGTCGAAGCGACCGAGCAGGGCCGTCGCCTCCTTGGCGAGCGGCCGCAACCCCTCGTTCTTCACCTGCCAGCGGCCGGAGACCTGCTCGACGACCAGCTTGGAGTCCATCCGGATGTCGACGTGGGTCGCGCCGAGCTCCAGGGCTGCCTGGAGCGCGGCGATCAGGCCGGAGTACTCCGCGACGTTGTTGGTCGCGCTGCCGATGCCGGCGGCGCGCTCGGCGAGGACCTCGCCGTCCTCGGAGATGACGACCGCGCCGTAGCCCGCAGGTCCGGGGTTGCCGCGCGACCCGCCGTCGGCCTCGACGGCAACTCTCACAGGCCGGACTCCGGGGTGCGCACGAGGATGCGGCGGCAGTCCTCGTGCCGCAGGACCTCGTCGGTGGGAGCGTCGCGGAAGGCCGACTTCTCGTTGTTCATGAGGTCGAGGTGGCAGCCGCCGCACCGGCCGCGCTCGATCGGAGCGGCACCGATGCCGCCCTCAGCGGCACGGATCTTCTCGTAGAGGGCGAGCAGGTCCGCCGGGATCTCGGGCGCGACCTTCGCGCGCTCCTCGGTGACGGTGGCGAGCTCGGCGTCGATGGCGACCCACTCGCGGTCGCGCTCCTCCACGGCCTCGGCGCGGGCGTCGTCGTGCTCGCTTCGCTCGGCGAGGAGGGCGTCGAGGGCCTTCTGCGCCTCCTCCATCCGCTCCATCACCTCGAGCTCGGCGTCCTCGAGGTCGCTCTGCCGCTTGGTCAGCGTCTCGACCTCGTGCTGCATCTCCTCGAGCTGCTTCGGCTGCGTGATCGCCCCGGACGCGAGCCGCTCCTCGTCGCGCGCCTTCCGCACCCGCACCTGCTCGATGTCGGCCTCGGCCTTGTCGAGCTCGCGCTGGAGGTCGCTGACGGCGGTCTGGGCGAGCACGACGTCGCCCTGCCGGGCAGCCACCAGGTCGTCGCGCTTCTGGATCTCGGCGATCGCGGGGAGCGTCCTGCGCTTGTGCGCCAGCCGGTCCAGGGTGCTGTCGAGCGCCTGCAGGTCGAGCAGCCGGAGCTGGAGGAACGGGTCGGCCTTCACGCCTGGTGACTCCTGACAGCGGTGGTGAACGGGTCGGTGCAGGTCGTCGACACCGTGGTCCCGACATCCACGACCCTAGCCAGCGCCGCGGCGGCCGCGCGCAGCCACGGGTGCTCGGTCGCCCAGTGGGCGGCGTCGATGAGCGCCAGCCCCTCCGGCGCCTCGGACGCGTTGTGGTGCTTGAGGTCCGAGGTGAGGAAGGCCTGCGCTCCCGCCCTGACGGCGAGGCCCATCGCGTCGCTGCCCGATCCGCCCATCACCGCGAGCCGGCTCACCACCTGGTCCGGGTCGCCCGTCGCCCGGACGCCCCAGGCCGTGGCGGGCAGCACCCGCGCGGCCCGCTCGACCAGGTCCCCGAGCCGGGTCGGGACGGGCAGGTCGCCCACCCGGCCCAGGCCTCGTGACGACGGAAGGTCGGCGAGCGGGACGACGTCGTACGCCGGTGTCTCGTAAGGGTGGGCCTCGACCAGGGCCCGTACGACCTGGGCGCGCGCCGTGCGTCGTACCAGCGTCTCGACCCGCACCTCAGCCACGGACGCGAGCTCGCCGACGGACCCGAGCGCCGGACGGGCCCCCGGCAGCGGCCGGAAGGTGCCCGTTCCCGGGGTGGACCAGGTGCAGCAGTCGTAGTCGCCGAGCCGGCCCGCACCTGCGGCGGTGACGGCTGCCGTCACCGCCTCGGCGTCGGCCACCGGGACGAAGAAGACCAGCTTGTCGACCGGCTCGGGGGCGGCCTCGAGCGGCGTCGTGCCCTGCAGGTCGAACAGCGATGCCAGCGCGTCGGAGACGCCGGGGTCCGCGCGGTCGGCGTTGGTGTGCGCGACGAACAGGCCCTGCCCGCCAGTGACGAGGGCGTGCGCGAAGCGGCCCTTCGGGTCGGTCGCGGCCATGCTCTCGGTGCCACCGAGCCAGAGCGGGTGGTGGGTGACGAGCAGCTGGTGCCCGGTCAGCTCGGGCAGCAGCACCTCGACCGCGTCGACGGCGAACAGCACCGAGCGGACCTCGGCGTTCGGGTCGCCGAGCACGAGCCCGACGGAGTCCCACGGCTCGGCCAGGGCAGGCGGGAACAGCTCTTCGAGGGCGGCGACGACGTCGCCCAGGGTGGCGCTCACGTCGCGACCGTAGTCCTACCCGGACTGGATGCTCTGTGCCACCTTGTCGAGCATCTGGTCAGGGGTGATGTTGAACGCGCCTGCGGCCGTGTCGAGCAGGACGGCCCCGAGGGCCACGATCGACATCGTCATCTCCTCCGGCTCCTCACGAGCCGCCTCCATGAGGGCCGCGTGCGAGCCGGGGTGGCTCTTCACGTAGTCCCTCACGAGCTCGAAGTGGCGCGAGAAGGTCGCGGGGTCCGGCGCCAGCTCGGCAGCGTTGCGTTCCACCGGGCGCACGCTAGGTGACCGACCGCTCACCCGCACAGCGAACACGCCGCGTTCACCTGAACGCCATCAGGGAAGGGTGATGCCGCCGACGGGCACGTTCCCGATCGGGTCACCCGCGCTGTCGACGACGTCGTAGCCCGCGCACGTCGGCGGGACGACCGGCTTCAGGTGGAGGGTGGTGATGAGCCGGATGTCGGCGCAGCCGACGTGGTCACCGATGGTCGGGCTCACGTTGAAGATGATGTTGTCGTTGACGGGGACCTCGGCCGCGATGATCGGAACGTAGGACGCCGGCGAGATGAGGTAGCCGAGCTGGTCGTTCGCGAGGCCGAGCTGGACGACCTCCTGCGCCTGGCTTCCGAGGCTGTCCTGCACGTCCTGCCGGATCCGCGGGAAGCCCTCCCCGGGCGTGGTGTTGATGACGACGCCACCGATGCGGACGGCCCCGACGACGGTGCGGATGGTCTGCCCGACGACCCACGGAGACTCGTGGCTGCGGAGCAGCTCGGCGCCGGCGTACTTCCCTGCGGCGAACAGCGCGCTGACGATCGGCCCGACGAGGGGCTCGCGGATGAAGCCCTGCGCCGCGTAGACCGGTCCGGTGACCGGGGTGGCCGTCCGCAGCGCCTTGCTGACGTGCGCGCCGTAGTTGAGGACGAGCGCCGTCTTGCGGTCCTTGGCGCTGTAGCCCGGGTTGGTCTTCTTGGTGAAGGAGCAGGCGGCCCGGCACGGCTGGGTGCCGCCGAGGGCGCCGACCATCGCGATCCCCTCGCCGCCGTACTGCGCGGTCATCGCGTCGCTGAGGAACTGCGGCCAGTCGCCGTGCACGCCGTTGCCGCCACCGGCGGTGGCATGGGCGGCGAACACCATCCACGTCAGCGGGTGCTTGCCGCTCGGGCTGGTGGCCTGCACGACGCGGACCATCCCGTCCTTGCCCGGCGTCGCGCACACGTCCGGGCCCGGGTAGTCGGGGGTCTTGCTCTGGTTCAGCGCCTCGGTGCAGCTCTGGTTGTAGACGAGGTCGGACGCGTCGGAGTGGCCCGCCTTGAGGTTCGCGTAGCCGCGGTGCGCGTAGGCCTCGGTGATGGCCGCGACGACCTGCGCCTTGACCAGGTCCATGTAACCGCCGCTCGGGCCGCCCCAGACACCGAGCGTGTCGGGCGCGGCGTGGCTGTGGTCGCTGGCGATGACGATGTGATCGACCGGGAGGCGCTTGACCTTCTTGCTCACGGCCAGGGCCATGTCCTGCAGGCCGTCGCTGCCGAACTCGTACTTCGCGAACCAGCCCTGCACCTCGATGTCGGCGATGGCGATCGCGTTCTTGCCGTCGTCCACCACGAAGGCGCGCGCCTTGATGTGCTCGCCCTTCGCGGAGTCGCGACCCCCCCGCCCGATGACCTGCTCCGGGAACAGGGACCCGTCGCCGAGTCCGTACCCGCCCTGGTTCACGACGCCGACCGGGGTGATGTCGCGGCTGGCTGCGCCGACGAGGTACGACGGGGTGCGCACGCTCGCGGGGTGCTGGGCGCCGACCTGGGCGAACCGGGCGACCCGGTAGGTGTGGGTCTCCCCAGGTGCGGCCTCGGCGTCGTCGAACGATCTGGCGCGCGCGTCGAGCTGCGCGACCTGCACCCCGTCGCGCAGGAGCACGTCGGCCCGGCCGCTCCAGCTGACGTGGACGGCACGGTCGGTGACGGTGGCGCTCACGCCCTCGAGGTCGCGGAGCGCTCCCTTGCCCGACGCGAGGGCGTGGGCACCGGCGGGAACGAGCAGTGAGGCCGCAACGAGGCCGACGAGAGCGCGCTTCATGCCCTCAGTGTTTCGACGCCGTTGCCGGGAAGCCTGCCGGTGGACTCAGACGGGATCGAACCGCCGACCTTCGCCTTGTAAGGGCGCTGCTCTACCAGCTGAGCTATGAGTCCTCGGCGTAGAGGCTAACGGCGCACTAGCGGCGAGCTGCGTCCGTCCCCGGCGTGCACTGCGGCACCTGCTGGCTCACGACGACGCAGACGCTGCCGTGCGGGCCCTGGTAGACGTGCACCGGGACCGGGGGCACCGGGTTGGCGGAGGCGGCGGCGGAGCCGCCGACGATCAGGAGGGCGGCGAGGGCGAGGGAACGGCGCATGCTGTCCGATTCGTCACCGACGCCCGGATTCCTGCCCGTCAGCCCAGATCGGAGAGGACCTTCTTGTACTCCTCCTGGTCGCGGGCGTCAGGGATGGCGTTGACGACCTTGTAGGCGACCTTGCCGCTCTTGTCGACGATGAAGGTGCCCCGCAGCGCGAGGCCGATGTCCTCGTTGAAGACGCCGTAGTCCCTGGCGACGGCACCGTGCGGCCAGAAGTCGGCGAGCAGCGGGAAGGTGTAGCCCTGCTCCTTGGCCCACTGCGCGTGCGTCGGGCCGCTGTCGACGCTGATCGCGAGGGTGACGGTCTCGTCGTTGCTGAAGTCGGCGATCTCGTCCCGGATCGCGCACAGCTCGCCCTGGCACACCCCGGTGAAGCTCAGCGGGTAGAAGACGATCACCACGTTCTTCTCGCCCCGGAAGCTGCTCAACCGGACCATGTTGCGGTCCTGGTCGGCCAGCTCGAAGTCGGGGGCCTCGTCACCGATGTCGACCATGGGGGTTCTCCTGGAGGGGGTCGGGGCAGGACTCCCGCATGCTAGGTGCCATGACCCCTGTCGGGCTCGCCGGGACCGGCGTCTCGGAGCTCTCCGCCGCTGTCCTGTCCGCGTGGGACGACTTCCTCTCGGTCGTCGACTCCGCCGACCTCTCGCGGCCCTCGCGCCTGAAGGACCTCTCGGCGCGGGACGTCCTGGTCCACCTGGGCACATGGGACGACCACGACGTGCTCCCGGGGCTCATCGCCGCAGCCGAGGGCCGCTCCGCCGACGCAGCGGGGTCACCGGACGACATCAACCGCGCGTTGCTGGCGCGGCACACCGACGCGACCGACGACGACGTCCGCGCGGCACTGCGCCGCTCGCGCAGCGACGTCGCAGCGTTCTTCGCCTCCGACGAGCCGGCCCGGGTCGGCACCAAGGAGGTCGTCGCCTCGATCGGCCGGCTGCCGCTGCTGACGGTGCTGTCCGCCGGGCGCTACGAGCTGGCGGTGCACGCGCTCGACCTGCGAGCCGCCGCTCCGTCAGCCGCGCTGCTCGACAACGGCCTGGCCGCGCTCATCGACGTCACGGGCGCGCTCGCGCACCAGCACGGCATCGAGACGAGCCTGACCGCGGTCGCCCCGGAGGGCGGCTGGTCCTTCGTCTCGACGGCCAAGGGCTGGACGACGTCCCGGGCCTCCGGCCGCTTCGACGGACCGGGTGTGAAGGCCGATGCCGCCGTCCTGCTCGACGCCTCCGCCGGCCGGGCGCAGCTGCCCGCCCTGCTCGCCCGCCGCAAGCTCAAGGTCCAGGACATGCGCGGCTTCCTGAAGCTCGCGCCCATGATCGACGCAGTGCCCGGACTGCCCGGTGGCCCCGTCCTCCGCAGCGGCGTGAAGGCCCT
The DNA here is from genome assembly GCA_966212015.1 of uncultured Frankiales bacterium. Classification (GTDB taxonomy): domain Bacteria; phylum Actinomycetota; class Actinomycetes; order Mycobacteriales; family SCTD01; genus RYN-111. Next base: position 3,008 of record CBIHPE010000056.1, on the reverse strand, counting down.
CGCCAAGCTCTTCGCCTGACCGCGTCAGAGGGGGTTGACCAGGAGGGCGGTCTGGGCGCCCGCCACGCGGGTCAGGACGACCGTGGCCGAGCCTGACCCTGAGAGCTTGAGCTGCCTGCGGAGCGTCTCGGGCTCGACAGCCGTGCCGCGCTTCTTGATAGCCACCGTGCCGACGCCGCGCAGCGCCTCACGCAGGCGCTTGAGCGAGAAGGGCATCACGTCGAGCACCTCGTACCAGCGGCCGAACCCGGTCGGCGCCAGGGCGTCGGCGGTCACGTAGGCGATCGAGGCGTCCACGAGCCGTCCGTGAACGAGGTCGCAGACCTCGGCCACGAGGTGGGCGCGGATCACGGCACCGTCGGGCTCGAGCAGGTAGCGGCCCACGGCGCCGACGGAGGCGACCGCACCGGTGCCGTGCAGCTGAGCGCCCGACGGCAGGAGCGTCGCCGTCATCCGATGGCCGCTGGTCGTCGCCCCGCGCCACAGCATCGCCTCCTTCACGTCGCCGTCAAGCGACGTGATCTCGACCTCGAGGTCGGCCGGCAGCGCGTCGTGGTCGATGCCCGGAGCCACCTTCACACCAAGGCCGCCGGTCCGCCAGGACAGCACCTGCGGCAGCGACGGCGACCAGGTGAGCGGGTCGAAGCCCCGCTTGCCGCCGTGCCGGCGGGCGGGGTCGGCGAAGACCCAGCCAGTCGGCGACAGGGTCGTGACGTCGGCGCACGCGACCGGGGCGCCGGTGTTCTCACGCGCCAGCAGACAGCGGGCCTCGTCGAGGTCCACGCCGATCCCGCGGTCGCCGAAGCAGAGCAGGTCGCCGCCCACCGAGCACCCGAGGTCGAGGACGACGGCGGCGTCGTCGTACCTCCTGCTGTGGTGCAGCGCGACCGCCCTCGGCGTCGACTGCTCGAGCGCCTCGGCGGTCCACCAGAGCAGGTCGCCGTCCGGGTGCTTGGCGAGCGCACGGCGGCGCAGACCCACCTGCTCGAGGGCGAGGCGCCCGGCCTCGCCGAAGGGCCGCATCGCCTCGGCGGCCGCGATGGTGCCGACGTCGAGGTCGGTCGCGCGGTCGACCGCCGCGCGCCCCTCCGGCGAGAGGAGCAGCCGGGCCTGCGCTGGGGTCAGCGGCGCTGCTTGGCGCGCGCCGCCTTCGGCGACACCAGACGGGTGCCCGACCACTCGGGCGCGGCGCTCGTGCTGCGGGTGCTCGACAGGCCGGCGGTGGGCGCCGCCTCGTCGATGTCGGACGGCTCGACGTGCCCGTCGCGGCCGGCCTTCGGCGTCAGCAGCCAGACGACGCCGCTGTCACCGAGGTTGGTCAGGGAGTCGACCAGCGCGTCGACCAGGTCGCCGTCGCCCTCGCGCCACCACAGCAGCACGACGTCGACGACCTCGTCGGTGTCGTCGCCCTCGATGAGCTCCGTGCCGGTGCGCGTCGAGACGTCGTCAAGCAGGTCGTCGTCGATGTCGTCGGTGTCACCCAGGACCTGGACGACCTGTCCCTCGGCGATGCCGAGGCGCTCGGCCAGACCGCGCTGCGCGGACGGGTCCGCGGACGTGCTCACCTGTGTGACTCCTTGATCTCGACGCGTGCGTGTTCAGGTAGTCCACCGAACCCCACCCCCGAAGGCAAGTCCCTAGCCGCTCACAAAGCTGAGCCGCACGTCACGTACCGGGTTGTCGACGTTCAGGTCGACCAGCGTCACGCTCTGCCAGGTCCCCAGCTGCAGCTCGCCTCCCAGCACCGGAAGAGAGGCGTACGGCGGGACGACGGCCGGGAGGACGTGCGAGCGCCCGTGGCCGGGCGAGCCGTGCCGGTGCTGCCAGCGGTCGTCCGCGGGGAGCAGGTCCCGGAGCGCGGCGAGCAGGTCCACGTCGCTGCCGGCCCCGGTCTCGAGCACGGCGATGCCGGCCGTGGCGTGCGGCACGAACACGTGCAGCAGGCCGTCACCCCGACCCCGGACGAAGCGTCGGCACTCCCCGGTGAGGTCGAGGACGACCTCACGGTCGCCAGTTCGGACGGTGAGGACTGTCGACTCCATCACCTCAGCGTGGCCTACTGACTAGTAGCAGGTTGGATGGGGGTGCGAAGGAGGAAGCTGTTGTGAGCGAGCGTCCAGCCGAGAGGTTCTCCGTCATCAGTGACGGGCTGCCGAGCCAGCTGCCAGATGTCGACCCGTCCGAGACCCAGGAGTGGCTCGACAGCTTCGACGACCTGGTCGAGACCAGCGGCCGCGGCCGCGCGCGCTTCCTCATGCTGAAGCTGCTGGAGCGCGCCCGCGAGAAGTCCGTCGGCGTCCCGCCGCTGCGCAGCACGGACTACATCAACACGATCCCGCCGGAGCGCGAGCCCTGGTTCCCGGGCGACGAGCACGTCGAGCGCCGCATCCGGGCGTACGTCCGGTGGAACGCCGCCATGACGGTGTCCCGCGCCAACCGCCCCGAGATCGGCGTCGGCGGGCACATCGCGACCTACGCGTCGGCGGCGTCGCTCTACGAGATCGGCTTCAACCACTTCTTCCGCGGCAAGGACCACCCGGGCGGCGGCGACCAGGTCTACTTCCAGGGCCACGCCTCCCCGGGCATCTACGCCCGAGCCTTCCTCGAGGGCCGGCTGACGGAGGCGCACCTCGACGGCTTCCGCCAGGAGTCGAAGGAGACCGGCCTGCCGTCGTACCCCCACCCCCGGCTGATGCCGGACTTCTGGGAGTTCCCGACCGTGTCGATGGGCCTCGGCCCGATCAGCGCGATCTACCAGGCGCGGTTCAACCGCTACCTGCAGCACCGCGGCATCAAGGACACCAGCCAGCAGCGGGTGTGGGCGTTCCTCGGCGACGGCGAGATGGACGAGCCCGAGTCGCTCGGCGCCATCGGCGTCGCGGCGCGCGAGGAGCTCGACAACCTGACCTTCGTCGTCAACTGCAACCTGCAGCGCCTCGACGGGCCCGTGCGCGGCAACGGCAAGATCATCCAGGAGCTGGAGTCCTACTTCCGCGGCGCCGGCTGGA